>NZ_JAMYRN010000017.1:0-98161 GCF_040321435.1 Mesorhizobium sp. M0410
CTGTTTCATCGCGCTCGTGTCCTCGAATGGCATCCCGAACCCCCCAGCGCAAAGCGCGCCAAACTGTTCGCGATGTCCTCGCACACCTGTTCGCGATGTCCCCGGTCCAAACACCCCCTTGAGGGGGAGATGTCCGGCAGGACAGAGGGGGGCGCTGTCCCACCATCATGAAAACATCTTACCGAACAGCAGCATACGTCCCACCTGCCACCATGATTCAATGCCGCGAGGGTGAAAACAATGACCCGTCACGTCACCTTCATGACCATCGACGACGCCGAGCACTACACGCCGCAGCAGCGCGCCGAGATCATTGCCGCCTATCCGGCGCATGAGCGCGAGGCGCGGGCCAAGGGCATTCCGGTGCTCGGCTCCGGCCGCATCTTTCCGGTGGCCGAGGAGCTGATCGCCTGCGAGCCGTTCCGGCTGCCGCGCTATTGGCCGCGGCTCGGCGCACTCGATTTCGGTTGGGACCATCCCTCGGCCGCGGTCGAGCTTACCTGGGATACGGAAGCCGATGTCGTCTATGTCACGAAGGCCTGCCGTGCCTCGCAGCAGACTCCCGCCATGCAGGCGCTGACGCTGAAACCGTGGGGCGAATGGCTGCCCTGGGCCTGGCCGCGCGACGGCCGCCGCGAGACGCTGGAAGGTGCCGGCACCGCACTTGCCAGGCAATATTCGGCACATGGGCTGAACATGCTCGCCAGCCATGCGCAGTTCGCCGACGGGTCGGTCTCGGTCGAGGCCGGACTGATGGACATGCTGGACCGCATGCAGAGCGGCCGCTTCAAGGTGTTCTCGACGCTTCTGCCCTGGTTCGAGGAGTTCCGGCTCTATCACCGCAGGGACGGCCAGGTGGTGAAGCTGCGCGACGATCTGATGGCCGCGACCCGTTATGGCGTGATGATGCTGCGGGAGGCGGTGGTCGATCCGGCGGTATTCAAGGCGGCGCGGCGGAAGGCCGGGCAGGCCGATCCGCTGGGGTTGTTCAGGTGACCCTCCGCATCATTCCCGCCACGTTGCGCGACCTCTCCTACATCGCCGCCAATCTGCGCCCCGAGGATCGGGCCGAAATCGACTGCCAATTGGACAACTGGTCGCCGGCGCTGCTGGCGCTGACGGCGCTGCAGGGCTTTGCTTATGTCGTCGAGCTCGACGGCAATCCGGAGGCCGGGTTCGGCGCTGCCGAACAGCGGAGCGGACTTTGGATCGCCTGGAGCTGGGGCACGCGCCGGATGAGGCGCTGCGTGCCTGCTATTACGGAGTTCTTTCACGCGGTGCTCGGGCCGGAGGTTGCCGCGCGCGGCGCCTGGCGGGTCGAGGCCCGCGCCTTGGCCGCCAACGGTTTGGCGCTGCGCTGGCTTGCAAGGCTGGGCGCGACGCAACGCTGCCGCCTGCCGGGCTATGGCCGGAACGGCGAGGACTTTCTGCTCTACGACTGGACAAGAAGCTCTGATTTCGGAGAAAACCATGTGCCTTTTTCAAAAGCCGCCGGCGCTGAAGCCGTTGCCGCCGACACCGACCATTGCCGACAAGGACGTGCAGGCGCGCGAAGCCGCGTTACGGGCTCAGCTTGCGGCCAATGATGGCACTGCAGGAACCGTGAAGACCGATTTGTCGCCCGGCGATCTGACCGGCCAGCGCCGCGTGCTGCTGGGGGTTTGACATGGGCGCCATGAGACGAGTGTTCCGCAACCGGGTGCTGGCTTGGTGGTACTGGCGCCGGCACGCAAGGTTGGTGAAGAAGCGGTGAAGCTGCCGATCTCCCCACTCGTGGGGGAGATGCCCGGCAGGCAGAGGGGGCGCTACCCCACCGGCCTTGGTGATCAATTTGCATTGCCGCCATCAGCTCATTCCGGTGGGGACGAAACTGAGCTTGGCGTTCCTTCGCGCCCCTCTCTGGCCTGCCGGCCATCTCCCCCACGAGGGGGGAGATCGCAGCTTCCGCGTTTTCCGTAACAGCCGAGCGCAATTCGTGTTCCTTCGGCACGGTTGACATTCCTTCCTCAGCAGCCATGCTGCAATGCAACATGGCTATCGAGGAGTCCGGCATGACAGAAGCCCGGTCATCGCGCATCGAGTGCCTGGACGGGCTTCGGGCGCTCGCCGCGATCTGGGTGCTCATCGGACACTGCCTGCTGTTGACCGGCTGGAATATTCCTATTCTCGGCGAGCCCGATCTCGGCGTCGACCTCTTCATCATGCTGTCGGGCTTCCTGATGGTGTTCCACTACCAGCTGCGCCAGGACAAGGAGCCCTGGCAAAGGCCGGAAACTTGGCTGAAGTTCTGGACCCGCCGCTATTTCCGGATTGCGCCGCTGTTCTACGTCATGCTGTTCGCCGCCCTGGCGCTTGGCCCCTATCTCTACCAGTCCAGGATGGTCATCGACGAGTTCCTGCTGCGGTCGCCGCAGGCGCCCGAACGTTATCTCGACAGCGGCTTGAAAAACATCGGCGCCCATCTGCTGTTCCTGTTTGGCCTGGTGCCGAATTTCGCCTATCGCACGCCGCTGCCCGACTGGAGCCTTGGCTTGGAGATGCAATTCTATGCAGTGTTCCCGGCGATTATGCTGTTGGTCCGCAGGCTTGACTGGGTATGGAGCGCCATTCTGGTCGCGGCGACCGGCAGCGCGATCGTGTTCTTGATGGGACAATTGTCGGTGCATTTTCCGATGCCGTCGTTCCTGCCGCTGAAGATGCAGATTTTCCTCTGCGGGATGCTGCTGGCGGGCATCGTCCATCAAAGGCAAAAGCGGCCTTTCGTGCATCTGACATTGGCTATGCTGCTGGCCGCGCTGCCGTTCGGCGGCGGCTATGGGCTGAGCAAGCTTTTGATGCGGGAAGCGCTCGTTGTGGGTTTCTTTGCGCTGGTTCTCTACCGGATGCTGCCGGGAATGGCGGGCACCGTCGCCAGAAAGATCGCCATGACGCTCGCCAACCGGTTCTTTCATCTGATGGGTGAGCTTTCCTTCAGTATCTATTTGATCCATCTGCTTGTTCTCCAGCCGGTCGCGGCTCTGGTCATCACCCAGTTCGGCCACGAATTGTCGGCGCCGCTGCGCTTCGCGATCGTCACTGTCGTCGTCTTGCCGGTGGTGTGCCTGCTGTCCTGGATCACCTATACGCTGATCGAAGTGCCCGGCCAGAAGATGGGACGCTTCGTGGTCCAGCGTTTTGGGCGCAAAGCCGCGCTGGAGACGACGCCGGCGGAATAAGGCGCTTCCAATCTCCCCGC
The DNA here is from genome assembly GCF_040321435.1 of Mesorhizobium sp. M0410. Taxonomy (NCBI): domain Bacteria; kingdom Pseudomonadati; phylum Pseudomonadota; class Alphaproteobacteria; order Hyphomicrobiales; family Phyllobacteriaceae; genus Mesorhizobium; species Mesorhizobium sp. M0410. The sequence goes on from NZ_JAMYRN010000017.1 coordinate 3,236, forward strand.
TTGAGGGGGAGATGTCGCCGAAGGCGACAGAGGGGGTCGCCGATCCAAGCGAGACGACCCCCTCTGTCCTGCCGGACATCTCCCCCACGAGGGGGGAGATCGGCGGCTTCGGCGTCCCGCCGTTTTCTTTTTTCAATCAATTCCATCAAGCGAGGCTGACCATGAGCGATTCCCGTGCTCGCGATATTCTGTCGCGACAGGCAGAACTGGAGAGCGAACGCAGCCAGTACGAGCATGTCTGGGAGGCGGTGTCCGAATTCTGCGATCCCGATGCGCCCGACATGTGGAGCGGCCGCCGGCAGGCCGGCGCGGACTCGCAGGCCGAGCGGCACGAGCGGCGCGGTTCGCGTGTCTACGCCAATACCATCAACTCGGCCGCCAACCGGCTGGCCGCCGGACTGGAAAGCCTGATCATTCCACAATCCGAGAAATGGCACGGTCTGTCGACCGCGGCCATCAACGACGATGAGACCGACGAGGAGAAGGAATGGGCGGAAGCGCTGCGCGATTTCCTGTTCTCGCTGCGCTACTCCGCCAACTCGAACTTCGTGCCGGCAACGCAGGCCTGCCTGCGCAATGTCGTGCGCTACGGCCCGGCCTATCTCTACGCCGAGGAGGGTTTTGGCAGCACGCTGATCCGCTATGCCTCGATCCCCGTGGTCGAAGGCTATCTCTCGCGCAACCGTTGGGGCCAGGTCGATATCTTCCACCGCCGCTACGAGCGCACCGCAAGACAGGCGGCGCAATTGCTCGGCTACGACAGACTGCCGGCGCGGATCAAGGTTCTGGTCGACGACCCCGCCAAATGCGAGACAAAAATCTCGCTGATCCAGTGCATCCAGCCGCGCGACGAGCGCAAGATGTACAGCCTGAGCGGCTCCTACCAGTATCTCGACACGGCGTTCGCGTCCTATCATGTGATCGAGGACGAAGAGGCGATCGTCAGGGAGAGCGGTTTTCGCTCCTTCCCGGTATCGTGCTTCAACTGGCGCCGCTATGAGGGCGATCCCTACGGCATCTCGCCAACCATCGAGGCACTGACGACGGTGCGCGAAGAGAACGCCGTGCGGCGCTCCGGCCTGCGCGCGCTTCAGCAGATCACCGATCCGGCGACCGCCTCGAAAGCCAGGCTCGATTATGTGCCGGTGCTCAATCCCGGCGAGAATTACCCGGGCCTGATCGACGATGCCGGCCGGCCGCTGATCGCGCCGATCGCCACCGGCCAGAACCCGACCTATGCCTTCAATTACGCCGACAGCCGGGCCGAGGAGATCCGCGACATGATGTTCGTCAATCTGTTCCAGACGCTGGTACAGAACCCGCAGATGACGGCGACCGAGGCCTTGATCCGGCAAGAGGAAAAGGGCGCGCTGCTCGGCCCCTCCGGCTCGATTATCCAGGCCGGCTTTGCCTCAAATCTCGACCGCGAGCTGGGTATTCTGGAAGACAAGGGACTTTACGAGGAAGACAGCCGCTTCCTGCCGCCGGCGAGCCTTGCTGGCAAGGCGTTGCGGCCGACCTTCACCGGCCCGCTCGACGTGCTGCGCCGCTCGGCCGAGGCACGCGACACCATCCAGGTTGTCACCACCGCCATGCAGATGGCGCAGTTCGACCCCGGCGTGATGGACAATATCGACGGCGACGAGGCGCTGAAGATCGTGCAGGGCGCCGGCCGCAGCCCACAGCGCATCTTCCGCCGCCAGGACGAAGTGGCGGGCATCCGCGATGCCAGAGCCAAGGCGCAGCAGGCGCAGGCCGGCATGGCGGCGGTCGCCACCGCCGGCAAGCTGGCCAGGGATGCCGTGCCGGCGGCCGTGCAGGCGCGCGACAGCGGCCTGCTCGATGGGCTCGGCGGGCGGATGCCGCAGGGCGGTGACGTGCAGCGTGGCGACGTACAGGGTGGCGGGGCATGAGCCAAAAACGCTTCGCCCATTCCAGCCAGGCCGGCGGCCCGGCCAAGGCGCGGGATGCGCTGGCCAGAGCCTATCTCAGGGTGTTCTCAGGCCAGGACGGCGAGATGGTGCTGGCCGACCTGACGGCTGCGACCGGCTATTACCGCCGCCCGTCCTACGGTGAATGGCTGGCCAAGACCAAGACGCCGATCGGCTTCGAGCTGCACAGCGCGCTCAGCAACGCGCGGGCCGAAGTGGTGCAGCACATTATGGGTTTCCTGACGCTGGACGAAGCGCAGCTGGTGGCGCTGGAGAAGGCGGCGAGGCTGGAGGGGTAGGGACTTTAGGAGCGCCGGCCTTGCCACAGTCATGGCCTGCTCCGACCGATCGTTCGCGGGAGTCCGCGAGCCCGGCCAACTCTTAAGGGAATGACAATATTTTGCCGAGGCATTTAGCCGACGGCGCAGACCGCCAGCATCTTCAGTGCCGGCGACACTCTCATTGGCGACCTCTCCAAAATTCATGACCCGACGAAGGCGGCGGCACGGGGCCGGCGCGCGGCAGCGCCGCGCCACGATCCCCGGCGCGCTCATGGCAGGACACAAATAGATGGCGACCATACCTCTCCAGCTTGCCCAGCGCCGGCTCGATGCCGGCAATGTGCTCTCCTATCCCGAAGGATCGCCGGTCGGCAGGGCGATGCAGGGTTTTGGCGACGAGCTCTCTGCCGTCGCCGAACGCTACCAGCAGCAGAAGCAGCAGGAGGAGGCGTTCGACGCCGACCTCGCGCGCCGTCGGTTCAACGGCCAGATCGGGCAGGCGGAAGACGAGGTGGCGGCAAACGCGCCGGCCGATGGTGCCGGCCTGCATGACGCGATGTATGGCCAGGTCGATCCGCGCACCGGCCGGATGATCAAGACCGGCCTTTTCGACACGCTGTTCGCCGATGCCCTGCCGAAAATGCCCGAAAGCCAGCGCGCCAATTTCGCCAGGCAGAAGGAGGCATTGCGCGAGGCCGGCTCACTACGGATGGCTGCGAGGCAGCTTCAGCGGCGCGACGAATATGAGCAGGCCGAGTGGACCAAGGTCGACAACATCTCAACCAGTGCCATCGCGCAAAGCAACCCCAAGGACACCGAGAACTTCGACGCGATCCGGCAGAACGGCTTTGACCTAATCGCCAAATTCCGCAACCCGCTTGCCCGACAAGCGGCGGAAGTCGCCTGGCGCAGCAATACGGCCAAGGCGCTGATCCAGGCGATGATCGCCCAGGACCCGAAACGTGCTGCAGAGATGCTGGGTGCCGCGCAGGCTGGAAACCGAACTAAGGACGACACCACCGAAGTCGTTGGCGGCTCCAGCGCCTTTGGTGCGCCCAATGCGGCGGCAGCGAAGGGTGACCGCGTCGGCATGCAGACCCCGGATGAAAGGTTGGCGCAGGCGTTCAGGGACGACCTTCCGCAACAGGAACAGGCAGCGCTGATCCGACAGGCGCAGGCGGCCAACATTGCTCAGCAGGTTGAGTTTCGCACCAACATTGGTCTCGCCGAGCAGAACGCGCCGGGCGCCATCGCACAGACTGGCGCCTATTCCGGCAAGATGCCTGGTCGGGACGCCTTCATCGCTGTCTATGGCGTCGAGGAGGGCGGCAAGCAGTACGGGGATTTTGCCAGAAAGATTGATGTTGGTCGTCAGGCCTTCGGCATGCGCACCATGCCGAACCAAGCAATCCATGCGGCGCTACGCGATGCCGAACCTGGTCCTGCAGGTTCCCAAGGGGAGCAGGCGCGGTATCACGTCACGGCCGCCGCCGCGCTTCAGACGCTGGACGCCAGACGGACGGACCCTGCCGCATACGTTCGCAAGGTCTTTCCGAGCGTCGACGCAGCCTGGAGCGAGATCACCACTCCCGACAGCGAGTCATGGAATCGTGAAGGAGGGCCGGACACCTACGACCGAGGAACTTATGTCCGAGCAATCGCCGCTTCAGTTGCAGCACAAAAGCAACTGGGCATCGAGAACTATCAACCTTTCCCATGGTCTGTTCTCAAGAACATCGCCACGACATTCAAAGACGGGAGCGTGCCACAGGCGGACAAGCACACCATCCTGTACAGCCTCGTTGGTGGGGCGTCCGATCCAGAGGTCCGAGCAGCCTTATCCCAACAGCTCGTCCAAGCCGGGCTTCCTCAATCGGTCGAAAGCCAACCGGCTAGGCCCGTTGTTGCACCTGTGATCGCCGGGAAGCAGAATCAACCGCCTGCTCCTTCAAACCGCAGGAAGCCTCAATCGAAACTGGAACTCGCCGCGGAGGACTTCGGCAACTACCTCACCGAAGGTTTTGAAGGCCTAGGCCGAGCCCCGCACGACATTGGGCTGTTTCTTCAGGATCTGCGCGACGATCCTTTGGACGCGCTCAGTCAACTGCCGGTCACTTCTGCCTCCGGATTAGCTGCAGAGGGCAGCCTGGCGTTCGAGTCACTCGGCCAAGCCGTTGCAAAAGGACTGGCCATTGTCCGCGCCGGGACGGGCAAGTTTGCCAAGCCGTTAGAGGAGCTTACGGCCGGTGGGTCGCGGGCCACATCAGAACTCGCCGTTGAGGGAGCGGCGGTTCGCCAGACGACCGAGGTTCAGTCTCGTGCAATAAATGCAGCAAAAGAGGCCGCTTACCTCTTGAGCACCGGCGTCAAGCCTGACAAGGCTGAGCTTCTTGCGATAATAAAGTCGATCGCCAGAGACCCCTCTAAGATTAGGCATCCGGGAGCATCGTTTGGCAAAGCTCTTTCAAAAAATTACCGCAAAACATTTCTTGATGCGAACCCGAATCTAAAGGGAGAGGTTGTCGTCCATCACGCTGCAGAGCAACAGATATGGACCAGATATCCAAGCCTTGTTGCTGAAGATGAGATGCACTCTCTTCAAAATCTTCGCGGCATACCAAAAGGATTAGATAACCTTTTGCACAAGATCGTTTTCCGATTCGAATGGGATAAATTTTATGCGTCGCACCCCCAGCCAACGCGTCAGCAGGTGCTGGACTACGTGACTTATATCGACAAACAATACGGACATCTGTTCAATCCTCCAATAGGTGAGTGATGCAATATTTTTACATATGGCCGAACGTCGCTGGTGGACTTGGTGAAAACACCGTTCTTGACTCGAGTGTCCATCCGCCAATCGTGACCAAGCTTCACTACGTTATAGAGGGCTGGTTTGGCGATGTGATCGTTACGACGTTCCCGTGTTACCTCGTCGCCGAAGACACCCAGCGCGCACTGCAAAAGATGGGTTTTTCAGGCGCGACGTTCGCCGACGCCGAAGTGACAACATCCGAAGAGTTTCATGAGGATCAACCTGGGCAGGAACTTCCACCCTTCGTCTGGCTTAAAGTGAATGGCAAGGCCGGCCGGGACGATTTCGGGATCGCAGCGGACTATCGCCTCGTCATCTCGAAACGCATTCTTGATTTGCTGGAATCATTGGGAATACCGTTTGCTGTCATCGAGCCTTACGATGGTAAGTAGCAATGAGGTTGGGCTTTCATTTTTTTGATCCTCATTAGGTGAATGGTGGACTATTTTTACATAAAGCCCAATGTCGCCGGCGGAATAGGCCGTGGCACCATCATGGACACAAGCGTTCACCCCCTGTTGTGAGCAAACTCACCTACCAGATGGAAGGATGGTTCGGCGATGTTATCATTGCTGGCGATCTGCGTGTGGTCATATAGAGCGTGTGCTGAATCTACTCGACCGCTTTGGTATTCCGTCAGCGACGATTGAGCCCTACGACGGTCGGTAGTGCTATTGTTGCCATAGTTCGCGCCGTAGTGGATGTGCATGAAATCAATCCAGTGAAGTTTGGCGGCAGTTCACCGACAACAGGGGTATGCCGTGGTGGAACCAGTTGCTGAGCGACCTGGGACGATAGCAATGGGACATATTTAACTGAGGGACATTCGACGCACCGGCTGAATCCGCAGTCGTCGACGGCCTGTCCGCACGGTTGGGAGTCGTGCTGCCAAGGATTACATGATTTCCTCAAAGAGCATAATGGAGGCGAAGGTTTCATCGGCAATAACTATACTATTTTTTTAAAGCCGAAGAACTGGCTGACTTCAACCGCGGATATGAGGTTGAAAAATATGCGCCAGGCATCTTCTTATTCGCATCTGACGGAGGAGGTGAAGGCTATGGCTTCGACACTGAAGATGCGGCCATGCCAATCGTACGCATCCCATTCATAGGTATGAATCGGCAATCCGCTGAGACGATAGCGCGTGACCTCGCCGATCTATTTGCTCGGTTGGTGGACTGAAAATGCCCGACCAAAATAGATATTTGCGCCCCAAGGGCATGGAGCTGTTTGAGATCGGCGATCCAGTCAGTTTGGAGAATAAGATCTGGTTGACCAGACAAGGGCATTTTGAGGCGGTGCGCTACTGGAATCGAGCTATCGGGATTCTGCTTAAGGCGGCGCCGGAGAAAGCGGCACCGGCGGATGGGTAGGGTGCGGGGAGCACTGACCTTGCGGAGGCCATGACGCTTTCGGCCGATCATTGTGCAAGTTTACGAACCCGGTGTAATGCAACTCGTCCCTAGATCTCAACATGATCGAGGGAGTATCTTCCAGAAAGCACTGCATCCGAATGGCCGAGGAGGATTTTCCCTATGGGGAAAAAAATGAAGTTGCTGGATATCGTTGGGCGGTTGTCGGAATTTGACGAGGAGGACCCGGTCTACGCAGCGGAGCCCACAATCTACGCGGCGGAGCCTTGGACAGAGGATTCAGACGCGATGGTTCTGCCTCAGCAGGATGGGGTGTTGGTACCACCCGAGGCAGCTAAAGAGGGCCTGGCATACTTTCTCGAAATCAACCTTGCGATCGAGATTACCGAGGCTTTGGTTGCATCGCAGAAAGAAAAGCCAAGCATTTCTGCCATCTGCGAACGGGTTATTTATTATGCCACCTATGATGCGTGAAAGGTTAAATGTTGACTAACCCACGTTATGACGGACAGCCGCTGCTTAGGCTGCTCGATGTTTATGTGCTCTGGGCGATCGGAGAACTTTCTCAAGAGTCGGAGGATGGCTTGAAAAGGATGGCCCCCAAACTGCAATCTATCTATGGCGGCGAGGGACAATGGCATGACGCAATTGCCCAGGCTATCCACATACCGCAGGGGATGCCGGCAGCAATCCGGGATATGTGGCAAGGAATCTCGAAATCGCTCGCGTCAATGGCGTAACCCTCCACCCCAGAAATTTGCCGAGATGTTCGTGGACGAAAATTTCGTGGATTGAATGTTCTGCATTGATTGGAATTGCTGTTATGGCTGGCGCCTACGGCGCCCCGCTGTCCTGCCGGACATCTCCCCCACGAGGGGGGAGATCGGCTGCCGCCGGCGCTTCGTTACGCTCAATAATTACCGTTATAATAACGGTCGTCGCAGGGCGCGGTGTAGATGCGGCCGTAGCGATCCTGATAGCGGCAGAGCTGTTCGCCGCGCGGTTGCGGGGTGGTGGCGTTGCCGACGACCGCACCGAGCAGGGCGCCGCTGGCTGCACCGATAACCGTGCTTTTGGTGTTGCCGCCTATGGCCTGGCCGGCGAGCGCACCGGCGCCGGCGCCGAGCAGCGCACCGGTGCTGGTTCTCTGCTGTGCTTCGGTCTGCGCGCAGCCTGCCAGCGCGGCGGTTACGAACATGGCGGCAATGGCTCTGGATACGGTCATCGTCTGATACTCCCTTGAAGTCTATGAACTAATACGCAGGCTGATTTTGCCAAGTAGGGTCGCATTTGCGGCGGAACATAGGCACCGTGCCTCACGAAATAAGACATGGTTGTTTTTGTCTGACGGCCGGAGACGACGGCTCGGCAAGACGATGCCCAAACGAGACTAATCTTTGACGGCCCATGTGCCCGATCTGCTTTTTCTACGCAGCGGCTAACTCTTCCTCAAATCCCAAAAATGGAGAAACCAAATGACCCGAGGTCTTGCCCGGACGCTTTCGCGTGCCGCCGCCAGAGAAGCCGGCCTTGCCCCGCCCAGGGCCGGACTTTCCGCCAGGACGAGCGGACAGGGCGGCACCTACCGCACGGTCTTTTCATTCAATGCCATGCCGGTGCCGGTCACCGATGCGCAGGCCTTTGCCAGCCAGAAGCTGTTCGATTTCATCGATGGCAAGATCCGTATCAAGGGCGGTACGGCCCGGCTGCAGTTTGCGGTGCTGACTACCCGCGCGTCGACCATCAACGACAATGCCGCGCTGACCTGGTCGCTCGGCTCGGCGGCAGGGTCGAGCGCTGTGCTTGCCGGAACCATGGTCAATGTGCTGGGCGCGACCGGCCGCACGCTGGATGGCGCCGGTGCCGCGCCGTCGAGCGCGTCGATTGCCGATGTTGCCGCAGCCTTGACGCTCGACGGCACCGTGACGCCGGTCGACCTCTATCTCAATCTGGCGTTTGCCACCGGCACCGACATCGATGCCGACGGCACGATTGCCGTTACCGGCACGATCACGCTGCTCTGGGAGAACTGGGGCGACAATGCGTAGGCGCTAATCTCCCCCCTCGAGGGGGAGATGTCGCCGAAGGCGACAGAGGGGGTCGGTTCGACCGGGCGCGACCCCCGGCGACAGATGAGGTCGGCGCTCCACGCGCGGCTACCCCCTCTGGCCTGCCGGCCATCTCCCCCTCGAGGGGGGAGATACCAAGTTTCACCGCCAGTGCTCTCATCACCGGCCTTCAAACTCTCAGCAAAAGGAATCTTCTCATGACAGATCTGGCAGACGCCGGGTCCGTGGTGGCGGCGCCACCGGCGGGCAACCTTGCACGGCCACCGGCCAACGGGGACAACGGGTCCGCCCCGCCTAAGGCCGCAAGCTGGTTTGACGGTCTTTCCGAAGGCAACCGCAAGCTCGCTGAAACCAAGGGCTGGACCAAGCCTGAAAGCCTCGATCGGGTTTTCGCCTCCTATGCGGAGCTGGAGCGGCAGCAGGGTGAGAGCCTGCGCGTTCCGGCAGCCGATGCAGCCGCGGAAGACTGGAACAGGTTCCATGCCCGGCTGCCCGAGGCGATGCGTCCGCTGACCTCGCCCGACAAGGTCGAGTACCGGCGCCCCGACGGGCTCCCCGAAAACTTCGCCTATTCGGACGAGCTCGCCAATGCGTCCAAGGCCTGGGCGGTCGAGGCAGGTGCTACCCCGAAGGTTGCACAGGCCTATCACGACCGCTTCGTCGGCTACATGGCCGAGCAGGCCAAGGCACAGCAAATCGCCGTTGCCCGCTCGGTCGAGACTACGCACGACGACCTCGTGCGGGATTGGGGACCGACCGGGAGCGATGGCTTTCGCCAGAAGCTCGAGGTCGCCAACCGGGCGATGAAGAAGCTCGGCCTGGTCAATGCCTACAAGGCGAAGGGCATCCTTCTGCCGGACGGCGCCTTGACCGACCCGCAGATCGCCAAGGCGTTCCACGCTATCGGCGAGGCGATGTTCCGCGAAGACACGATCGACGGCAATGCTGCCTTGAGCGGAGGCAACCCCTTCAAGCGCAATGCCGCCGGCGAGCGCAACCTGACTGGCATCTCGGCCCTGGTCAAAAGCGACCCCGCCCGCGCCCGGCGGCTGGCACGCGAGGCCGGCGAAAACCCCGACCTGTGGATGCCCAACAACCCTCTTTGACCCCAAACCTGAAGGAAGACAAAAATGGCAGACGCCTACACCCGTATCGCGGACGCGATCGTTCCGTCCGTCTACGCGCAATACTCGTTCGAGGAGCACGTCCAGTCGCTGGAGATTTACCAGGCCGGGATCCTGTTTTCCGACCCGTCGATCGCCTCGAAGCTCAGCCTGGGCGGTCGTTCGGTCGACATGCCCGGCTGGAAGGACCTCGGCAACGATCCCTCCGAGCCGGTCAATGACGACCCGGCCGACTCGATCGAGATGAAGAAGATCGGCGCGCGCCGCGAAGTCGCGGCCCGCAATGTGCGTGCGCAGGCCTGGGGCATCCCGGACCTGACCTCGATCCTTGCCGGTGACGATCCGCAGAAGCTCATCGTGCGTCGCCAGACCGACTACTGGCAGCGCGCCAACAAGCTGACGCTGCTCGGCATCCTGAAAGGCGTGCTGGCCGACAACATCGCCAATGACGCCGGCGACCTGGTGCGCGTCACCGGCGCCTCCATCGTCGACACCGACATCATCGAGGCCGCCTATCTGATGGGCGACCGCGCCGACAAGTTCAAGACGATCTGGATGCATTCGAAACAGATGAAGGCGCTGAAACTCGCCGACCTCATCGACTATGTGCCGTCGTCCGAGCAGGGCGGGCCGCTGATCCCCTATTACATGGGGCTGAGGGCCGTCGTCGATGACGACATTCCGGTTGCCGGCGGCGTCTACACCGCGTTCATGTTCAAGGATAAGGCGATTCTGTGGAACGAGCTGCCGGTAAACACCGAAGGCGGGCCGCTCGAGTTCGACCGCAAGCCGCGGCAGGGCCATGGCGGCGGCGTCACTGAAATGGTCGGCCGCCGGCATTTCGTGCCGCATGTGCCGGGCACCCGCTTTCTCGACGCGTCCTCGGCCGGCGAATTCGCCACCGATGTCGAGTTGGCACTGGCGGCAAACTGGGACCGCACGGCCTCGAGCGTCAAGCACATGACGTTCATCGCGCTGAAGACGACCGAGTCCTGATCGGCGAAGGGGCGGGCGTCCGACGTCTCGCCCCTTCGGGACGCCAGGTCGGCCACTGTGGCGAATCCCAAGTTCACCCGCCGCGCTGCGTCAGAGTGATGTGAATTTGGGGTTCGCTACAACATTCATGTTGCCCTCTGGTCAATCGACGGCACCAAACAGTTACAAGAAAGGGCGATGCTGCCTGTCTCGGCAAGGGAGGTAACTATGAACATGAAGTACAAGACAGTTCAGGAAGTGCTCCGAAAAGCGGGCATTGTCATGAGCAAGAAGGGGAACGTTCATCGCATAAACTTCTTCAGCGGTCTGGAAAACACCGCCTACTACACACCAAGTCTTCAGAATGCCCTGGACAAGGGCTTGGCCATGGCAGGAGGTGCCGGAAGGGTGAAATCAGGCGCCTTTGTCAAGTCAGCCGAAACAGGGCAGTGGATCGCGACCAGCGCACGCGTCGGCTGACACAATCAAGGCAAGACATCGCCGCGTTGCGCGGCGGTGTCGTGAAACTGCAATAGCCCAAGCATTGCCGTCTTCCTTGCTCGATGGGAAAAGACGACTGACGAAGCGTCTGCCACGCCATTTCCTGATGGGCGGTTGGTGGCGTGACGGCCTCATGCACGAGACGTGCAACATCTGCCCAAGCCACAAATCACAAGAAATCCCCAGCCGCCTCGAAGCGGCCTTTTTGCCGTGGAGGCACCATGTCCCGTTTTCCCCGACCAATCACACAGCCGGAGGCCTGAGCCATGGCCATCACCCCGCTCGACATCGCCAACATGGCGCTCGCCGTGCTCGACGAGGCGCCGATCGACAGCCTCGACCAGGACGCCAAGGCGGCGCGCCTGCTCAATCTGCATTTCGACCTGACCCGCGAGGCCGAATTGACCAAACATGCCTTTGTCTTCGCCATCCTGGCAGCCTCGGTCGCCGGCTTCGACACCGGCAGCGGTGCTGGCACGCTGAACTTTGCCTATGAGCTTCCCGCCGATTGCCTGCGGCCCTTGCCGCTGACGGGGAATGGCGAGCCGGACGGCGTTCCGCTCTCATGGCGGCAGGAGGCCGGGCTGATCTATTCCGATCAGGCCGGCCCGCGCATCATCCGCTATGTCGCCAACCTGACCGACCCGAACGACTGGGATGCGCTGTTCAGCGAAGTGATGGTGGCGGCGCTCGCCGTCAAGATCGCGCATCCCTTGACCCACAAGGCCGGCATGATCGACGTCGCCCGCAGCGCCTATGAGAGGGCGCTGGATGCCGCCTACTCGGCCAATGCCATCCAGCGCGGGGGCAGATTTTGCAGATCCTCCTGGGCTCTCCAGCGCGGCGACAACAGGTTCGTCGGCCGATGACCACGCTCTATCCGGTCCAGGACGCTTTCATCCGCGGTGAGATTTCTCCCCGCTTGCATGCTCGCGCCTCGCTCGAGCTTTACCGGGCGGCGCTGTCGAAATGCACCAATTTCGTCACGCTGCCGCATGGCGGCATCAGGAAGCGCGGCGGCACGTATTTTTGCGCTGAGGTGAAGGCTCCGTCAAAGGCGACACGGCTGATCCCGTTCATCTTCTCGGCCGACCAGGCCTATGCGCTCGAATTCGGCGATCTCTACATCCGCGTCTATGCCTATGGTGCGCGTGTCGGCACGGTCGAAGTCGTTTCGCCTTATCTCGAGGCCGATCTGTTCGACCTGCAATTCGTCCAGTCGGCAGACCAGATGTGGATCACCCACAAGGATCATCCGGTCAAAGTGCTGACGCGCACCGCGCACACGACCTGGACGCTCGCCGATTTCGTCTTTCTCGACGGCCCATACGACAAGATCAACACCACCGCCACGACGTTGACACCGGCCGCAACCGGCAACGCCATGCCGGTCATGGCCTCGAATACGCTGCCAAGCGGCACGGTCAGCAACAGCAACGGCTCATCCGACGTGTGGCAGGTGTTCGATGGCGACAAGCAGAAGGGAGAGAATATAGCGGGCTTTCCGAGCGGGTATCTGCGCTACCAGTTCGGCGGCGGCGGGACCAAGACGGTCGACGCCTACTGGATTACCGCCACGAATGATCACTCAGACACTGCATCGCCGACCCAGTGGCAATTCCAGGCCTCGCACAACGGCACCGACTGGACGACGCTCGACAGCCGGGACGGAGAGACCGGCTGGTCCAAGTCGGAAACCCGCTTCTTCGACGGCTTCAACAACACGGTTGCCTACGAATATTATCAGCTGCTGTTTTCAGGTGGCGGCAGCGACGGAACCGCTATCGCCGAACTGGCCCTGCACGAATACGCGCCGTCGCAAACGCCGTTCGATCTTTCGGCATCCTCGATCGTCGGCATCAATGACGGCATCGGCTTCCAGACCAGCGATATCGGTCGCGCCATTCGTCTGCTTGGCGCGGATGGCTTCTGGCGCTGGGCCAAGGTCGTTGGCCGGCCCAGCACGACGGTAGTCACGGTCCAGTTATACGGGCACGCTCTGCCCGATCTCAGCCCGATCATCCGCTGGCGTCTCGGCACGTTCGTGCCCGGCAAGTACGTCCAGAGCGGTTCGCTTTACGAGGAGCGCCTGGCGTTCAGCCGAAAATTCTCGGTCTATGCCTCGCAAACCGGCGATTTCGATAACTTCGCCACCGGTGAGAAAGACACCGACGCGCTGGAATTCGTGCAGGCAGGTGGCGGCCAGGCCAATGACATTACGTGGGTGGCGGAATCGGACGGTGCGCTGATCATCGGAACGCTTGGCGGGGTGAGGGCGCTGTCGGGCTCCGGCATCGACGAGGCGCTGACGCCGTCCTCGTTCAAGAACCGCCGGTCCCGGACTTTCGGTTGTGCCCCGCTGCGTCCCGTCGATGCCGGGCAGTCGTTCCTCTATGTGACCCGCTCCCGCAAATCGATTGCCGAGCTGACGCAAAACGCCACCGGCCGCTTCACCTCGGATGATGTCGGGCAGATTTCCGAGCACATTCCGAAGAAAGGCGTCGTTGAACTCGCCTTCCAGACCGACCCCGACCCACTGCTGTGGTTCCCGCTCGGAAATGGCGAACTCGGCGGCTACACGCACCAGCCGTCGCAAGACGTTCGCGGCATGCATGTCCACAAGATCGCCGGAAGCTTCGCAGGATCGAACTGGGCCGTTGTCGAAAGCGCCGTGGTGACGCCCGGCCAGGACGGCAACGACGATCTCTGGCTGATCGTCAAGCGCACGATCGGCGGCGTGACCAGGCGCTATATCGAAATAAAGACCGCGCCGTTCGAGTATGGCAGGATCGGCGATGCATTCGAAGTCGACTGCGGCCTCACCTATGATGGCGTCGCTGTGGGCACGGTCTCAGGGCTTGATCATCTCAACGGCGAAACAGTCGACGTCCTGGCCGATGGCAAGGTCTACATGGGCCTTGCTGTGGCCGCTGGCGCGGTTTCGCTGCCCGGTGGAGCTACGGCAGCCAAATGGCAGGTCGGGCTCGGCTACCAGTCCGAAGCCAACACGCTGGAGCTCGATGTCGGCGGCCGCGACGGATCGATCGTCGGCCGGCGCAAGAAGGTGGCCAAGCTCATTCTTTCGCTGCTGGAGACCGACACAACCGGGCTTCAGGTCCAGTCGTTCATCCGCGGCCGCTGGGAGCAGGTTCGCATCCCGTCCGTGATTGCTCCCGATGGCATGGCGAAATTGTTCACCGGCAATGTCGAGGTGCCGATCGACGACAGCTGGGAAGGGCAGGGGCGGGTGAAGATCCGCCACCTCAATCCAACGCCCTGCACGATCAGGGCCATGACGCCGGTGTTCGACGCCGAGCCTTAGTTAATCTCCCCCCTCGAGGGGGAGATGTCGCCGAAGACGACAGAGGGGGTCGGCACGTCCTGACGCGGCCTCCCATCGCGAATTGAAGGGGTTGGCGCTCCACGCGAGACGACCCCCTCGGGCCTACCGGCCATCTCCCCCTCGAGGGGGGAGATCACTTCTCTGTCCTCCATCGCTTCCCCAACCAAGGAACCTACCGTGACTCAAATCCCCCATGCCGAGCAACTCGGCAAGGCGCGGACGGCTGCCGATTTCGCTGCCATCCGCGCCTTGCTCGACACCGACCTCAACAATGCGATCGCCCGCAAGCAGGAGCTGCAACAGGCCGAGGATCGCGCGATTTTCGGCGAGGGCGACCTGGCAGCAGCCCGTGCCGCATTAGACGACTGCAACGATGCAATTGCGCTCGTCGAGAGGACCATCGCGGCAGCGGACAAGCGCCGCATCGCCGCCGCCCGAAGCGAAGCCCGCGTCGACATTGAAGCGCTTGGCGCCGAGATCCGAACAAAGGCGGCTTCCCTCGGTGAGCGCTGGAAGAGCGTTCACGAGCTGATCGAGCAGCTGCGGCAGGAGCTGTTCGCGGCCGATGCCTTGAGCCGCGCCATCATCGCCGCCAACGGCCTTTTCGATGCCGACGGCGCCGTCGGGCTGAAGGTCAACCTGACTACCATCCGGCGCATTGCCATGGCCGGTCCGCGCGCCGCCCCGCCATCGCGTCTCAGCCGCCCGGCAATCCAGGCCGACCGGCTGCTTTTGTCCTTCCTCAGCCCCGGCGGCGTGCTCGACCGGCGCCCTTCGATCGGTGCGCCGGTCGACGGCATCAAAAGCAAATTCATTCCCGCCGGCGAACGAGGCTGACCATGTGCACACTAGCTCTTATCGGTACGGCGCTTTCGGTCGGCGGCGCGCTGGCGGAAGGCCAGCAGTCCAGGCAGATGGCCGACTACCAGGCCAAGGCCTATGAACAGCAGGCGCGGGCCGACGCCCAAAGCTCGGCCTTCGAGCAGGGCCAGGAGCGCCATAAGCAGGATCTGCTGCAGGCCCAGGCGCGTGCCCAGGCCGGCGCTTCGGGCGTCGCCATTTCTGGTTCGCCGACCGAGGTGCTGGCCGCCAATGCCAGGCAGGGCCAGCTCGACCTCAAGGCGATCCGGTACGGCTCGCAGCTGCGCCAGAACGGTCTCGCCACGCAAGCGGCGATCGCGCGCTTTTCCGGCAGGCAGGCGGTGGGCGCCTCGATCTTCAAGGCCGGCGGCAGTCTCGTGTCCGGCATCTCCGGCCTCTACGACCCGGCCAAGACGGTGACGTTCGGCAGAAGCGCCTTCCCGCCGGCGCCGGGCGGAGGCCTCTACTGATGGCCACCATCCCGCTCCAGCTTGCCCAGCGCCGCCTCGACACCGGCACTGTGGCCTCCTATCCCAACGGCTCGCCGGTGGGCGCCGCCATGCAAGGCTTTGGCGACGAGTTGTCGGCGATTGCCGAACGCTTCCGGCAGCAGAAGCAGCAGCAGGATGCGTTCGACGCCGGCATTATCGGCCGCGAGCTGAACGCACGCATAGCGCACGCCGAGGCCGTGGCGGTGCAGACCGCGCCGGCCGACGGCGGCGGCCTGCACGACTTCATGTATGGCCAGCTCGATCCGCGCAGCGACGGCGTCGTCAAGCCCGGCCTGTTCGACCAGATCTTCGACGACACCGTGGCGAAAGTGCCGGAGGGCGAACGCGCCAACTTCCTCGCGCAAAAGCAGGCGTTGCGGCTGGCCGGCTCGGCGCGCATGGCCGCGCAGCAGCACGCGCGGCGCCAGACCTATGAGCAGGCCGAGTGGAGCAAGGTCGAGCAAATCTATACCAGCTCGATCGCGCAAAGCGACCCGAACGACACAGAAACATTCGAGGCGATCAGGCAGAGCGGGCTCGACCTGATCGGCAAGATGGGCAATCCGGTGGCCCGGCAGGCCGCCGAGGCCGCCTGGCGCAGCAACACGGCCAAGGCGCTCGTCCAGGCGATGATCGCCCAAGACCCGAAGCGCGCTGCGGGGATGCTGGGGACTGGGCCGGTCTCAACGGACGGCAGGACTAAGGACGATATCATCGAGGCTGTGGGCGGACCTCGGGCGAGTGGGTCCAGCGTGCTGGCGACGCGCGAAGCGCCCGTAGGTGGCCTTCCATCCGACGAACCACCTATCCGCATGGGTTCCATGGAGCCTGTCGGAAATAGAGCCTGGGCTGCCGCAGGACCCTGGATTGCCGACCTGTCGCCGGACGCGATTCAGGATCTCGGCCAGAAGGCGCAGGTAGCGACTGCCGCAAGCCTGGTCGATGCGCGTACCAACATCGACCTTGCTTACCAGAATGCGCCGGCTGCCATTGCCAATACCGGCAGCTATTCTGGCAAGACCCCGGGTGCCGAAGACTTCACTGCCGTATACGGCGCCGAAGATGGCGGCAAGCGTCTCCGAGCCTTCAACATAACGGCTGATATCGGTCGCGCGGTTTTCGACATGCGACCCGTCCCGAACCAGGCGATACACGCCCAGATTCGGGATTTTGAGCCCGGCCGCTACGGCGCGCCGGAAGAGCGCAAGCAATATGAGATAAGGGCCGGCGCCGCGCAATTGGTGCTTGGTGCCAGGCGCGCCGATCCCGCCGGTTACGTCGGCCAACTGTTCCCGAACCGTGCTCCGGACTGGGACAAGATCACAGCTCCTGAGGATTATAAGGCCGCCGTCACCTGGGCCGTCGCTGCTCAGCAGGAGTTGGGCTTCGACCGAATACTGCCAATGCCTTGGGCTGTAGCTGGCCAGCAGGCGGCGAAATACATCGACCAAGGCGTCCCGTTCGAAAACCGCTTTGCCGAGTTGAGTTCGATCGTCCTGGCGGTTCGCGATCCGGATGCCCGCAAGGCGACAACCCAACAGATTTCTGTGGCGGCGGAAGCCCAGTGGCGAGCCAAGGCCGCCCAATATCCGAACCTCGCGCCAGAGTCGTTGGAAGCCCAGGTTGCAGTGCTCAAGAACGGGCTGGCGTGGATCGGGGAACATCCGGCCCGAGCCCAGTACAGCACCATGCCGCTGCTGCAGCAATTCGGCTTGGCATTGTCGGATGTCGGCCGCCTCACGGCTAAGGGCGTGGCTGCCGACGGTGCGGACGCGATCTCCGCCGGGCTGGACTCCGTTTGGTCGAGCGGAAACTACGAGAACCTTCTTGAAGATGAGCAGGCCGAGACAGAGGACGCCGAGGACCGGGCCGCCTCGGCCGGTTGGGTGGCAGAGGCCCTCGGCGCAGGCTTAAGCGGATATGCCCTGGCGACGGGTTTGTTCGGTTTGCTGGGTCGGGCAAGCGCTGGCGCGGCGGCGGAGAACGGCGTGATCGGTCTTGGTGCCCGAACCGGCGTAGCGGGTGTGGCGGGTGGCACTTATGGCGGGGCATACGCCTTCAACACAGGACAGAGCGTTCCCTGGGGAATTGCCAACGGCGCGCTTTGGGGGGCGGGCGGCAATGTCCTTGCCGAGGGACTCAGTGCAGTTGGCAGCCAGGTGGTGGCAAGGCTGGCGGAGCGTCCTGCGAATGCTGGTTCTGCTGTAACTCCAGAAGCCTCGGGTCCTCGGATATCCGAGGCAATGCCAGACCCGCTTGCTACAGATGTGGGAGCAACCGGTGGCGGCACCAGCGAAATCTCTGTTGGTCAAGACCTGCATCTATATTACATGCCTGAATGGGACGTTGCGCAACGGGCTGCCGCGGATCTCAAAGTGCAGCTGTTAACTGCTGCTGAAACCGTCGTGAGCCGCGCGGTTCGGGTCATCAAGGGAGCTCGTATGAAGTTTATTGCCGCCGGTAATAAAGTCCCCGCTAGCAGCCATGTTGATCATACAATTGATTTGCAACTAGGAGGTTCTGACCAGCTATCCAATATGGCCACATTGGATGCGAGTGTTAACACCAGCCTTGGTTCTCAGATACAGCAGCGGATCAAGCATTTGCCTTATGGAACCAAAATTAACAAAGTAACGATTGGAGATCGCAATGTTCGAGACATTTCGCCAAAACTTCCCGGTGGATAGTAGGGTGCCCGCGGACACCGGCAATATCTCCCTGGATACGAAAGTACCTGGATTAAGCGAGCTGCTGGCCAGTTTCGGCGGTGCTTCGTTCAAGCACGGTTTGTACAGGATTATCCGGGCGCAGGACGTGGCACGTTGGAACGCACGTGTCTGCCTGGGTTTTCCGGAATTCACCGGCCGAATCACCTGCTTTGGTTATGATTGGCTGGGGACGGCGCTTGCAGTCGATAGCCAAAGGCTGGAACAAGGGGAACCTGGTGTCGTGATGTTCGAGCCGGGCATGGGCGAGGCTCTTCAGGTGCCTGCCAACATCCGGACCTTCCACGAAGTCGATGTCATCGAGGACGAAGATGCAGCATTGGCCGCCAATCTCTACTCAGATTGGCGTGAGGCCGGCGGCGCCGAGCCAGCCTTTAACCAGTGCGTCGGCTATAAGATACCGCTGTTTCTCAACGGGAAGGACGAAATCAAAAACCAGGAGCTGTCGGACCTGGAAGTCTATTGGCACATAATGGGCCAACTTATTGCGAAGGTGAAAGACCTGCCACCGGGAACACCTGTCAATATCCGAGACCTTCTCTAAAACAGGGTTTCCGCTGATCTGCCACTCGGGACTCCCGTTCGAAGCATGGCTAGAAGCGGTATTTGCCTCTGGTCCGAAGGGGTGCGACCCCCGCGGTCTGTGATGCGCTATCCGTTTTGTGGCCGGACGGTCCGGGTAGAGCGTGCCGCAAGTAGCCAGCGGTCTGATTGTGGTCACGATGCTGGCTTATGGCCTGATAACCGCAGAGCGGTCCAGTCGGTGGTGCCTTCTGGATCGTCTCCGATTTCAGATGAAGGATTGACCTGTTGCGCACGGACTCTTTTTCGACCATGGCAAGGATCGTTTTTCTGCTCACCTTGACCGGCGTTCTCCTGCTCGCGCTTTCGCCGGTGCGCTTCCTGCAGGAGTTGGACCTGGGCTTCACCTTCCACCACGACAAGCTCAACCACGCCGCGGCATTCGCGGTGCTGGCGGCGCTGGGAAGCCTCGGCTGGCCGGAACACAAGACGAGACTGGTCCTGCTCCTCGCCATCACCGGCGCGGCGATCGAGCTTCTTCAGGGCGCCCAACTGATCGCGCGCGATATGGATATCCTCGACTGGGTCGCCGACTGCGCCGGCATGGCCTGCGGACTGGCGGCAATGGGCGGCACAAGAAGGCTCATTGGCGGATTGCTGTAGCCCGTTGCCGCTCTCTGTCCGGAAAATCGCCGGCTGCGCCGGATAGGGCGGTGTCCGGCCGCGTAGCTAAGTTTCCCACCGACAGCACTGAACCCCTTCCAGCCTCGCTTGTGCGGGGCTTTTTTTATGGAGCAAGCCCTCATGTCCCGACCTGCAACTGCCGCCGTTCGTCTCCTGACCGGCGAACGCGAACCCGTGCGCCTCGCGACCACGGCCGACATCCTCCTGCATGGCCTGCAGGCGATCGACGGCGTGCCGGCCGAGGTCGGCGACCGCGTGCTGGTCAAGGACCAGGCCGACCCGACGCAAAACGGCATCTACACCGCGAGCGCAGGCGAATGGTTCCGCGCCGCCGATGCCCGCACTACGCGCACCCTGCAGAAGGGCACCACCGTCCATACCCAGATCGGATCGGTCAATGCCGGCCGCGTGTTCGAGTTCACGGCCGACGAGCCGGCCGTCGGCGCCGATGCCATCACCGTCGCCGCATCCGTTCCGCCCGACATCGCGGAGATGGTCGATGAGGTCGAAGCGCTGCGCGATGAAACCCAGGCGCTGAAGGATGCTGCCGAAGCCAGCGCCGGCCAGGCATCCGCGAGTGCTGCCGCTTCAGCAGCGAATGCCGGGCAAACCACAGCCGACCGGGCTGCGACTAATTCCGATGCCGTCGCGGCCGCGGCGGCCGTCATCAGCGCTCAGGCTGCACGCGACGCTTCGCTCTACGGCAAGGGCATTTTCCCGACGACTGCCGCGGCAATCGGCTTCGGCGTCGCCGGCAACGGTGCGATCACGCCAGGCTCGGGCGGCGCCAACGGCATGTTCGACCTGGCGTTTACCGGCGGCACCGGGTCGGGCGCTGCCGGCCGCTTCGTGGTGGCGGGCGGGGTGCTGACGCAGATACTGATCACGGCGCCGGGCTCCTACACAGTGGCGCCGA
Organism: Mesorhizobium sp. M0410; assembly: GCF_040321435.1. Taxonomy (NCBI): domain Bacteria; kingdom Pseudomonadati; phylum Pseudomonadota; class Alphaproteobacteria; order Hyphomicrobiales; family Phyllobacteriaceae; genus Mesorhizobium; species Mesorhizobium sp. M0410. Next base: position 23,851 of record NZ_JAMYRN010000017.1, read on the forward strand.
CGTTCAGCTTTGCGGCGTCGGCAGGACTGGCCGGCGCCGCCGCCGCGGCGGTGCTGGGCAGGAATGTCGATGTCGGTGAGTATTTCTGGACCGAAGTTTCGACAGGTTCTTTGGGGTTGTTCAATGTTGGGGCCGGACCGGTAGCAGCTGATACGGGTGTCCGGGCGGCAACGGCTGCTCTCCTTTCGAGCGTCGATAGCCTAGCAATGATCGAAGGCCTTAGCGTTCCGACCGCCAGGCTAACAGAGGCGGCCGGATCAGTCAGCCCATCTATATATCGATCCTACTCTTTTGTGTCGGGCGACACGATCGAGCACATTGCCATTGCCAAAGCTGGAGAGCGAAGCATTCTGCAGCTTATCCACGCGGGGCCTGGTGCGGCCTATACAGCCAACTTCAATCTTGAGGAGGGTATCGTCTCAAGCAGTTCAGGCGCGAACCTCGTCAGCGCTGCCATCACAGATATTGGCTCCGGCTGGTACGAGTGCAAGGCTGTCGTCCTGGTTGCGGCAAATATTACGAACAATGTGCAGGCACGTATGTCGGCTGCTAGCGTTTTTCCGTTCACCGGCGATGGAACCAGCGGTATGTACATTCGCAGTGTCGTGCTTCGCAAGCAGGGCCTGCCGGCTAACCTGTTCCCGAGCAGCGACCCCGCCAACGCAGCCTTCACGAAGCAGAACGTGACGGTTACCACCACGGTCAGCCCTTATGAACCGGTGCTGATCTCCCTGCCTCCGCTTGTCGATGGCCTCGACGTGACCGTCAGAGGCCGAATGACGGCATCGAAGCTTGTCGAAATGGTCGGCTCTGGCAATCCTTCCGTTTATCAGGGCAGGTCCGTGGTCAATGGCGACAATATCGTCTGGAAAGTCACCGCCAAAAAGGGCGAACGCAATCGTCTCAATCTCTACTCCAACAACGCCGTCATCTTCGACTGCACCTTCAATCTCGACACCGGGACCGCGACCGGCACAGGTGCGAGCATCGTCGCTCTTGGCAACGGCTGGTACGAATGCACGGTTACGAAGACGGCAACAGCCACGGCCGCGACGAACTGGCAACAGCGTATTTTCCCGTCTGCTGGCGGTCACCCGTATGTCGGCGATGGTGTGTCTGGATTCTATGTCCAAAGGTCGGCTCTAAGCATCAATGGTGGGCCGAATGTCTTCTCGTCTTCGGAAAACCTCTCCAACTCGGCCTGGACCAAAAGCGCCGGCGTGACGGCAGTCGCCAATGGCGCTCTGTATCTTGGCCTATTGTCGGATCCGGCCAACATCGGCGGCGACCCATATGACGACGGCTCGGCCGCCCTGGTTGGCAAAAAATTGACCCTGATCGGCTCTAGCATTTCGGCCGGAGCCTACTACGTTCCCGTCCTCGTCGGTCTGACCGGTATGGTTCCTACCAATCTAGCGGTCAGTGGCTCGGCCTTGGGGCTGAGCACCACCGCCTATCCGAGCTACGGAATGTCCAATGCGATCGCCAACATTCCAGTCGACGCGGAGTTGGTAATCTTGGAGCCGGGCCCGAACGCCTTTGGCGCGCAGGAGACGCCCCTAGGCGCTCTCGGCGACACGACCTACGCCACTCACTATGGTTCGCTGTGGGCGGCCTGCGCCGCCATCCGAGCGCGCGCGCCGAATGCCAAGATCGTCATGATTGGTACCTACAGCGGCGGCCCTGGACACGCGACGCACCGGATAGGAAGAATAAACGGTCAAGGCAACACGCTGGTCCAGTTCATGAAGGCGGAGCGGGAGGTAGCCGATATGCTGTCCATACCGTTAATTGATGTAGGAGGCGAGAGCGGTATCGGCTACCTGACCTCGTTGGCTTACATGAGCGATGAGCTTCATCCGACTGCTGCCGGCAGCCTGCGGCACGGAACTTTCGATGCAGAGGAACTTCGTCGTCTCTCGCGCCGGGGCTTCTTCGGAGCCTAGACTGGAGTGATCCTGTGTGGCAGATGTTCGCGAATGCGCGTCTTCTCCACCGTTCTAGCTCTTCGCCGCCGCTTTTGGTCATGGATCGCCACTGGCGCCGCTAGGGAAAATGCCGTCATCGGGCCGCGCACGAAGTTTGGCGCCGGGGCGGAAATTTTCAATATCCGCGGGGACCGGTCTCGCGTCTCGATCGGCGCGGACAGCCATTTGGATGGGCATTTGCAGGTCTTTGCCCACGAGGGTCGGATCAAAATCGATGATTGGTTTTATCTTGGCCCAGGCTCGACGATTTGGTCGTCAGACCCGGTGGGGATCAAGATCGGCAAGCGAGTGCACGTCTCATGGGGCGTGGCGATCCACGACACCAATTCGCATCCGATGGACCCGCAGAAGCGTTTTGCTCAGATGCAAGCCATCTTTCGTGAGGGCCATCCGCGTGTCGACCCGGGCATTCGTTCGGCGCCGATCACTATTGGAGATGACGTGTGGATCGGCAATAGCGCTATGGTCATGAAGGGTGTCACCATCGGCGATCGGGCGATTATCTCGGCCGGGTCGATTGTTCGACACGACGTCCCGGCCGATTCGTTGGTGCGGCCAGCAGACCTAGTGAAGTGATGCCTTTGGCCGCGCTCATCAATGAGCGTCGTGCCATCGTATATGGCTACATGTCGATGCGGTTATCCAGCGTACATTTCTCGTCTCCGTTTCAGGTCGCTTCGACAAAAGGCATATGCTTGATACGCTCCCATTGATCCTTAGCGGTAGTTCCAGACCAGCGGTTGCGCAGGGTGCTCTCTCGATAGGACTGAGCCGGCTCCAATCCCGGCATGTCCGAACCGTTAGGTAAGAAGAACGCGTTCCCGCCGGCGGACGAGACGGCAACGAGCTTGTAGCCGTACTTCTTGCAGAGATTGGCCAGGGCGGTGATCGATGCACCGTGATACCAGCCGCTGTCGTGCTTGGCGGTGCGATCGAAAGCGTGATCATACGGCACTGTGATAGGATTGAGACCAAAACTGGCGTTGTACTCCGCCACAATGACGGCCGGCCGCACTGGCAGCAAGGCTTGCAGAAACCAGTAGTCGTTTCCATCGACATCGACGGAAAGCACTCCAAGTTGCGGAAAATGCGTGGCGAGACTTTCGATGTTGTTGAGATCAATGAAGCTCTGGCGCACTTCAATCCGCTTTGGAAGCAGCGAGCGCGCTAACCGCACGGTCGTTGCGTCGCCGTCGACGAGCAGACCCCTGAATTCACTAAGCCCAATGCAGTTGTATTCCGTCGGATGGAAACCAAATTCCAAGAACGTTTTCGGGCTTTGGCCAACAATCTGCGACAGGATCACACTTTCGTCTGATTGCGGAGACCCGGCAAGGCGAGCCTTTGCGAGGTGAAAATAATATCGGAGCGGACTTGAGCGAAGGAAAGCATGCATGCGCGATTGGACATTCATCAATGGATGACTCCTGATCGCCCGCCCGCGGCCAATTATTTGCGACAAGCGGCGACGGTTTGCAAGTTGCAAACACCCGCGCCCGCCAGTCTGGACGCCGTTTGAAAATCGCCGAAAAGACGTCGGAAGAATTGCTCTGCGAGGGCCGCTCGGGATGCTGTGCGCACCAACAATGGCACACCCGGCCGACCAAAAATTCCTACAGCTGGAGTTGTATTTCGGAATTGTCAGGGTTCATCGCTGACGCGGACCCGTCGCCGGCGGAGCCGCTACCGTCTGCTGTCCTGCGGCTTCTGGTGAGGTTCCTGGCGTTTCGACCACCAGATAAAATAAAGCGAACCCATCTTCATCACAGGCACGCGGCGGTCGCGTTCCCGGGCTCGCAACTCACGATAGGTCTTCATCTTCAGAGTGCCGCCAGGCAACCTGATACGCACCGCCATCGGTCCAACTCCCGTTGTGCAACGCAGCAATTTTCGTGCAATGCGGTAAGTAGAGACCTTCCGTCACGGAAGAGTCAACAGCAGCCTCATCAACTTATCTTGCGAGCTCGCCTGCGGAGGCTGAGCGGGCTTCCCAGGCGCATGCCAGGTCGGAAGAATTGGGACGTTCACCGTGGCGACTGGTCGTCAATGAGTCGCTGGCGGTTCGACCACCAGGTGAAATAAACCCGGCCGATCTTGACGACAGGTATGCGGCGGGCGCGTTCGCGATCGCGCAATTCGCGGTACACTTTCACCTTCAGCGTGCCGCCTAGCATTCTGATACGTACTGCCATCGGCCCCCGCCTGATTGTGCAATGCAGCATCAAAACCTTCCGTGGCGGAAGAGTCAACGCCTGTCCGCTGACTTTTTCTGGGATTTGTCGAGCGGTCTCGGAAGTTTGGCGCGCACGGCGGTTCCTGATCCGGCACCGAGGCATCAGTGCCGGGTCGGGATCGTCGGGTGCCCGGGCTATTTCCTGGGCGAGGACTTGTTGGGCGACGATCGGCGATCGGACATGCCGCTCGGCCACCAGATGACGAAATAATTGCCGACCTGCCAAACCGGCACCTCGCGCTTCTGCTCGCGCCGCCGCAGCTCGTCCCTTTTCTTGATCTTCAAAGTCCCGCCTGGAAGCCTGATTCTTATCGTCACGTGTCCTCCCGTACCCGCTACAGGTACGAACGATAGACGGGAACGGTTTCATCCCGGCTAAGCAATTTCATCCAGGTCGAGCAATTTCGGGCGCGGTGGACGCAGGAACCGGGACCGGAGCGAGATCGCCGGAACCGGCTTCATTTGAAGAAATCCGCAATGCCGTTGATGGCCAGCACCGCGTAGACGATCGGTCCGGCGATAAACGCACAATAGAGGCAGAGGATCGCCGCCAGCACCAGCAGCAGCGGCTTGTCGCGACCGACGGCGCGGAGTTCGGACTTCACCGTCCAGCGCGCCGCAGCGGTTTGTTCGTCATCAGACATGTGCACCATCCCGCGGCCATTTCACATGGCGGGTCGAAAACATCAACCTTGCTTGCCACATCGGCGCGCGCTGCCGCCCAATTCTGCTCTGCCGCCACGCACGTGCCGTTTCAAGCTCAAAACTCTGCCCGCGAGGGCGGAAAGGAAACCTATGGACCGTTTGTTCAAGGGCGCCGCCAGGCGCCTCGATGATATGGACTTGCCGAAACTCGGCGCCCGGATCGGCGTCGGCGAGGACGAGATGCACGCGTTCCTCGATGTTGAAACGAGCGGGCACGGCTTCGACGCCCTTGGCCGGCCGGTCATCCTGTTCGAGCCGCACGTCTTCTATCGCAACCTGTCGGGTGCCAAGCGGGCAAGAGCGGTAGCCGCTGGCCTCGCCTATTCGAAGTGGGGCGAGAAGCCCTATCCCAGGGATGGCTACCCACGGCTCAAGGCAGCTTGTGCGATCGACGAAACCGCGGCGCTCAAATCCGCGTCATGGGGTCTTGGCCAGGTTCTCGGCGAAAACCACGCCGCCGCCGGGTTCGCGACAGTGCAGGCCATGGTGGAAGCCATGATGGCCGACGAGGAAGCCCAGCTTGAGGCCGCGTTCAACTTCATCAAGACGAACAAGCTCGACGACAATCTGCGCAACCATGACTGGGCAGGCTTCGCCAAGGGCTACAACGGCGCCGGCTATCGCAAGAACGCCTACGATACCAGGCTCGCAGAGGCCTATCGCAAATGGTCGCGCATCAAGGACACGCCTTGGCCGTCTGCCGGCCCGCTGTCGTCGGCGGTCGTCCCTGCAACTCCGCCAGAGCCAGCCAGCCCAATTCCCGTTCCACAAGCGGCCGCCACGCACGCGCCTCCTGGGCCTCCTGTGCCTGCCGCCAAGCCCGGCTTCTGGGCAGCGCTGATCGCCACCATCCTCAAATTATCAGCAATCCTCAAACTATTCGGAAGGAAATGACATGTGGACCCGGATCAAGAGCTTCTTCCGCGACAGCGAAACAATTGTCTGGGCGCGGCTTCAGGCGGCTATCGGCATCATCGCGAGCATCGTCACCTATGTCGACCCGCAGGTTCTTTCGCCGGTCATCCCAGGGGAATGGTTCCCCTGGTTTCTTGTGATCAACGGCGGCTTGACCGAGTTCCTGCGCCGCCGCCGCGCCGAGGATTTGTGATGACCGCGCTCCTCGCCATTCTCAGCACCATCATCGGCAACAAGGTCGTCATGACGGTATTCGCTGCTGTGGCCGGCGGCATCGGCCTTTACATTGCAGGCGGCTTCAACCGGGCGAAGAAGGAGGCGGTCAAACAGGTCGAGGCAAAAATCGCGGCCGCCGAGGACCGCCTCGAAATGAACCGCGAGGCTTCCGCCGAAGGGCGGAAGGCCGCCGGCATGATCGATGCGGCAGCAAGAGCGGAGGCTGAGAAATGGGCAAGGCGCTGATCCTCTGCCTGGTGCTGGCCGGCTGCACGACAACCGCGCCGGCCGGCAATCCGCGGCAAGTCTGGTGCGACCAAAGTCAGCCACGCCGGCCATCCGCCCCGGTCGTCGCCGCCATGACCCGGCCCGAGCTCGACGAGATGAACGCCTTCAACGGGCAGGGCGCCAGATGGTGCGGGTGGACGCCATGATGCATGAGCTGCTCGACGTTCTGGGCATCAAGGCGCCGGTATTGGTCGCCGGCCTGTCCGGCGGCATTTTGCGGGCCTTGTCACGTCACCGCTACAAGGTCCGCGAAATGGTGGCCTCGCCGATCTGCGGCGCGCTGGCGGCGGCCTATCTGACGCTGCCGGTCGTGCATTATTTCCGCGCCGCCGGCCTGCCCTTTCCTTCGCCGGACGACGACACCACGACGCTGGCCGCGGCCTTTCTGATTGGCGTATCGGCGATGTGGATCTCGGATATCGTCTTCGAAATGATCGTGCGCCGGTTCGGGCCGGTGAAGGAGGAGTAAGCCGCCCAAGCCTGACTAAGAGTGACGTTCAGTTGAAGCCCGCCGCGCCGAAAGGTGCGGCGGGCTTTTGCATTTTTCCTGGCAATCTGTACGATCTTTTCTTTGCGAGGGCGGCTCGATCCGGCGCTTGCGAAACCAAGATGCGCGTTAGGCTTCACGGGAGATGGTCTCATGCTTGGCAGAGTCCTGACACAAGCGGCAGTCCTTACAGCCGGGGCGCTTCTGTTTGCCGCGACGGCCGACGCCCGGCCGGACAGCCGCGCGATGACATGCGAACAGACGCAGCTTCTGATCCAGAGGCATCGCTCGGTGGTGCTGACCACCGGCCAGAACACCTACGACCGTTACGTCCGCCAATTCGGCAATGAATGCGACTGGCCGCAAGTGCCGCGCTCCGCGTATATCAAGACGCGTGATGGTCAATGTCTGGTCTATCGCTGCCAGGAGCCGGTCTTCGACCTCCCGAATTGAAAGCAGAGGCTCATCCGACCGTCTACCCGGATAGCGAGCGCAGTGCGAAAGGCAGTCGCTCATTCCTCGTCGAAAGGACCACCTTCGCGTGCGAGATCGCGTGAAATAACGCGTTCCTCAGTATCGTCCGGCAAGGCCTCGTCGCTGTCCTGGTAGGCGTTGTCGTCGTCCTCCTCCGGCAGTTCGCCGTCTTTCTCGACGTCGTAACGGATGTCGCCGTTTTGCGGCACGCCGTCTGGGAGAATTTTCCCGCTCCGGATGGCATCCCAGTCCTGCTGCTGGATCGTCGGGCTCTCGGTCTCGTCGTCGGTTCGTTCTTTCCTGCGCGGTTCCATCGCTGGTTCTCCATAATGTCGGCGGCCCTGAACTGGCTCAGTGGTTGAACTCATAAGTCTGGCGGCCGGTTCCGGGCCGCTGCGGTCCGGGCGCATTGCCGCACGACGGAACCAATCGCGCCTGCCCGCCTTCACATTCAGAAGATACTGGCGCGAAAGGAGCTCGACATGAGACCGCTCATTTTCTTGCCGTATATGCTAGGTGCGCTGCTGGCGGCGCCGGCGGCCGCGCAGCCGGGCGAACAGGCGCAATCCGACCGCTGCAAGGTTGAGCCGCAGGATCAGAAGAACCAGCAGCAGAAGCCGGCCGGCAGCAATTTGTCCGACACGCTCGAGCCATGCGGTGGGGTCCTGAAGCCGCCGCCAACGGGCGATCAGGGCATGGCGGCGCCACCGCCGAACGAGGGCAAGACCCCGGTGCTCAAGCCCGGCGAGGTGCCGCCACAACCGCCAAAGCAGTAGCCGCTTCATTTGCGGCCACAGGGGCTTGCCCATGGGCGGTAACGTCGCGCTGTACCGGCAGGTTTGTTGCCCTCTCTCAGGAACATTAGCTTGTCCTAAACGTTGTTTCAGACGCAGCCGATATCATCCCCCTCCGGTGTCGCTGCTGATCGGGAAACCGATCGGCCCGCGTCTTGCGACGCGGGCCACCGTAGCTCATTTGCAGTTCATTCGCCGCACCGCGCGGGCACTTCACCGCCATTCGATTAGCCGCCACTTACGGAACAACAAGGTGGCGTGGGCGTTTGCCTAGAGGGTTCGCCGCTTCGACCGGAAAGCCGCGTCGCAACTGTAAGGGCGAGGCCCGTAACAACAGGAGTAGACGATGAAAATCCACCTTGTTCCTGCTGCGGCGGGATTGGTGTTGCTCGCCGGCGTCGGCGTGGCCACCGCGGACCAGGTGATTGTCACGCCCGAACAGCAGACGGTCATCCGCGAATACGTCCATAAGCACCCGTTGGCGTCGATCAATCTTCTGGGCGTGGAGCTCAATATCGGTTCCACGGTGCCAGATACGGTCGAGCTGCAACCGATCGATGTTCCCGACGTGAAGTACAGATACGTCGTCGTCGGCAATCGCACCGTGCTCGTCGACCCAGGCACCCGCAAGATCGTGCACGTCATCGAGTGATCGGCGTTCCAAACCGCGAACCGGATTTGGAAAGGTCACGGTCTAAATTATCGAATAAGAGCTCCATCCCGAGCGATCGGGATGGAGCCGCTGTCGTCGCGAAACAAGGAAAGGAGCCATTCCCATGCTGCCGCATGTCGAGCGGGCCAACGTGGCCGCCGCCGTCGACAAACTGCTTGCTGAACGAGGCGATGGGCTGCTGTCGATGAAGGCGGCGATTGCACTGTTGCGCGAACGCACCGGAACCGAGCGCTCGGACGCCGACCTTGAAGGGCTGATCATCAAGAAGGCGGCGCTCCTCGGCGTCGCCGTCCTGTGTGACAGAGAGGTTCAATGACGGTGTTGCCTGGGGATCAAGACGCCGGTCGAAATTTCAGCTAGAACAAAGTTGCTTACGCATAAACCGACGGAGGCAACGGTGAGGGACAGACAGGAACGGATTCGCCAGCGTGCACACGCGATCTGGGAACGGGCAGGCAGGCCCGACGGGGCGCATCAGCAACATTGGGATCAGGCTACCGCCGAAATCGACGCAGAAATCGCCACGAAAGAGAAGACCGCCAGCCGGCCGAAGCCATCACCACGTCAGCCTAAGACGGCGCCCGCCGCCAAGGAGGAAACCAAATCCAAGGCGTGACCACGCAAAGCGTGAACTCGAGCGGATTTGATTCCATCGCTGGATCTCGCGGTTCGGCGCTTTGTACTTTCGTCCGCGGTCGGCAGCAGAGACAGTCCAGACAGGTCAAAAATGACGCAGCACGGTGAAGCAAACCCGCGCAGAGCGGATCTTATCGGCCCATTGTTCTATTGCCGAGGGGTCGGTTTGATGTTGTGGTTTGCAGATTAGGAATTCGCCTTTTCGGCCGCCGACCCGTTGCGATGTTCGTCTGTTGCGGCGCCGACCAGCTGACTCTCGCATCGCTTCAAACTTTCGGAAAATTTCAATATAAATTTCACGCGGCTGTTCTTTGAAAATACACCATGGGACCAGCAAGTTGATCGGCAAAGAAACCGATCTTCTTCCTTGCACTTAGGGCGTAATGCAACCGGCGAGTTCGCGGGTTGCTCAGCGAAACTACAGCAGGGAGAATGTTATGACCATCAACATCAAAACAATCACCGGTGCAGTGGCAGGCAGCGTAGGGCTTTTCATGCTCTCGATGCCCGTGAATGCAGCGGACGGAATTGCCGTTGGTGTTGGAACATCCATCGGCGGCAACGGCGGCATCAAAGCCGGCCTCGGCGCGACGGTTGGCGGTCGCGGCGGCATCAACGCCGGTGCCGGCGCAACGGTCGGGGGCAGCGGCGGCATCAAGGCAGGCCTCGGTGCCTTGGTGGGCGGCAGCGGCATTAACACCGGTGCCGGCGCAACGGTTGGGGGTTCGAGCGGCATTGCCGCGGGCGCCGGCGCGTCGGTCGGGGGCAGAAGCGGCATCAACGCTGGTGCCGGCGCAACGGTTGGCGGTTCGAGCGGCATTGCCGCCGACGCGGGGGTAGGTATCGGCTGCGGCGTTGGGGCTGGCGCGGGGGTCGGGGTCGGCAGCGGCATCAATGTCGGCGCCGGTGTCGGGATCGGTGGTACCAATCCGAGCAATCCGTCCAACCCGGGCAGCCCGCCCAATCCCAGCAATCCCAACTTGCCCCAGGTCGTTGCCGACATGTCGGGCGACAAGTTGGCCAGGATGAAGAAGCGCTGCGTCGACGTGCTGAGTAGCGAAGGCACTTACGATAGCGATCTGCGCCAATTGTGCCTGCTTATCGCGCGCCGCTAAGGCGAATACATCGGATGAAATGTCGGACCGGGCCGAAAGGCCTTCGTCCACCAGACCTCCAGCAGTCCAAAGCCCGCCATTGCGGCGGGCTTTTTTGCCGAGCACGTGGCGGCAGCATGGCTGGGCTCACAAGAGCACGCGCTTCAATGTGTTTGACGGCCAAGATCCGGCGAAACGGCCACCCCGCCTTCCAGGGCGTCCCAGCCCAATGCGGGGCTGCTTTGCATCAGCTGAGTGCACGCAAACTCCGCCAGATCGGCTTCCGCGAAGCCGTCGAACTCGATAGCTGCGCCTTGGAGCTGGGCTGCCTGCATGACGAGCCATTCGATGTCTTCGCGCGCAATATTCTCGGCGAGGTTTTGCAGTCGCACGGCTTCGGCGACAGCAGTCAGATTGATGGCAATCCCGGACCGCAATGTAGCTCGAATTCGGGAACCGACGTCTTCGTGCAGGCGAACCGAAAATCCGTAGCGCATGGAAAACCTTCCTTTCAGGGGCGGTTTGTCCCTCGTGTTCTACCATGCGCCCAGGGCTCGTGATTGGCAAGCGAAGACCCTTGAAAAATCGCTTCGTGTCAAATAGTTAGCGTATTTTGTTGATTGCCCATTTGATGCTTGATCCGCTTCATCGGACTTCTGCATGAGTCACACATCTGAAGGTCTTGACGTACTCTGCTCACGTACCTAATTCTACACAAAATCAGGAACATACTAACTCAGCTGCGCTTAGGCTGGTATGACTGGAGGCCGAGATGTCCGAACTGGAACGCCCGGAACGACTGCAGATCATGCTGACTGTCGATGAACTGGCGGCGTTGGAGAACTGGCGCTTCGAAAAGCACATGCCGAGCCGGTCGGCCGCGGTACGTGAGCTTTTGAGGCGAGGTCTCACAGCCGATGGTTTCCTGACGGCGGCGCATGGGACCAAGTCGCGCGACTTCGGCATCCTGCCGCATTCTGCAGATGGCGACCGCAGCACGGCCGACCGACCGTCGCAGAAGGAATAGCGCCGTTTCCGCCGTGGATCGCCCGCTCTCCGACCGTGCTTCGCGTCTCTCTCGCTTTGCGATGAGCTGTGAACGTCTGGTCTGCTGATCGCCGCGAAGTAGAAGAGATCCGAAGCTCTGTCTTGCCAGACGCTCCGCAATCAGGGAGTGCTTGATCGGCATAGTGCGGGCTCGGGAATTTGCCGATGACGCTGGAATTGACGGCCGGCGACCAGTCGATGCTGCATGGCGAGCAAGGCTCGGCAGCGGCTGCCGCCATGAAGATCCTGGTCGCCTTCGCGAAGGCGGTCGGCGCGCGCAAGTTGTTGAATATTGCCGGTGCCCATATCGACGGCTGCCTCTATCACGGCCAGGCTAGCCTCGATTTCGTCGAAAGGCTGATCGAGGGCGGCGGCCGCGTTCGGGTGCCGACGACGCTGAATGTCGGTTCGTTCGACCTCATCCATCCCGGATTGGTGAAGATGCCGATGTCGCAAGAAGCGCCGGCGCGTCGCTTGATGATGGCGCATCTGGACCTCGGCTGCCAGGCGACCTTCACCTGCGCACCCTATCAGACTCGATTCCGGCCAAGGTTCGGCGAGCAGATCGCCTGGGGTGAGTCCAACGCCATCGTCTTTGCCAATTCGGTGATCGGGGCGCGAACCAACCGTTATGGCGATTTCATCGATTTATGCTGCGCAATGACCGGACGCGCGCCGGCCTGGGGGCTGCATCTGAGTGAAAATCGACGAGGCCAGATCCTGTTCGAGCTGACTGGCGGTCTCGAGCCCAGCGACGCCCTGTTCGTGGGTGTCGGACTACTTGTCGGGCAAAAGAGCGGCGACCGCATTCCTGTCATATCAGGCCTGCCGCAGCCGCGCGACGAGGACCAACTGAAGGCGCTGGGGGCGGCGGCGGCAACGACGGGCGCTGTGGCGCTGTTTCATGCGGTCGGCATTACGCCGGAGGCGACGACGCTGGATGAGGCGTTGCACGGCCTGGTGCCGGAGGAAAAAATCCGGATCTCTAGCGCTGATGTCCGCCATGCGCTGGCCAGGCTGTCGAGCGTCCCCGACGGCGTGCAGCTTGCAGCCGTGTCGTTAGGCACGCCGCATTTCTCCCATGAAGAGTGGATGCGCCTGTTGCCGCTGCTGCGCGAAGTTGCGCCGGGCAGGGGCGTCCCGATCTATGTCAACACAGGGCGTGCCACGCTGACGCGACTGGAGGACGAAGGCGCACTGGCCGGCATGGAAGCCTTCGGCCTTGTCCCGGTCACCGACACCTGCACCTATGTCACGTCGATCCTCGAGCGTCTCGACGGCGTGGTGATGACCAATTCCGGCAAATGGGCGCATTACGCACCTGGCAATATCGGTGTCTCGGTGGCCTTCGGTGACATGGAAGACTGCGTCCGCTCGGCCGCGGCCGGCCGCGTCGTGCGAGGCGCGCCATGAAGGCGCCGGCCAGAACCGGTACATTCCACCTTGCCGGCTCCGCACAGGGCCCGGCGCTGGTGCTTTCGCAGGCGCTCAGCTTCTGGGGCGGGATCGATGTCGAAACGGGCGACATCATCGACCATTCGCATCCGGACCTGGGCGGCAATATCGCCGGCAGGATCCTGGTGATGCCGAGCGGGCGGGGGTCGTCGTCCTCGTCTTCGGTTCTGGCCGAAGCGATTCGCAGAGGGACGGGGCCGGCCGGCATTATCCTGGAGCGGCCGGACCCGATCCTTGCCATCGGCGCCATCGTTGCCGAATTCCTCTACGAAATCAGCATGCCGCTGGTCGTCTGCGACATATCAGGCATTGCCTCCGGCGACCGGATCGCTATCGGTCTGGGCGAAGATGCGCAAGCGATGGTGAGCAAGCTCTAGCCGGCCATCGTCCCGCCGCGCCCCGCCGCCAGGTCGACGCTGAAATCGAGATTGGCGTGGCCGTTGATGCGCCAGTTGGCAAAGACGTTGACCAGATCGAAGCCGTCATCGACGAGCGTCGGTTCGTCCGGTTTGCTGCGGTTGGTGCGCGTGATCTTGCCAACGCTGAGATATTGCGCGCCAACGGTAAGCTGGTCTTCCAGCATCCAGAAGCCGACGGTCGCCGCGAGCGGTCGAGCGGCGTGTTGTTCAGCGGCTGGCCGGAATAGAGCGCGCCCGCAAGATTCACGAAACCCCAGCCACTCACCTGGGTTCAGATCTCCGGGATGCTCTCCCTGAAGATCACTTGCAGCCTCGGCTGGTGCAGTTCGTAAGGCAAGCCCTTGACCGCGTGGATCAAGGTGTTGAGCGCCTCGCGGGCCTCGACGCGCGGGTTCTGGTCGATGACCGCGTCGAGCGTGCCGTCGAGCAAGAGCTCCTTGGTGCCTTCCGTCACCTCATGGCCGAGAAAGACCGTCGACAGCGCGCGCCCGCGTTCCTTCAGCGCGCGGGCGATGCCGGTGTTGCCAGCGCCGACATTGTAGACGGCGGCCAGGTCCGGGTGCCGGTCCAGCAGGGCGGAGGCCTCAGAGTAGGCTTTTTCCCGATCGTCGAGCATTTCGCGCATCTCGACGATCTGCAGATTGGGCGATTCTTCCGTCAGTATGTGGCGGAAGCCCATCTCGCGCTCTTCGTGGCCGCGGTAGGAGAGCGAACCGGCGAACAGCGCGACCTTGCCCGGACGCTCTGCGCCCATGAAGCGGTTGAGCAGGTAGCCGGCGAGCCGGCCGGCGGCGCGGTTGTCGATGCCGATATAGGCAACCCTCGGCACATGCAGGATGTCGGAAGCGAGGGTAACCACCTTGACGCCGCTGGCCGAAAGCGAGCGGATCGCCTCGCGCACCGTCGGATGGTCGAGCGCGATCACACCAACGCCTTGCGTCTGCCCGTGCAGTTCCTGCAGCAGACGGGCGAGCCGATCCGGATTGAAGCCTTCGATAGTGGCGACGCGGACGTCGAGGTCAGGCCGCGACTGCGCCTGCGCCTCGATCTGGCGGTGCAGCATCTTGATGAAGGAATTGGTGCCGGCGGGCAGGGCGAAATCGAGCCGTATGATCTCACCGCGCAGCGCGTTGAGCGAGCTCGGATTATTTGAATTTTCAGCGATATAGCCAAGCCGCTGTGCCGTTTCGAGCACGACCTCGCGAGTGCGCGCCCTGACCCCGGCGCGGTTGTTGAGCACACGGTCGACCGTAGCGGCGGAAACGCCGGCTTCCCGAGCTATGTCTGTCAGGGTGGACCGCACTGTCGATCACCTCATTCCAAAATGTGCCAAAGGCGCATCGAGATTACGCATTTCATAGGTCCGATGTCGAAGAGCGGCCGCATCGCCGCTCGCGATTCTGATGGGAAATGATGTAACCGGCCTTGGCCGATCCGCAAGTCGCTGCGCTAGATCAATTCCGAAGCGGACCAAAGCGGCGAGGTGGGCAGGCCTGGTTCCCTCAAATTCAAGCACCGGCTTCGGTGTGAGAGCCTTGATGAACGCCATTTTCCTCTCCCTTGAGATATTATGATGTGTCTTGATTATTTATGATGTTGACAGCCTTCGTGTGGTGCCGTCAATATCCATCATAAGGGCCGTGGAGGAACAAGGCCCTGAGGGAGGAGTTCCAATGTCGAATTTGATCCGCGTGTCGCGGCGCCGTTTGCTGGCGTCCGGTGGAAAGGCGGCAGTGCTTGTTGCCGCCGCAGGTATCGCGCCGAAATTCATTCGCCCAAGCCGTGCCTATGCGGCCGATGCCCTGGCGCCCGGCATGATCGGTGGCCCGACCGGCTTCGACGGCTCGGAGCGCTATCAGTATGGCGCCGACACACCCGAGGGCCGCGCCATCGAGGCAGCCAAGGCGATGAAGGGCGCCGGCAAGGCGCCGACGAAGATCGTGCTCGGCCTGTCCGACGGTTCGATCGGCCAACTGACGCAGCCGTTTCCGGCGGGCGCGCCGTCGATCAAGGATCTATGGGAGAAGGAAACCGGTATTCCGCTCGAGATCGTCGGTGTGCCCAACGGCCAGGAATTCACCAAGACGATGCAGGACATCTCCACCAAGGGTGGAGCCTACGACATCTACGCGGTCGAATGGAACCGTCTTGGCGACCTCGCCGAAACCGGCGGCATCCTCAAGCTCGACGACTTCGTTGCACAATATAAGCCGGAATGGGACGATCCCGAGCGTGGCTACGTCAACGGCGCCAAGGGCGTCTCGCTGCTCAACCAGTATCGCGGCTCGACCTACGGCGTGTCGCTGGATGGCGATTTCCAGACCTGGGTCTACCGCACCGATCTGTTCGGCGACGCAGCCGAGAAGAAGGCCTTCTCCGACAAATACGGGTATGAACTGGCGGCGCCGAAGACGTGGAAGCAGCATGACGAGATCGCAGCCTTCTTCCAGCGCCCGGACAAGGGCCTGTTCGGCTCGACCGATCTGCGCAACCAGGGCTGGGGCTACACCAACTGGTATCAGCGTTATGTCTCAATGGCTTCGCCCAATCAGTTTTTGTTCGACGATGCCGGCAAGCCGCTGATCAATTCGGAGCAAGGTATCGCGGCGACCAACGAGTACATTGCTTCGCTTTCGCACCATTCGCCGGATGCGATCTCCTGGGGTTGGCCGGAGCAGTACGGCAATTTCGCCAAGGGCGGTGCGGCCATGACCTGTGCCTTCTCCAACCTGCCGAAATTCCTCGACAATGCCGGCAACAAGGATTCAGCTGTCACTGGAAAGATCGGCTCGATGCTGCCGCCCGGCCGCGAGATCGACGGAAAACTGGTCAGCCGTTCGGTGCTGTGGCTCAATCTGTCGGCGTCGGTGTCCTCGCAAGCCAAGAATCCGGAAGCCTGCTACCTGTTCCTGCAGTGGCTGGGTTCAAGTCGCATCTACGCCTGGATGACCGCTAATCCGGGCGGCTATTTCGATCCGTTCCGGCTGTCGGATTTCTCCGATCCGCTGGTTCGCCAGACCTATCACGCCTATCACATGGACGTGGTGCGCGAGACGGTCGCCCGCACCGTGCCCACCATCAACTATCCCGGCGCCACCGCCTTCCACAACGCGCTGGACGAGAGCCTCGTCGCCGCGTTGACCAAGGCCAAGACAGCCGAGCAGGCGATGGCCGACACCGAGGCCGAGTGGAAGAAGATTGCCCGCCGGACCGGCGAGGAGAAGCTTCTCGAAGCCATCAAGACCAACAAGGAGGCCTGGCCGACCGTCCTCGATCCGATCGCCTGATCCTTCCAAGGATCCTACCAAGAAGGGGAGGAGCGGTCGCTCTTCCCCTCGGCAACGAAGGACCCAGCAAAGCCGCAAGATGAAGCGTTCAGTTCCTTTCGAGATATTCCGCTATGCCGCGATCCTTGCGGCGATGGCGGTGACGCTGGTGCCGATCCTGTGGATGGTGTCGATGGCGTTCAAGCCGATCGCCGAATGGTCGGCGACCGGCGCCGACCTGACATGGTGGCCGAAGAACCCGACACTCAGCAATTTCCGCTTCGTCTTCGGTGAGTCGACCAACAATCTGATCGTCGCCCTCGACCGCACAGCTTTGAAGCCGATCCTGTCGTCGCTGCTGTCGGCCACATTCGGTACGGCAATCGCCATGTCGGCGGGCACCGCGGCGGCCTACGGGCTGTCGCGCTTCGGCTCGGGCCAGAACCTGCCGCTGGCGCTGATCCAGCTTCGCCTGTTTCCGCCAATGGCGGTCATGACCCCGGTGATGATCATGTGGGCCTTCCTCAATTTCACCGACAGCTGGTGGGGGCTGTCGTTGATCTACGGCATCGTCACGCTGCCTTTCGCCTTCTGGCTGATGAAGACCTTCTTCGACGACATGCCGCGCGAGATCGAGGAGGCGGCACTGGTCGAGGGCTGTTCGCGGTGGCGCGTCTTCACGCGCATCACGCTGCCGATGATGCGCGCGCCGCTGGCCAGTGCCGCGCTGTTCGTCTTCATCCTCAACTGGTCGGACTATCTGATTGCGCTGCTTCTGACGACGCGCGAATGGGTGACGGTCCCCGTCTACATGGCCTCGCTGTCCTCCTCGATGACCGGCCAACTCTACGGCGCCAAGGCAGCGCTCGGCCTGATAGCCGCAGTGCCGCCTGTCATCATGGGCATCGCCATCCAGCGCCATCTGGTGCGCGGGCTGACCTTCGGGGCGCTCAAGCAATGAGCGCGGTGACTGCGACGATTTCGGAGGGCGACATGCAAGCCTCCAAAGCGGCGTCGGTGCTGCCGGACGAGGGCGCAAAGCTCGGCTTTCGGCTGACGCTGCCGGCGCAGATCCTGGTGCTGTTCATCGCCGTCTTTCCGCTCCTGATGCAGCTCTACATCAGCCTGACCGACTGGTCGCCGCTGTCGGGCACCGGCTGGTGGAACGCCTGGTCGATGTGGAACAGTTTCGCCAACTACACCGATCTTGCCGCCGATGCGCGCTTCTGGAGTGCGCTGAAGCGCACGGCCATCGTCATGATCGTCTGCGTGCCGGCGGAGTTCCTGCTCGGCTTGGCGCTCGCGACACTGTTTGCGGACGAGTTCCCCGGCAAGCGGATCTTCTACTCGATCCTCTTGATGCCGATGATGGTGGTGCCGGCGGTGGCCGGCTACATGTTCTTCATGCTGTTTCAGTCGGGCGGCCCGGTCAACGACATCCTGTCGGCGATCTCAGGCTTTCCCGTCACCATCGCCTGGCTGTCGGACCCGACGCTGGCGCTCATCGCCGTCATGGTCGCCGATATCTGGCAGTGGACGCCGCTGATGTTCCTGATCCTGCTTGCCGGCCTGGTCGGCGTGCCTGAGGACCAGATCAAGGCGGCGACGCTGCTCGGTGCCAACCCCTGGCAGCGATTCATCACCATCGTGCTGCCGAAGATGAAGACGATCATCATCATCGCGCTGGCGATCAGGGTGATCGAGAACTTCAAGATCTTCGACACGCTCTACATCATGACCGGCGGCGGTCCTGGCGTCGCTACCGAAACCATCTCCGTTTACATCTACAAGCTCACCACCCAGGACCTGATCTGGGGCTATGTGGCGGCAATCGCGCTGGCCATATTGATCGTGCTGTCCATCGCCGCGGTGTTTGCCATGAAACGCATGGCTCGGGTACGCGAGGTGGCGGCCTGATGAGCACCATCCATCTGCAGAACCTGGTCAAGAAATTTGGCGATTTCACCGCGCTGAAGACGATGGATCTGGCCATTGCCGATGGCGAGTTCATGGCGCTGCTGGGGCCGTCCGGCTGCGGCAAGTCGACGACGATGAACATGATCGCCGGCATGGAAGAGCCTACCAGCGGCAAGATCCTGTTCGGCGAGCGCGACATGGCCGGCGTGCCGATGGGGCGGCGCGGCGTCGGCTTCGTCTTCCAGAACTATGCGATCTTCACTCATATGAGCGTGCGGCAGAACCTCGCCTACGGGCCGAAAATGCGCGGCGCACCAAAGGCCGAGATCGGCCGCCGTGTCGGCGCCATTGCCGAGATGCTGCAACTGACGCCGCTGCTCGACCGCAAGGCGGACAGACTGTCGGTCAACATATTGCAGCGGGTGGCGATCGGCCGTTCGGCGATCATGGAGCCGGCGATCTTCCTGCTCGACGAGCCGCTGTCCAATGTCGATGCCGCCTTCCGGGCGGTGATGCGGACCGAACTGAAGCAGTTGCAGCGGCAGTTCCGGCAGACCATGGTCTACGTCACCCACGATCAGCTTGAAGCAATGACCATGGCCGACCGCATCGCGGTGATGGACCACGGCGTGCTGCAGCAGGTCGGCACGCCGCTCGAGGTCTATAACAATCCGGCCAATGTCTTCGTCGCCCGCTTTATCGGCGCGCCGGGCATGAACCTGCTCAAGGGCAGGCCGGCGGAAAGCGACCGTGGTCTGGTCATCGATCTCGGCCCGCTCGGCGTGACACCGCCGCTGCCGGTCGAGATCGCCGATGCCGTACGCAGGATGCGCGGCGAGGTGTTTTATGGCTTTCGACCGGAGCAGGTGACGCTGGCTGAAGGTGGCCGTGGCCTGTCCATGCCGGTGAGTTTCGTCGAGCGGATCGGCGCGCGCACCATCATCCACCTTGGCGACGGCGAGACTGCGGTGAAGGCGGTGTTCGACAATGATGTCGGGCTGGCGATCGGGCAGACAGCTGTCGTCGCGCCGGCGGCGGAGGCGGTGCGCGTCTTCGACGCCGCCACCGGTCTTGCATTGAGAGCAGGTTGAGATGGCCGATATCGTTTTCCATAATGTGACAAAACGCTACGGCAACACGCTCGCCGTCGACGACGCCTCGTTCACTGTCAACGACAATGAGTTCTTCTGCTTCTTCGGGCCGCCGCTGTCGGGCAAGTCGACGATACTGCGTCTGGTGCTCGGGCTGGAAACCCCGGACGCGGGCGAGATCCTGATCGGCGGAAAGCCGGTCAACACGGTGTCGCCGGCCGAGCGCAACGTCGCCATGGTGTTCCAGAATTTGGCGCTGTTTCCGCATATGAGCGCGCGCGCCAACATCCGCTTTCCGCTGGTCGAACGCCGGGTCGCCGAAGCCGAGATCGAAAAGCGCGTCGCCGACGTCGCGGCCAAGCTGCATATCGGCCATATCCTGCACAAGCCGCCGGCACAGCTTTCAGGCGGCGAGCGGCAGCGCGTGGCGATCGCCCGTGCGCTGGTGCGCGACCCGGCCGCCTATCTGATGGACGACCCGATTTCGGCGCTCGACGCCCGGCTGCGCGAGGAAACGCGGGTCGAGCTGAAGCGCATCCAGCGCGAGCTCGGCAAGACGCTGATCTATGTCACGCACGACCAGGAAGAAGCGATGTCGGTCGCCGACCGAATGGCCATTCTGGAGAACGGCAAGATCAGGCAGATCGGCGCGCCGGCCGAGATCTATGACCGGCCAGCCAGCACCTATGTGGCGCGGCTGCTCGGGTCGCCGATGATGAACATATTGAAGTCGGTGCACGGCGCCGAAGGCGTGGAGGCGGCGGAAGGCACGATCCGCATCGCGGATACCGGCGCCCCGGCCGATGCCGTGGAAATTGGACTCAGGCCGGAAGACATCAAGGTCAAGGCCTGGTCGGAGGGGGGCGCGGGCCGCCCGGCGCGAGTGTTCGAGGTCGAGCCGCTCGGCGGCTACACCGTTGTGACGCTCGCCGCCGGGCAGGCGCGTCTGCGGGCGCTGTTGCGCGGCCAGCCAGACATCAGGCCAGACGCGATGGTGGCGATATCCTGCGAGCCCGGCAGGGTGCATTATTTCGGACAGAGCGGGGGAGCGCTGGCAAGATGACGGCGGCGGCAAGGAACGAGCTTCGGGAGGAACATATGGCAAGCCAAGAAATGGCGGGCAACGGCTTCGAGCCGGACGTCGAAGTCCGTACCAGGGAATACAGGATCGGCTGCGTCGGCGCCGGCATGATCATGGCCGAATGTCACCTTGCCGCCTACAAGGAAGCCGGTTTCCCCGTGGTGGCGATTGCCTCGCGGACCAAGGCCAGCGCCGAGAAGGTCGCCAAACGCTGGGATATCCCAACCGTCCATGACACGCCGGAACAGCTCATCGAGGACAAGAACGTCGAGATCATCGACCTTGCCTTTCCGCCCGACCAGCAGCCGGCGCTGATCCGCCATGCTCTGAAGCAGGCACATATCAAGGCGATCCTGGCGCAGAAGCCATTGGCGCTGTCCCTTGAAGAGGCCGTCAAACTTCGCGACGAGGCGGCCAAGGCAGGCAAGATCCTCTCGGTCAACCAGAACATGCGTTACGACCAGTCGATGCGCGTCTTGAAGCAGGTCATCGATAGCGGCGCGCTCGGCGACATCGTTTTCGCCCAGATCGACATGCATGCGATCCCGCACTGGCAGAGCTTCCTCGAGGACTATGACCGGCTGACGCTCGCCAATATGAGCGTCCATCATCTCGACGTACTGCGCTTCCTGTTCGGCGATCCCCTGGAGATCACCACCCTGACCCGCAGGGACCCGCGCACCCGCTTCGACCATTCGGACGGCATCACCGTGTCGACGATCAAGTTCCCGTCCGGCGTGCTCGCCGTATCGCTGGAGGATGTCTGGTCCGGGCCGCGCCAGGAGGGCTACAAGGACGACCAGCACATCAATTGGCGCGTCGACGGCACCAAGGGCGTCGCCAAGGGTACCATCGGCTGGCCGACTGGCGCTGCCTCGACGCTGACCTACGCCTCGACCGAGACCACCGGTGGTGAATGGGTGACACCCAGCTGGGACACGATGTGGTTCCCGCATGCCTTCATCGGCGTCATGGAGCAGCTCCAGCACGCGGTCAAGACGGGCGAGCCGCCGGCGCTGTCGGTCGCCGACAACGTCAAGACTATGGCGCTGGTCGAAGCCGGCTATCGTTCGATCGACAAGGGCCGGACAGTCAAACTTTCCGAAATATCAACTGACTGAATTACTTACAGGGAGGACTTCACACCATGATGCAGGCAGGTATTTTCACGGGTTATTTCCCGTATAGCCTCAAGGAAACCGCGCAGAAGATCCGTGCGCTCGATTTCAACACCGTGCAGCTCGACCTGCATTTCAAGGACATAGATCTGTCGGCCGGGCAGATCACCAGGGACAAGGCCAAGACCGTCCGCGATACGTTTCGCGATCACAATCTGCCGATCTGCTGCGTATCGGGCTACACCAACATCATCCATCCGGATATGGGCGAGCGCGAGAGGCGCGTCGGCTATTTGAAGGAGATCATCCGCAACGCACGCCATTTCGGCACCCCTTACGTGATCTCGGAAACCGGTACCTACAACACCGAGTCCGACTGGGTGCATCACCCGAAGAACAAGACCGAGGAAGGTTTTGAGGAATGCCGCAAGGTCATCGCCGACCTTGCCCAGACCGCCTATGACCACGGCGCGGTCTTCCTGCTCGAAACCTATGTCAACAATGTCGTCGGCTCGGTCGAAGAGACGGTGAGGATGTTCGCGCAGGTCGACCACCCAGGCCTCGGCCTGCTGATGGACCCGACCAACTATTTCGAAACGCACAACATCGACAGGATGGACCAGATCCTGAACCAGGTGTTCGACACATTGGCCGACAAGATCAAGATTGCCCACGCCAAGGACGTCAAGCGTTCCGGCGGCGACAAGTCGGAAAAACACGCAGACATCGGCGACGAGGACGCGCTGGAGAGCCACACCTTCCGCGGCGTCGGCGAGATCGAGCTGCCGGCCCCCGGCCTCGGTTCGCTGAATTACGACCTCTATCTCAAGCGGCTGGCCGAAAAGCATCCAAACATCCCGGTCATCATCGAGCATCTTTCGGAAGACGACGTGCCCCGTGCCAAGAAATTCCTCGACGGAAAATTCCGCGCCAACGGACTGTGATGGCGCGGTTCGGCTACGAAACAAGGGAGGAAGAGAAATGTTGAAATTCGCGTTGAAAATCGCTGCCGCGGCGACGGTTCTCGCCGGTGTGGCGCTGGGTACACCGGCGCTGGCGCAGGACGCCCAGAAGACGTTCTACCTGCTGTCGCATGGCGGCCCGTCGGATGCCTTCTGGATCGACTGGAATGCCGGCGCGACCAAGGCCTGCGACCAGCTCAAGGTGACCTGCAAGATCTCGTTCAGCGGCGGCGACATGGCGGCGCAGAAGGAGGCCTTCAACTCGGCCCTTGCCGCCAAACCGGACGGCATCGCCACCACCTCGGCGCAGCCCGGCCTGTGGACCGAGGAGGTCAAGGCAGCCAAGGCGGCCGGCATCCCGATCGTGTTCTTCAATACCGACGATCCGGCAACCGGCCGGCAGGCCTATGTCGGCGCCGACCTTAAGGAAGCCGGTGTCATCTGGGCGAAATATCTGGTCGACCACAAGATGGTGAAGCAGGGCGACAAAGTGTTCCTGCCGGTCGAAGTGCCGGGCGCCAGCTACCAGCAGCTCGAGACCGAAGGCATCGCCAGCGTCTTCGATCCGCTCGGCATCAAATATGATGTGGTCGATTGCGGCACCGATCCGGCCGGCATCATCGCCAAGATGACCGACTACATGGTCGCCAACAACCCGCCGGCGATCATCGCGCTCGGCGATTCCGTCGCGGCCAGCGTCAAGCGGGTGTTCGACGGCGCCGGCGTGCCGGCCGGCAAGATTCCGGTCGTCGGCTGGGGCAATTCGAAGGAAACCGCCGAGTCAGTGAAGTCTGGGTTCATCAACGCGGCTGCCTGGCAGTTCCCGTCAGCGCAGGGCTTCATGCCGGTGGCGCTGCTCGGGTTGGCCGCCGCGGGCGAACCGATCGGCTACGACATTCACACGTTCAGCCTCTACGACGCCTCGAGCGTCGAACCGATCCTGAAACTCTACAACAAATGATTGAAACTGACGCTCGCCGCGCAGGCGGCGAGCGTCACCCTGGCGTATGGTTCGAACTGTCATGACAATTGCCGCAGAAGAGGAAATGCCGCGTGCCAAACGCAGGTCGAGCCTGATGCGCTCGCCGCAGTTCTCTTCGCTCGTCATCCTGATTGTCCTGCTGGCGGTGTTCGCGATCGCCGACGCGAATTTCCTGTCGCCGCTCAACATCTCCAACATGATGGCGTTCCTGCCCGAGCTCGGCATCATCGCACTCGGCATGACGCTGCTTCTGACGGCGGGCGAGTTCGACCTTTCGGTCGGTGCCGTGTTCGGGCTGGCGCCGGTCGTCGTCATGCTGCTGGTGCAGAACGGCGGGTTTGATATTGGCGTCGCGCTGTTGGCCGGCCTGCTGCTCTGCATAGCGATCGGTGCGATCAACGGCCTGATCGTCACCAAGATCGGGATCTCGTCCTTCCTGGTGACACTGTCGATGCTGCTCGTCGTGCGTGGGGCAGCGCTTTACATCACCCAAGGCTTTCCGCTGAAATCCTGGAACCAGCCAGGCTTCTTCGTGACGCTGCTGGCCGGCAGCTTCAATATCGGAACGTTCCGTTTCTATACCTCGCTGTGGTGGTTCATCGGCCTGTCGCTATTGGCGATCTATGTGCTGCACTACGCCAAGCTCGGCAACTGGATCAGCGCTATCGGCTCGAACCGTAACGCCGCCGTAGCGCGCGGTGTGCCGGCCGATGCGGTCAAGATCTGGCTGTTCATCCTGACCTCGGTGCTGGCCGGTCTCGCCGGCATGATCAGCGCCTTCCGCATCTCTGCCGCCTCGCCGGTGGCAGGCACCGGGTACGAGCTCGAAGTGATCGCCATGGTGGTGGTTGGCGGCACCGCGCTGACCGGTGGACGCGGCACCATTTTAGGCACCATCGTCGGCGCGCTGATGCTGCGCAGCATCCGCAACGGCATCGTGCTGATCGGCGTGCCCGGGCTCGCCTACAACATCTTCGTCGGCGTCATCATCCTTGCCATGCTCATCCTGCACGCTTTGCTGCAGAAGAACGCCGCCAGGAGCTGACCATGGAAGTGCTTCGGCTGCAGAATTTGCAAAAATCCTTCGGCAGCGTCCGCGCCCTGAAGAACGCGTCCTTCGCGCTCAACGAGGGCGAAGTGGTGGCCTTGCTCGGTGACAACGGCGCCGGCAAATCGACGCTGATCAAGGCGATCTCGGGCGTGTTTCCGGTCGATCGCGGCGAGATCTATGTGCGCGGCCAGAAGGTCTCCATCCGCTCGACGCGCGATGCGATGGATCTCGGCATCGAGACCATCCACCAGGACACCTCGCTGGCTCCCGATCTCAGCATTGCGCGCAATCTTTTCCTCGGCCGCGAGCCGGTCAATCTCAAATGGCTTGGCGTGTTCGCGCCGCTCGATCTCGCTCGATTGCGCGATGCTGCGTCGGCTCTATTGAAGCGCGTCGGCATCTCGAAGAAACTCGACGCCGATGCGCTGGTCAGCACGCTGTCAGGCGGCGAGCGTCAGTCGATCGCCATCTCGCGCGCCATGCAGTTCGCCGCCAAGGTCATCATCCTCGACGAGCCGACCAACAATCTCGGCGTCGAGGAAACGCACGGCGTGCTGCGCTTCGTCAAGGAAGTGCGCGACGCCGGTCACTCGGTGCTTTTGATCACCCACAACATCCATCACGTCTTCCAGGTCGCCGATCGCATCATCGTCATGCGCCGCGGCGAGATCGTCGCCGAGCAGACGGTCGCCGATACCGATCTGCTGACCGTGGAAAGCATCATCACCGGTGCCGACATATCGGCCCTGCTCAAGGAGACGAGAGCGAAGTGAAGGACCGGAGCAAAGTGAAAGAACTGGCCGTCACATGGTAGAGCTTTACGGCAAGACGCTGTCGCGCCGGCAGGTCTCGGAACGCTCGGGCATGCTGTCGCAGTTCGCCGGCGTGCGGCTGATGACGCTTGGCGACGGCGTCGAGCGCGGCATCCGCATGCTCGAATTCCGCACCGGCTCCGGCCTGCGCTTCACCGCGCTGGTCGACCGGGCGCTCGATATCGCCGATTGCGACTTCAGGGGCCAGGCGATCGGCTGGCACTCGCCGAGCGGTTTTCGCCATCCCGGCCTGCACGAATATGAAGGCGAGGAGGGATTGGCGTGGGCGCGGTCGTTTTCCGGCCTTCTGCTGACCTGCGGCCTCGACCATATATTGTTCATGAACGAGGTACCCGCCGACACCTACAACTACCCGCCGAAGAAGACGGTACGCCATTCGCTGCACGGCCGTGTCAGCACCATTCCAGCGCGGCTGACCGGCTATGGCGAGACCTGGGACGGCGACCGCTGCGTGTTGTGGGCCGAAGGCATCGTCCAGCAATCGACTGTATTCGGCGAGGATCTGCACCTGCTGCGGCGGATCGAGGCCGATGTCGGCGGCAACGAGATCCGGCTTTCGGACCGTGTCGTCAATCACGGTTTCAACCGTACGCCGCATATGTATTTCTACCACATCAATGTCAGTCATCCGGTGCTCGACGAGGGATCGCGCTACCTGGCGCCGATCCGCGACGTCGTCTGGGCCGGGCATGCCGGCGAGCGCTATGAAGCGCAGAAGGTCGGCTACCGCACGGTGCCGGCGCCGCAACCGGGATTCAAGGAACAGGTCTGGCAGCATGAACTCGGCGCCGACAGCACCGGCGAAGTCCCGGTGGCGGTGGTCAACGACAGGCTCGGCCTTGGCTTCGAGGTGGTCACGCGCAAGGACCAGTTGCCTTGCGCCTATGAATGGCAGAATTTCCAGGCCGGGCAGTACGCGCTGGGCATCGAGCCGTCGACGCATCATGTGCTGGGCAATCTGGCGGCGCGCGAACGCGGCGAGATGATCTGGCTGGAGCATGGCGAGAGCCGCTCCTACGATGCGGCGTTCCGGGTCCTCGACGGCGCCGGCGAGATCGCCGCCGCCGAAAGCCGGATCGCTGCAATCGCCAGGCAGCCGCAGCAGGATTATCCGCAGCCGTCGGGCCGTTTTCCTGTTCTTGGAGGCAGGTCGTGATAATGGCGAAGACGATACGGGACACCAGTTGGGAGGCTGGTTCCGGCCGGAGCGGGGAGGGTTGGCGGCCGATCGGGAATTGGAGGTCACAATGGCTGGCACGGTAAAGCGCGATTACAGCCTGGTCGGCGAAAGCACGCGCAGGGCGATCGAGACGGGACTGGCCTCGGCGGAGTGGTACCACACGGATGTCCCCCGCAAGGCGATCAAGGAGTTGATGCAGCGCTCGGACGGCCCGGCGATCCGCGACACGATCATCTGGATCGTCGCCATCCTCGGCTCCGCAGCTGGCGCCATCTTTTTCTGGGGTACCTGGTGGTGCGTGCCGTTCTTCTTCGTCTACGGCGTGCTCTACGGCTCGTCCAGCGACTCGCGCTGGCACGAATGCGGCCATGGCACTGCCTTCCGCACGCGCTGGATGAACGATGTCGTCTACCAGATCGCCAGCTTCATGCTGATGCGCAACCCGGTGACCTGGCGCTGGAGCCATGCCCGCCACCACACCGACACCATCATCGTCGGGCGCGACGCCGAGATCGCCGTGATGCGCCCGCCGGACCTTTTGCGTGCGGCGCTGGCTTTCACCGGCATCCTCGATTTTCGCTATTCGCTTCCGGCACTGGTACGCCAGGCGTTCGGCAAGCTGACGCCCGACGAGAAAAGCTACGTTCCCGAGATGGAACAGCACAAGGCCGTCATCGCGGCGCGCTGGCATATTGCCATCTACATCGC
This sequence comes from Mesorhizobium sp. M0410, assembly GCF_040321435.1. Lineage (NCBI taxonomy): Bacteria > Pseudomonadati > Pseudomonadota > Alphaproteobacteria > Hyphomicrobiales > Phyllobacteriaceae > Mesorhizobium > Mesorhizobium sp. M0410. Next base: position 51,464 of record NZ_JAMYRN010000017.1, read on the forward strand.
CACGATAGCACTCGCCCTTTTCATGCGGTCGTGGATACCGGTGGTGCTCATCGGCGTGCCGCGCCTCTACGGCACCTGGCACATGGTGATGACCGGCCTGCTGCAGCATATCGGTCTGGCCGACAACGTCGTCGATCACCGGCTCAACACCAGGACCGTATACATGAACCCGATCAGCCGGTTTATCTACTGGAACATGAATTATCACGTCGAGCATCACATGTTTCCGATGGTGCCTTACCACGCGCTGCCCAGGCTGCACGAACTGATCAAGCACGATCTGCCGGAGCCGAACCCGTCGATATGGCATGCCTATCGCGAGGTCTGGCCTGTCCTGCTCAGGCAGCTCAAGTACGAGGATTATTTCCTCAAGCGCGAACTGCCGCCAACGGCCAGGCCCTATCGTGGCGAGTTCCACGAAGTGAACATGTCGGCGGCGGCTGAATAGGCACCGCAGCAGCGCAACGCAGAAATTTCGGGAGAAGCAGAGATGGCCGATTGGGTCGAAGCGTGCGCCGTGGACGATGTCGACGAGGAAGACGTCATCCGCTTCGACCATGGCGGCCGCACCTTCGCGATCTACCGTTCGCCGGACGATCAATTCTTCGCCACCGACGGGTTTTGTACGCATGAGAAGGCGCATCTGGCCGACGGGCTTGTGATGGACGACATCATCGAATGCCCAAAGCACAATGGCCGCTTCAATTACAAAACCGGCCAGGCCAAAGGGGCTCCCGTCTGTGTCAATCTGCAGACCTATCCCGTCAAGGTGGAAGCTGGCAAGGTGATGATCCAGATCGCCTGACCGGCCTTCTGTCACGTAGCAAAGGGGACCAGAATCCATGAGCCGGAAAAGACCGACCGTCGCAGACCTGCGTGCCATGAAGGGCAAGCGGCAGCTGACGATGCTGCGCGTGCTGACGATGGACGAGGCCGAGGCCGCCGAACGCGCCGGCGTCGATATCGTCTCGGTGCCGCCGGAGCTCGTGCTCAATCCGCAATACCGCGATGCGGCACCCAGCCTGTTCACCATGCCGGGCGAGAATTTCTTCGAGATCGGCACAGCAGATGATTTCGTCCGCTGGGCGTTTCGGCTCTACAAGGCCAGCGCCGATGCGGTCTATTGCAGCGCCGGCTACGCCACCATCAAGCGGATGGCCGACGATGCCATTCCGGTAATCGGCCATGTCGGTCTCATCCCGTCACGCGCCACCTGGACTGGCGGCTTCAAGGCCGTCGGCAAGACCGCCGATACCGCCATGCAGGTGTTCGACGCGGTGAAGCAACTGGAGGCCGCCGGCGCGATCGGCGCCGAGATCGAGGTGGTGCCGGTCGAGGTGGCCAAGGCGATTTCGGAGCGGACGTCGCTGATCATGCTGTCGATGGGGGCGGGCACCGGCTGCGATGCGCAATACCTGTTCGCCGACGACATCCTCGGCCAGAACCGTGGCCACATGCCGCGCCATTCCAAGGTCTATCGCAATTTCGCCGCCGAATACGATCGCCTGCAGGCCGAACGCGTCGCTGCCTTCTCCGAATATGTCGCCGATGTGAACAGCCTGGCCTATCCCGAAGACAGGCACGTCGTGCACATGGACCCGGACCAGCTCAGCCTGTTTATGGAGAAGATCGAAGCCGCATGAGACACGCCGCCTGCGGCGCGAAGCGCCATCGCGGATCGTAAAAAGCCGGTTCGGCGCCAGGGCCAGGTCATCGCTTGGCCGGCTGCGATGCCACACGAAAGTTTGTTGGACCAGGTCTGGACGGCACCGGCCAGATGCTGTTGAAACCGGTGCGTCATCGGTTTGCCGGACAATTGCGCGGTTGCTGATGGAGCGGGTGAAAATTCCCCTTCGGACAGTTCTGCGCATGACCGCCATTCCCGAAAACAAAGCCTTGCCGGAAACCGCGACGGCGCGGCAAGCCCGGCGGGTGGCGCTGATCGTCGCCGTCGCCTTTTTCATGCAGCTTCTGGATTCGACCATCATCTCGACCTCGCTGCCGCAGATGGGAGAATCCTTCGGCGTGGCGGCGGTGGCGATGAGCATCGGCATCACCGTCTATATGCTGACCATGGCGGTGTTCGTGCCGCTGTCCGGCTGGCTCGCCGACCGTTTTGGCGCGCGCAACATCTTCCTCGTTGCGATCGCCCTGTTTACATTGGCCTCGCTCGTTTGCGGCATCTCGCAGAACCTGGCCGAGTTCGTTGCCGCCCGCGCGGTGCAGGGCCTGGGCAGCGCGCTGATGACGCCGGTCGGCCGCATCCTGGTGCTGCGCAATGCGCCGAAATCCGAGCTTCTCAACGCCACGGCGCTGATCACCTGGCCGGCGCTGTTTGCGCCGGTGGTCGGGCCGGTGCTTGGCGGCTTCATCACCACTTATTTCTCCTGGCACTGGAATTTCTTCATCAACATCCCGCTTGGGGTTGCCGGTTTGGCGCTGGTCGCCCGCTTTATTCCCGGCGACCGCGAAGCCGGAGCCAAGCCGCTCGACTGGCCGGGCTTCCTGCTGACCTCGGTGGGGCTCGCCTCGATGCTCTACGGCCTCGAGCGCATCGCGCATCCGCAAGACGGTGCCTTGCCAACCGTGGCACTGCTCGGCACGGGCATTTTGGTCGGCTGGCTGGCTGTGCGGCATCTGCGACGCGCCAACCATCCGCTGCTCGATCTCACAGCTTTCAAGGTGCAGACCTTCGCCATCTCGACGCTGTCGGCCGGCACGATTTTCCGGATCGCCATCAACGCCACGCCGTTCCTGCTGCCGCTTTTGTTCCAGGTCGGCTTCGGACTGAGCCCAATCGATGCGGGCGTGATGATCCTGGCCTATTTCTTCGGCAATCTCGGCATGAAGGCGGTGACGACGCCGACGCTGAGGCGCTTCGGCTTCCGTTCGGTGCTGATCGTCAACGGGGTGATCGCCTCCTTGTCGATCATGGCCTGCGCGGCGCTTTCGCCGCAGACGCCGCAAGCGTTGGTGGTGGTCCTGATGCTGATCGCCGGACTGTCGCGTTCGATGCAGTTTACCGCGCTCAACACACTGGCCTTCGCCGATGTGGCCTCACCGCAGCGCAGCTCGGCGGCGACATTGTCCAGCATGCTGCAACAGGTGGCGATGCTGTTCGGCGTGGCGGTGGCGGCGGCACTGCTCAACCTGTCGCAGATCGCCAGGGGCGCTGCGGCGCTCGATCTGATCGACTTCCGACTTGCCTTCCTGGCGATCGGCGCAATCGGGCTCGTCGCCTCGTGTCGCTTCCTGGCGTTGCCGAACGCTGCCGGCGCCGAGGTCTCGGGCCATGTTTTGCGGAGCTGAAATCGGCCGCAGTTGTCCGTCCTGTGTCGGCGGAGGCGGGGAGCTTTTCCTTCTCCCACAACAAGGGGAGAAGAAAAGGGCGGCGCTACACCGGCCGATATATCTTCTCCGCCGTGTTCCAAAAGACATCCGCCTCGGCGGTCGCGCCGTGTTTTGCCACGGCCTGCCGGTGCGCCCTGATCAGCTCGGCGTGGCTGGTCCACAGTTTCTCGATCGGGAAGTTCGAGCCGAACGTCAGATGATCGCTGCCGAGGATGTCGATGGCATTGTCGACGATATAGCCGATGAGCGCCGGATCGTTACGGTGGACGAAGGTGCCGAGGCCGGACAGCTTTGCATAGAGGTTGGGCGCCGCTGACAGCGTGCGCAGCCCTGCCTTCCAGGCCTCGGTGGTTTCGGGCTCCATGCCGGTCAGCATGCCGGCGTGGGTGAGAATGAAATTGGTCTCGGGGTTCTCGCCGACGAGCGTCAGCCCATCCTTCATCTGGGCGGGGAAAAGCTGCAGGTCGAAGGACAGGCCGTAATCCTTGAGCCGCGCGACATTAGCCCGCACCTTCGGGTCGATGACCTGATCGGCCGAGGCGGCGAAGCGGAAGGCCGGCGTTTCGTGCCAGTGCAGCTGCATGCGCACGCCGCGCAGCAGCGGGTATTTGATCAGCCGGTCGATCTGGGAACGCACGTCGTCCACGGTCATGTCGGCATAGCCGACGATGGCGTGCGGCCAGCCGGTTTCTTCCGCGGTCTTCTGCAGGAACGCGACCTCGTTCTCGAAATCCTCCTTGGCCCAGTTGGTCTGGACATAGACCGCCTTCTCGACGCCCGAGCCTTTCTGGTCGGCAAGGAATTCCTCGATCGGATAGTCGCGGCGGATCGGCTCGTAGGGGCCAAAGATGCGCGGGACCATCGGCCCGACCAGCCACGGCTGGTCCTTTTGGCGCCAGATGTGGAAATGCGCGTCGATCGCCTTCTGCATCACGAAACCCTCTTCCAGATTGCCGCGGCCACGGGGGCGGGGCGGGCGAGCGACAGGATGAAATCGGTGAGGCCCGCGATGGACGAGCCGTCGACCAGGTCGTCGAGCATCGGCAGGATGGCGCGAAGTGCTGCCGTTGCCGGCTGGAAACGCGGATCGCCGGCCAACGGCGTCGCCAGGGAGAGTCGGAAGGCGCGGGCAAGCAGCCGGCGCATCGCCATTTCCAGCTCGGCATGATCGCCGCGCTCGAGCGCATCCGACAGGATGACGATTGCCGCTCCGCGTGCAAAGGCGGAGAAGCGCGGCACCGAGAGGAAGGCTAGCAGCGTTGGACCCATGCGGGTGCCGCCGTCCCAGTCGTCGACCTGGGCAGCGGCGCGGGCCAGCGCCTGGTCGCGGTCGCGAATACGCAGCGCCGAGGTGATGCGGGTCAGCCGTGTGCCGAAAGTGAAGACCTCCGCCCGGTCGGCGCCTTGCACCGCCGCGTGTGCCAGCTTGAGATAGTCCGATGTGTAGTGCTTCATCGAGCCCGACACGTCGATCAGGATGAGAAGCTTGCGCGGCACTGTCTGCCGCCGGCGCAGCAGCGGCGAGGGGATATCGCCGTCGGCACTGACGATTTCGCGCAGCGAGCGGCGCAGGTCGAGCTTGCCGCGCGCATGCGTGCGCACGGTGCGGAAGGACCGGCGGGCGGGCAAAGCGGTGGCGAGCTTGCGGCGGAAGGCGGCAAGCCCGTCGCGATCGCGCTGGAACTCGCGGACGCTCAACTGTTCGCTGGCCGAAGACAGTTCGCCGCCTTCCTCCTGGCGGACCACTTCGATTTCTTGTTTGCTGGTTTTGCCGTCGTCCTTGATGCGGGCTTCCTCGTCGGCGTCGCCTTCGACCAGCGCCGCGGCATCCCCGTAGAAATGGCTCCGGAAATGCGCCTCGAATTCGTCGCGGCGGTCGGGCGGCGGCGCCAGCGTGGCGAGGGCCGCTTCGCGGACGTCGGCCATCGAGCGTGGGCCGAGCAGCGTAACCGCCTGCATGAAACCGGAGACCTGCTCGGGCGCCACCGGGAAGCCGTAGCGGCGCAGCAGCCGGCCGAAGCCGAGGAAGGGTGCTGCCCCTTGAGGCAGGCCCGCCGCGCTCACGCTAGCGCCTCCTCGACAATCTTGCCGAGCTCGGGCGCGATGCAGGAAAGGTCCTCCTCATCCTTGATCAGCACGCCGATGGCGCGGCGGAAGGCTTCCGGCCAGGGGCTGCCGCCCTTTTCGAGGATGGTGGCGGCATTGGCCCATTCGACCGCCTCGGCGATGCCTGGCGGCTTGGCCAGCGGACGCGCGCGGATGTCGCGCACGGCGGAAGCCACGGCGCGCGCCGTGGCCTCGGCGACGTCGCCGGCGCGCAGCATGATGATCTCGGCCTCGCGAATGGCGTCGGGATAGGTGATCAAGTGATAGACACAGCGCCGCCGCAGCGCTTCGGCAAGCTCACGGGTGCGGTTCGAGGTCAGGATGACGATCGGCTGCGCCGTCGTGCGAATGGTGCCGCGCTCGGGAATGCTGATCTGGAAATCGGACAGGAACTCCAGCAGCAGCGCTTCGAATTCATGGTCGGAACGGTCGATTTCGTCGACCAGCAGCACGCGCTTTTCCGGCGCCTTCAGCACCTGCAGCAGCGGCCGCGCGATCAGGAAACGGTCGTCGTAGATGTCGACCTCGTGCTCGCCGGCATGGCGGATGGCGAGCAGCTGGCGCTGGTAGTTCCACTCGTATAGCGCATGTGCGGCGTCGATGCCTTCATAGCATTGCAGCCGCACCAGATCGCGCCCGAGCAGTTCGGCTATCGCCTTCGCCGCTTCGGTCTTGCCGACGCCGGGCGCGCCTTCGAGCAGCAGCGGCTTACCCAGCCTGATCGCCAGGAAGATTGCGGTGGCCAGGCTTTCATCGGCGAGATAGCGCGAGGCGGCGAGGCGGGACGCCATCGCCTCCGGCGAGGTCGCGACTGTCTCTGCGCTTGAAGTCCGGGCGCTTCTCTTGGGCATTTCCAGCACTCAGTTCGATGCTTGCGCCTTCAGCGCCCGCAGGATGCGCTCCGGCGTGATCGGCAGCGTGTCGATGCGAACACCGACGGCGTCGAAGACGGCGTTGGCCACCGCCGGGATTTGCGGGTTGGCGCACATTTCGCCCGGCCCCTTGGCGCCGTACGGCCCGTCGGCCGAGGGCCTCTCCAGCACGATGATCTCGGTTTGCGCGAGATCGCCAGGACCCGGCATCAGATATTGGTTGAAGTCGGTGCCGCCATGGTCGCGGTTGGGATAATAGGGCTCGGTCGTTTCGTAGAGAGCATGGCTGATGCCCATCCACGAACCGCCGACGAGCTGCTGCTCGACCATTTTCGGGTTCAGCGCGCGGCCGATCTCAAAGACGTTCTTCACCGTCAGCACGGTGACTTCGCCGGTCTCGTCATCGACCTCGACCTCGGCAACCGTGCAGGCGTGGGCGTAGCAGGTCGACGGCTTCATCGCGCCGGTTTCCTTTTCGGGATAGGAGCGGGGGATCAAAAACATGCCGCGGCCGGAAATCGAGCGGCCGCGCTTGAAATGCGCCGACAGCGCGACATCGAAGATCGAGATCGATTTCTGCGGCGCGCCCTTGACCAGGATGTTGCCCTGGCCATCAGTCTCGAGGTCCGACGCATTCACCTCCAGCTCCTCGGCCGCTACTTCCAACATCACCTGGCGGGCTTCCCTGGCCGCCTGGATGACCGCGTTGCCGGCGCGGTGCGTGCCACGCGAGGCGAAGGTGCCCATGCAGTGCGGACCAGTGTCGGTGTCGGCGGTGTCTACGACGACACGGTCGGTCGGCACGCCGATCGTCTCGGCGCAGATCTGCGCCATGATCTGCTTCATGCCTTGGCCAAGGTCGACACTCGACAGCGTCACCATGAAATTGCCGGTCGGCGTCGAATGAACCAGCGCCTGGGTCGGGTCGCCGCCGAGATTCATGCCGGTCGGATAGTTGATCGCGGCAACGCCGCGTCCGCGCCTGATCGCCATCTCAAGCTCCCTTCGCGTAAGACGACATCGCCATGAACTTCTCCGCCACCGGCCAGTTGGCGGCGCGTGAGGCTTCCTGCATGCACTCGATCAGCGCCGCTCCCTCGGTCGGCTGGCGATGCGCCTTCATGTCGCCGTCGCGGTAGGCGTTGATGAAGCGGAATTCGAGCGGGTCCATGCCGATCAGCCGTGCGAGCTTGTCCATCTGCACCTCCAGCGCGAAATCGCCGATGGTGACGCCGAAACCGCGCATCGCCGAGGACGGGGTGCGGTTGGTGTAGACGCAATAAGTGTCGATCCAGACGTTCGGGATCGTATACGGGCCGGGATAGTGGCCTGCGCCCTTCTGCGCGCCGTAGGGCGAATGGCGCGAATAGGCGCCGGCATCGGTGTAGCCGGTCACTTTGCGCGCGACGATGCGGCCGTCGTTCATGACGCCGTCCTTGATGACGACCTTCTCGGCGGCGCGCGGCGAGGAAATCTGCATCTCTTCCTCGCGGCTGTAGATAAAACAGACCGGTCGTCCTGTTATTTTGGCGCCAAGGATGGCGATCGGCTCGACGATGACGTCGACCTTGCCGCCGAAGCCGCCGCCGACGGTGCCGCCGACGAAATGCAGCTTGTTGCCGGGCATCTGCAGGATGATCGAGGTGTTGTCGAGGGTGAAGAACATCGCCTGCGTGTTGGTGTAGCAGGTGAAGCGGTCGTTACCCTCGGGTGCGACGATGCAGCCTGTCGTCTCGGTCGGCGCATGCTCGATCGGTGAAGATTGGTAGGTCTGTTCGAGCACGTGGTCGGCTCCGGCAAAGCCCGCCTCGACATCGCCGAAGCGCACCTTGCGGCATTCGCCGCTGTCGTAGAGGTAATAATTGCGGCCGTGATATTCGTTGACGATCGGCGCGCCGGGCTTCAGCGCTTCGTCCATGTCGAAGACGGCCGGCAGCACCTCGTAATCGACCTTGACCTTGGCGACGGCTTCCTGGGCGGCACGCTCGGTCTCGGCCAGCACCGCCACCACCGCCTCGCCCTTCCAGCGCACCTTGCCGTCGGCCAGCACCGTTTCGTCCTCCGGCCCGATCTGGATCAGGATCAGGATGGTGTAGACATTGTGGGGCACATCCTTGGCGGTCAGCACATTGACGACGCCTGGGTGCTTTTCCGCTTCGGATATGTCGATGCTGCGGATGCGGGCGTGGTGGTGCGGGCTGCGCACCATCTTCAAATGCAGCATGCCGGGAAAATTGCGGTCGGCGAAATAGGTGGTCTTGCCGGTGACATGGCCGGGTGAATCCGAACGCGGCCGCGGCTGGCCGATCTCGTGCAGATCGTCCTTGCGCTGGTCGGCGAAATAGCTCTTGCGGAGTTCCATTTTCTTAACCCCCTCAAGCCGCGTTCTGCGAATTGGACCGCGCGGCGGTCAGCACCGCCTGGATGATCGGCTCGTAGCCGGTACAGCGGCAGATATTGCCCGACAGCGCCTCGACCACGTCCTCGCGGCTGGGGTTCGGTATGTGATCGAGCAGCACCTTGGCTGCCATGATCATGCCCGGTGTGCAGAAACCGCATTGCGTGGCGAAAGCATCGAGGAAAGCGCGTTGCAGCGGATGCAGCACGCCGCCTTCCGGAAGCCCTGACGTTGTGGTGATAGTCGCACCATTGCAGGCCTCGGCCAGCGTCAGGCAGGAGAGCCGGAGTTCGCCATCGATGATGACGGAGCACGCACCGCAGGTGCCCTGATGGCAGCCGCCCTTCGGCGAGGTGTCGCCGATCTTGTCGCGCAGCGCATGAAGCAGCGTCGTGCCGCTGTCGATGAATTCGGCCTTTTCGGCACCATTGAGCGTGAACTGAACCGGGACCTTTGCCATCTTTTTTACTCCTTGCGCCGCAGCCAGGCGGACATACGCGCCCCGGTCTTTCAGGCGAGCAGCAGCCGGCCGAGATGGACCGGCAGGACTTCGTTGCGATACCAGGCACTGGCGATCGGATCGGTGGGCGGCGAGATGCCGTCGCGCGCGACAGCCAGTGCCGGTGCGATGCCTTCGGCGGTGAGATTCCGGCCAATCAGGGCTTTCTCCGCCGCCCTGGCACGGATCGGCCGATCGGCCATGCAGCCGAACGCGATCCGCGCTGACGACACGGTTCCGTCCGGCGCCTGTTCCAGCACGGTGGCGATGCTCAGCACCGAGACGCCCTTTGGCTTGACCCTCGACACTTTCAGGAAGCGAAAGCCGCCTTCCTTCGGAAGCGTGAAGCCGACCGCGGTGACGATGGCGTCATTGCTCTCGCGCCTTGCGAGGAATGTCTCAATCGGCAGCTCGCCGTCACCGGTGCTGGCGGTTGCGTCCAGAGCCAGCAGCGCAACGGTGAAATCACCGTAAGGTGTCGGCGCGAAGAGATTGCCGCCGACGCTCGCCATGTTGCGGATCGCCGGTCCGCCGACGACGCGCGCGGCGTGGGCCAGGGGGGCGAGATCCGGATGGCGGGCGATCGCCGCCATGGTCACCGAAGCGCCAATGCGGACCTCGCCGCCGGAAATGCGGATGACCGACAGCGCCGGTTCGGTCGACCTGACGAAACCGGAGATCGACACATCGCCTTCATTGGCGGCGCGCACGATCAGCGTGCCGCCACCGAGATAGCGGGCGCCAGCGGCTTTCAGCGCCGCGCCGGCGTCCTTCACCGTCGGGAAAGTCTGCAGTGCAAGCGTCATGGAACGCTCCTGTTTGTCAGCACAGTCCAGTTCAACCTTGGCCGGCAAAATGGGCCTTCAGAGCGTTGAAGCCGCCCTGGAAGACGTTTGCGCCCATGCCTTCGGCCAGCTTGTCGGCTTCCTCTGGGGGCGCGTCGAAGCTGGCGGTCCATTCGGCATAGGTGCGGTCGCCGTCGGTCACCCGTCGCAACTGCAGTGTCGCCTTGTGGTTGCTGAGCGGCTGCGGCGTCTCCAGGATGGCGTAGCTGACGAGGAAATTCTCGTCGGAGAAATCGAGCAGCTTTTCGCGGAGACGGGCGCCGCTGGCGAGCTGGAAATTGCGCACGCAGCCGATCGTGCCGGCATCCTTGCCGTCCTCGATATGGCTTTCGACCATGCGCGGGTGCCAGCTTGGCAGACCGTTGAAGTCGCGTATGCGCGCCCAAACCTTTTCGACAGGCGCGTCGATGACGCTGGAGATGGTGACTTTCGCCATATGATCGTTCCCTCGCAGATATCTATGTCGCAAGGGTAGAGCGGCGAGCCCGACCGCGCTTATCAATGCGTCTTGAACGCCTATCAATAAGTCTGAAAATGGTTCAGGAAATGGCCCGTGCCGCCTCGCGATAGAGTGTCGGCGGGACGCCGACATGGTCGCGGAAGAAGCGCGAGAAATTGCCCTGCGTGGTGAAGCCGAGATTGCAGGCGACCGAGATCAGCGGCTCGTGCGACCACTGCAGCTGCCGCACGGCTTCCTCCATGCGCAGCGTGTTCCAATAGACGTTGGGCGTCAGATTGGTCTGTTCCTTGAACAGGGCGAAGAAATGCGGCCGCGACAGGCCGACGCTGCGCGCCACGTCGTCGAAGCAGATGCGCTCGCAGACATTGGCTTTCATCAGCTGGATCGCCTTGCGGACGCGGAAGTCCTGCATGGTATGGACACGGGCGCGCGTCACCGGCGGGGCCGAAGCGTCGGCGGCGTCGAGCACGCTGTCGATAAAACGCTCGATCTCGTAATTGGCGATGTCGTCGATGCTTTCATTGTCGCTGAGATGGTCGAGAAGGTTGGCGGCCGCCTTGTGCAGCCATGGCTCCAGCACGATCGTCGGCGTCGAGAACAGCGGCGCAGCGGAGGGCAGGTCGCGGCGCCGGCGCGCCCAGTCCGGATCGATGTAGAAGGCGAGGAACAGGCCGGGCCGGCCGTCGCGGGACAAAGCGTGGCTGTGCGGCTGAAAGGAATTGATGCCGGCGGCGGTGCCCGGTCCAAGCCGCACCGTCTCGCGGCCGATGGTCATCTCGCCGGCCGTGCCTTCCAGCCAGATGATGATATGCGCCTCGACATGGGCATGGGTGACGAAGTCGCTGGCGACGTTCAGGACAGAAACATGTCCGAACCGGCCCCAGTAGAGCCTGATCGCTTCCGTCATGGGTATATCCTCCCGCAGGCGACTGGCCTCCCTTCGCCTGCTGCGGGCGATTGTGCGGCTCAGTTTGGGCTTGCGTCAAGACGCATGTGCACGTCCGGGCGCCGGCCATGCGCCGCTCCGGCGGATTTTCAGACTCGGCGATAGGAGGAAGGCGAGCGTTTCCAGGCCGCTATGGCAAGACCGATGCGGTCGGCCGGCGACCAGCGCCAGCGAGGCCTCGGGGCCGGCAATTCGACTAGCGAACGATCTGCTTCAGCGTCGAGATCCGGCCGAATATTCAGTCGTTGCGCCTGAAATTGCGGATGCGGTCAAACAGCACGGCGAGCAGGATGGCGCCGCCGATGAACACGCCTTGCCAGAAGGCATTGATGCCGAGCAGGCCGAGGCTGTTGCGGATGACCTCGATCAGCGCCGCGCCGACGACCGCGCCGAAGGCTGTGCCCATGCCGCCGGCCAGGTTGGCGCCACCGATGACGGTGGCGGCGATCACCTGAAGCTCCATGCCGTTGCCGAGATTGGTGGTGACCGCGCCCAGCCAGCCGGTCTGAATGATGCCGGCAAGGCCAGCCGCCATTGCCGAGATCATGTAGACGACGACCTTGATCTGGCGCACCGGAACGCCGGTCAGCGTTGCCGCATGCTCGTTGCCGCCGATGGCGAAGATGTGCCGGCCGAATTTCGTCCAGCGCAGCACAAAGCCGGTGATCAACGCCAGCACGATCATGTAAAGCACCGGATTGGCAATGCCGAACACCCAGGCGCCGCCGCCCAGCGCCAGCAGCTTGTCGTGGTCCGGTCCGAACTGGAAGACGACGGTGTTGTTGGAGGCGACCATGGCAAGGCTGCGTGCAATCGACAGCATGCCAAGCGTCACCACGAAGGGCGGAAAGCCGAGATAGGCGATCAGAACCCCGTTGAAGGCGCCGATGATCAGCGCTGTGGCGATCGCAGCGCCAATGCCGATCTCGATGCCGTAGCCGGCATGCATGGTCACGGCCAGCACCATCGAGCACAGGCAAAGCACCGAGCCGACCGACAGGTCGATACCGCCGGTGATGATGACGAAGGTCATGCCAAGCGCCACGATGGCGACGAAGGTGACGTTGCGGGTGATGTTGTAGAGGTTCTTGGTCGTGGCAAAGGAATCCGTTGCCACCGACAGGAACAGGCAGGCGAGGATGACCGCGATCACCACCCAGAAGGTCTGGCTGGCAAACACCTTGCTCAGCAAGGTGTGCTGCTTGTGCGCGATCGTCTGATCAAGGGTGACTGCCATTATCGACCTTTTTTACTCATGGTTGAGGGGTCAATCATACCTGTTCGATGGCGCCGGTGATGAGCCCGGTGACTTCTTCCGGCGAACTCGATGCGATCGTCTTGTCGGCGACCTTGCGGCCGCGCCGCATGACGATGACGCGGTCGGCGACGTCAAAGACGTCGGGCATGCGGTGGCTGATCAGCACGACGGCGATGCCCTGGTCGCGCAAATGGCGGATCAGGTTCAATACCTCGGCGACCTGGCGGACCGAGATCGCCGCCGTCGGCTCGTCCATCAGCACGATCTTGGCCTGCGAAAGCATGGTGCGGGCGATCGCCACCGCTTGCCGCTGGCCGCCCGACATTTGTTTGACCAGGTCGCGCGGGCGGGTTTCGGATTTCAGCTCGGCGAAGATCTGGCCGGCACGCTTGTACATCGCGGCATAGTCGAGGATGCGAAGCGGCCCGAGGCCGCGGCGCAATTCACGGCCGAGATAGACGTTGGCGGCGGCCGTCAGATTGTTGCACAGTGCCAAGTCCTGATGGACGATTTCGATGCCGTGCTGGCGCGCCTCGACCGGCTTGTGCAGGATCAGCTCCTTGCCGTCCATCTGCATCGTGCCATGGCTCGGCGGGAAATTGCCGGCGATCATCTTGACCAGCGTCGACTTGCCGGCGCCGTTGTCGCCCATCAGGCCGACAACCTGTCCGGCCTCGATCGACAACGAAACGTCGTTGACCGCCTGGATGGCGCCAAAATGCTTCGAGATGTTGGTGAGTTCGAGAACCGCCACCAGCCTTCTTGCCTCCCCGTGCTTTGCGGCCTGCGGTTCTGCCGCGGCCATTCGCTCTCCCCAGTTCCTCCCGGAAGCAGCGATTTTGCCCATTTACGCATAAGCCTCCTTGGCGTCAACCACGGCTTCTTTCGAAAAATCAGTTTTGTAGGACAAATAGCATTGACGTCGATGACAAGGCGATATTAGCTAAGTGTCGGAGGAGCTTGCGCCGAGCCACCGGGTTGCCGGAAGGAATCGGTGAGGGTTTGTCGGTCAGGGATTTGGTAACCAGCGATATCTGTCGGTGCCGGTCTGAGACTGAATATGAAAATGCTTATCGACCTGGCTTGGCGACACGAGTGCGACGTCCTCTGTCATCTTGCTCCGGGTCGGTCTGTGTGTGGCGGGCACGCCGTGTCCGTTTGTTTCAAAGGGAGGACTGACATGAGGAAATCACTATTGCTCGCTGCCGCCGCCGTCATGGCGCTGGGTGCCGGGCCGGCTATGGCCAAGAAACAGCTCGTCATCGTCGTGAAGGGTCTCGACAATCCATTCTTCGAGGCCATCCACCAGGGTTGCGAGAAATGGAACAAGGAAAACGCCAGCTCGGAATATGAGTGCTTCTACACCGGACCGGCATCGACCTCGGATGAGGCCGGTGAAGCCCAGATCGTCCAGGACATGCTGAGCAAGCCCGACACGGTGGCGATGGCGATTTCGCCGTCGAACGCGCCATTGATCGCGCAGACGATCAAAAGCGCCAATCCGTCGATCCCGATCATGACCCTCGACGCCGACCTCAGCAAGGAAGACGCGGCGCTGCGCAAGACCTACCTCGGCACCGACAACTACCTGATGGGTCACAAGATCGGCGAATACATCAAGAAGGCCAAGCCGAATGGCGGCAAGATCTGCACCATCGAAGGCAATCCGGCCGCCGACAACATCCTGCGCCGCGCGCAGGGCATGCGTGACGCGCTTTCGGGCAAGGACGGCCTCGCGGCGCTGGCGGGCGAAGGCGGCTGGACGGAAGTTGCGGGTTGCCCGGTGTTCACCAATGACGACGGCGCCAAGGGCGTGCAGGCGATGACCGACATCCTCGCCGCCAATCCCGATCTCGACGCCTTCGGCATCATGGGCGGCTGGCCGCTGTTCGGCGCTCCGCAGCCCTACCGCGACCTGTTCAAGCCGATGGCCGACAAGATCGCCAGCAACGCCTTCGTCATCGGCGCCGCCGACACGATCGGCGACGAGGTGGCGATTGCTCGTGACGGGCTGGTGACCGCGCTGGTTGGCCAGCGGCCGTTCGAGATGGGCTACAAGGCGCCCTCGGTGATGATCGACCTGGTCGACGGCAAGCCGGTCGCCGATCCGGTGTTCACCGGCCTCGACGAATGCACCAAGGACACGGTCGACACCTGCATCCAGAAGTAGGTCGGCAATTTCGGGGCGCCCTTCGACGGGCGCCCCGTTACACATCGTCCATACAAACGCACGAGGCGACGCTGCTTTGGAGCGTAGGCCGCTGCTTTGCCGTGCCCTGAGTTCAGGCTTTCGACAAGCAGTTGCCGGGGAATACCAATGCCGGACGCGACATCAAAAAAGCGACCCGCCAAATTCAAGGCAGAGCCTGGGCGGCCGGCCGTCGTTCGGCGTGCCGATGCCGCACACTTTCCCGGCTCGAGTGTGCATGCGTCGCTGGCCAACGAAATCGGGCTGAGGATCGTGCGCGGCGACTATCCGCCGGGGAACCATCCTGCCCAACGAAGCCAAATGGTCCGAGACCTTCGACGTCAGCCGCTCGGCGGTGCGCGAAGCCATAAAAATGCTGATGGCGAAGAGCCTATTGGCGTCACGCCCGAAGATCGGCAGCTGGGTCGAGCCGAAGGAGCGCTGGAACCTGCTCGATCGCGACGTGCTGGCCTGGTATGCGACCTCGCCGGACCGCGAAGTGTTCCTCAGGACCGTGCAGGAATTCCGCCACATCATCGAGCCGGAGGCCAGCGCCTTTGCCGCGATGCGACGCACCGACGAGCAGATGGCCGAGATCAGCCAGGCTTGCCGCGAGATGGGCGAGGCGACCAACCTGCAGGAGCGCACGCGCGCCGACACGCGGTTTCACCTCGCCATCCTGCGCGCCTCGGGCAACGATCTGCTGGTGCCGCTCGGCGTGCTGATCGAATCGGCGCTCGACCATTTGTTCCAGTTCGTCACCCGCGAGACCAGCGATCAGCGGCGGGCGCAGGCACTACACGAGGCGATCGAGAAGAACATCCGCCTGCAGCGACCGGCTGCAGCCCGTGCCGCGGTGCACAGACTTCTCGCCAACACCGACGACGTTATCGGCCGGTCGCGGCGGTGATGGTTGCACAGGGCTGGCGAACTCGGGTGGGACAGGAATTCGGTTTTTATCGTCGCAATGTACTTTGTTCTTGATTTGTGCCGGCAGCTATGCTACTAATTTGGGTATGGTGCGAATTGGCGCCGACGACCCGCCCACCGAGGCGGGTTTTTGTTTTTGGCTTCTTCCGATCGGAAGTGCGCGTGCTTTGGTGCACAGACTTCTCGCCAATACCGACGACGTTATCGGCCGGTTTCGGCGCTGATTCGATCGTTTCTCGGCCAACTGCGTGTAAGTCGGGTCAACCAGCAACGAAGGTCGATCGTTCCCGTCAGTCGCAAATCGCAAATTTAGGAGATTAGCCGAAACCCTCCCTTCGTCATCCCCTCCCTTCGTCATCCCTGGGCGGAGCAAGGAGCGAAGCGACGCGGCGCAGACCCTGGGATCCATGCCGTTACCTTGCGGCAGTGCTCCAGCGGACCAGAACCAAACGCTGCCACCCCCGTCCTGCGAAAAAGCTCGAAGCACTCTGGGACTGGTCGTCTCGATCAATTCGGTCGTCCATTGGCGGAACCAGCGCTTCAGCAGCTTCTGGCTCGCGATCATGGTGGAAGGGCAACGAGCGCAATGGCGGATACAAGCGCCGTTCTGAGCCGCTGCATTCTTCGGCTGATGTCACGGCATGGATCCCAGGGTCTGCGCGACGTCGCTTCGCTCCTGCTCCGCCCTTGGATGACGAAGGTGTGGTGTCATGTGGCTAATCGCCAGCGTTGGAGATTGGCGGCTGTAGCTGGTCGGCAGCGAACGTCTACAGTTGCGACCACTCCCAGGCGTTAATCCCAACGTTCTCAGATCGTCTGCTTCTTGCCGTCCCTGGTCGGCATCAGGTCGACGCCGTTGACCTTGCCGATATGCGTGGCCAGCATCGGCACGTACTGGTCGGCGGGGCCGGCCGCGAAGGCGCCTGCGAAGGCGTTCTTGGTGGCGTTGCCGAGCGGGTTGGCGATACCGGCGGCACCCGCCATCGATTCGAGATAGGTGAGATCCTTGAAGGCGTTGGCGATGGTGAATTTGTGGGCGTCGCGGTCGCCTTCCAGCGTCCAGCGCATGAAGGTCTGGTAGAAGCCGCAGTCCATGCGGCCGTTGCGGATGACGCTGTCGAAGCGCGGCGGCGAGATGCCGACCTTCTGCGCCAGCGCCAGCGCTTCGGAATAGATCGCGGCGTAGCCGAGCGAAATGAAGTTGTTGAGCAGCTTCATGCGGTGGCCGTCGCCGGTGTCGCCGATATGGACGATGCGCCCGGCCCAGGTTTCGAGCACCGGCCTCAGCCGGGCAAAGACTGCATCGGGCGCGCCGACCATGGTGTCTAGCGTGCCTTCCCAAGCCTCCTTCGGCGTGCGGCTGAGCGGGGCATCGACATAATCGACGCCGAGCCCCTTGAGCTCGGCGGCCAGCGCCACCGTCGAGACAGGATCCGAGGTCGAGCAGTCGACGATAACCGATCCCTGCTTCAGGCCTTCCTTGAGGCCGCCTGGGCCGCGGATGATGGCTTCCACCTCGCGCGAGCCGGTGACGCAAATGAAGACGATGTCGGATGCCGCTGCCACGTCGCGCGAGGTCGTCGCCTCCCTGGCGCCGCGGCCGAGCAGGTCTTGCGCCGGCGCGCGGTTCTTGCGGCCGAGAAACGTCAGCGGATAGCCCTTGTCGACGATGTTCTTCGCGATCCCGTGTCCCATCAGGCCAAGCCCGATGAAGCCGATCTTTTCGCTCGCGGCGGTAGTGTTCATGTCGTTTCGTCCTATTTTGCAATGATGGATGACGGCGCTGCAGCTTGCCGGCGAATTGTTGAAGCGGGTTTTTGCCGCATGCCGTGGCAGGCGATTGCAGAGTTCGGTATTGTCTGACAATACACATGAATCTTAGGAGAGCAAAATGACGAAGCGGATCATGTTCACCGGCGGCAGCGGCAAGGCCGGGCGCCACGTCGTGCAGTATCTGGTCGAGCAGGGCTGCCAGGTGCTCAACATCGACACCAAGCCGCTCGACAATCCCAAGGTGCGCACGCTGATCACCGACATCACCGACAGCGGGCAGGTGTTCAATGCGCTGTCGAGCTATATGGGCCTGCATGAATTCGATCCTTCGCTGCGTTCGCAGCCGGTCGATGCCGTGGTGCATTTCGCGGCGATCCCGCGCATCATGATCACGCCCGACAACGAGGTGTTCCGCATCAACGCGCTCGGCACCTACAACGTCATCGAGGCTGCGGTGAAGCTCGGCATCCGCAAGGTGGTGATCGCCTCCAGCGAAACCACCTACGGCCTGGTCTTCGCCAACGAACCGCGCGATCCGACGCATTTTCCGCTCGACGAGGAATACGACGTCGATCCGATGGACAGCTATGCGCTGTCTAAGGTCGTCAACGAGAAGACCGCGCGGGCGTTTGCACAACGCGATGGCAGCGACATCTATGCCCTGCGCATCGGCAACGTCATCGAGCCGCATGAATATTCGCTGTTTCCGAAATGGTTCGCCGATCCGGGTTTCCGCAAGCGCATCGCCTGGAGCTATATCGACGCGCGCGACCTCGGCCAGATCACGCTGCGCGCCATCGAGAAGGACGGGCTCGGCTATCAGGTGTTTAACGCCGCCAATGACGACACCTCGTCCGACCTGCCGACGGCCGAACTTTTGAAGCGGTTTTATCCCGACGTGCCCGTCAAGGGCGATCTTGGCGAATACGAGACGCTGCTCTCCAACCGCAAGGCGCGCGACATGCTCGGCTTCCGGCCTGAGCACAGCTGGCGGAAATACGTCAAGGCGAGCTGACTGGCGCGCAGCTGACGCGGAGCCGGCACTGGGCCAGCCCCGATTTTTCGTCACGAGGCTAGGCTCGCGCGTTTGCCGCGCGCGGGCAATCGAGCTACTTGTCTTTCCAGAATTCGGCCTGGAGCTGCGCCGCTTCGTCGGCAAGCAGCGGGCCGACGACTTCAGTCGGACGCTGCCCGGCTTCGAAGACGATCCTGCAGGGCAGGTCGAGCGTGGGATTCTCGACATGTGCACCCGTTACCCGCTTGAGGTCATGTTCGCTCTGCCCAAAGACGACCCGTCCGATGCCCGCCCAATAGATTGTCCCAGAGCACATCGCGCAAGGTTCGGCCGAGGTGTAGAGGGTGCAGGAAGCCAGCTTTTCGAGACTGACATTCATCGCCGCCCACGAGGCCAGCAGCCTTTCGGCGTGAGCGGTGCGGTCGCCGCCGCCGGCTTTGTAACCGTTGGGCTGCTCGCGCAACACATTGCCGTCCTTGTCGGCGAGGAGCGAACCAAAGGGATGTTCGCCAGCATCGCGGGCTCGGCGCGCGACTTCGAACGCCTGACGGAGCAAACGCTCATCATAGGGCCGTTGTGGCATCGGCAGATCCTCCGCCGCTTGACCATAGTGCCGAACAATCCGCCGACACAAGTCAGCAGCCTGGGCGGTAGTGAGTCAGTTTTGAAATTTGGACATTTTTCAGAGTCTTGTGAACACGGATGAAGTGCACCAGCCGGTGTACAGCGCAACCATGTAAGCGCGGTTTTCGAACTTTCTTTGAGAACGCATTAGCCAGGCGCGTAAGGGGGCGCATCTGCATGCGCATGGTAAGGATCTGCCGTTCACCGAGCGACGTGCTGGCGGCCCTAATGATGAATTCCGTGGGGTTGGGATTAGCTTTGTTGGCAGCCTTGAGGGGCCAGCGCCAGATCCATTCCGTCTTGAACGGCGCGTTGGTCATGCTTGGGATTCCAACACGTTCTTTTCACTAGCGCCGCTCTCGACCGATGACCATATCGAGACACTTACGGAATTAGAGAAACTTATCTATTAGCCGCCCAACGCTTCTCAGCAGCCTCCCTAGCGATCTCGGCGCGCCGCCCCGGCGTCATGTTCTCGGCGCGCTTTTTCGATTTTTGCGCCCAGTGCGTTCGCAGCGGGGTCTTTGCCGTCGTCAATCACGTCGTCGGCTTGCTCGCCAGTGGCAATGCGCATGACGCGGACGGCGTTGCCGATCACGTCGGCGGGGCGCTTCTGGCCTTTAGGTCGGGTTGGCATTCAGCCTCGCCCCAAGCGTCCGCGCATCATTTATACCTTCAGTTTTAAGGGCATCGTAGTCGGACCCGTGGCGTTCGACCGAACGACCGTCAAAATGACGGCCACGGATTCGGTAGTGGCCAACCGATATCTCGTCAGCCACGAACGTCCAGCCCTCCAATCCATCTTGCGTGAAACTGAGCACTGTCGCTCTCCATGCTTTCGGGTAAGCATATAGGCGTTTCCGCCTTGGCCGACAAAACCCGGATAGGCGCTTTCGCGAGCTTTGGGAGATCAGTGATATCGTCGCGCTGATCCAAGCCAAAGAGGCAGAGAAGCCTATGGTCCGCGGACAAATAGCAGGGGAGTGAGGACATTTGGAGTACGAGTGGGCGAACAATCCTCACTTGTTTATTCCAATAACGGCCTGTGTCGTTGTCTTGGCCCTGAGCTTCGCAGCCATGTTCGTCGCACTCCTAAGCATAATTCTGTGCACCGATTTCTATGGGTCAATTGATGAGCAGAACCTTCCATGGAGCAAACGGCTGGGGAGGCGAGACGCAAGGCTTCGTGCTAGATTTTGGTCAGCCCGCTTCCTGATACCGCGTCGGGTGATTGCGTATGGTGCTGTTGTGTTTTTCTGCAGCTTCGGTGCGGTCCCGCTTATTTTAACCGTCTTCGGCCATCCGTCTTGATCGAATTTTCAAACTGACCCACTTCCCGCTCAGGCTCAAGCCTCATTCCGGTTGGGCCGTTGAGCCAGCCAGATGCTGCCGATGACGAAAACGACGCCGGCGATTTGAGGCAAGGTCAGCATCTGATCCAGGAATACCCATCCAAGCAGCACGGCGGTCACCGGGCTGAGGAAAAGCAGCGATGACACCACTGCGGATTCCAGTCGCGCAATGCCCCGGAACCAGAGGACATAGGTCAGCGCCGCACCGATCAGCCCAAGCCACGCCAGTCCAAGCAGGTTGGCGCCGGTCGGCAGCGGGATGGAAGGCTCGAAAAGCAGAGCCACCGGAACGAGCAGCAGACCGCCGGCGGTCAGTTGCCATGCCGTGAAGGTAAGCAGCGATACTGGCGGTTGCCATTTACGGGCCAATACGCTTCCGAAGGCCATAGAGGCCGCCCCGGCGAGGCCGGCGGCAACGCCGACCGCATCGAGCGCCGCATTCGGGGTCAGCACCAGCAATGCAACACCTGCGATCCCAACAAGGGCGGCGACGATCGCCAACCGGCGGACAGGGCTGTCAAGCAGGGCAGCAGCAAGGAAAATCACGATCAACGGCTGGACCGACAGCACGGTCGCGGCGACCCCGCCCGGAAGCCGGTAGGCGGCGACAAACAACAGGCTCAGGAAGATCGAGATGTTGAGGGCTCCGAGCAGGAAACTGCGTAGCCACCAGATGCCCGTCGGCAGTTGCCGAACGATCGCGAGCAGCAGCAATCCGGCGGGCAAGGCCCGCAGCATCGCAACCGTCATCGGCGAAAAGTTCGGCAGGAACTGCGTGGTGACGATGTAGGTGCTGCCCCATATTGCGGGTGCAATGGCTGTAAGCAACAGATCGGAACGGCGCGTTTTCATAAGATTTCCAGTACTTCGGCAAGAGGGCGGCGGGGCTTTTGCGGCCAGTTTCCGGGCGCGGCGCGGCCGACCGCGATGAGCATCACCGGCACTTCGTTGCGCCCAAGGCCAAACTCGCGCGCCACGCCTTCGGCATCGAAGCCGGCCATCGGACCGGAGACGAGCCCCAGCGCTTCGGCCGCGAAAATCAGCGTTGCGGCGCCGAGCGTTGCCGAGCGCACCGCCTCGTCGCGAGCCGCTAGAGGATCGGCATATTGGGCGCGGGCGCCCTCCCGCCAGCCCGAAGCCATATCCGCCGGCATGAAACCGGCTTCCACGAAAGGAAGCAGCCTTGCATTGAGGGCAGCGTGGTCGGGCAGTACGCCGCAGATGACGAAGGTGACCGCTGCTTCCTGCACCTTGGCCTGGCCATGGGCCACGCTGCGCAACCGCGCCTTTGCTTCCGGCGTCCGCACGGCGATGAACCGCCAATTCTGAAGGTTGTAGGCGGTTGGCGCGCGCGTTGCGAGGCGTGCCAGTTCCTCGACCTCGGCATCCGTCAATGCATGCGAGGCATCGAACCGATTGGCAGACATGCGCCGCTCGATCAGGGAGATTGTGGGGTTGGTCATCATGTCATTCCGAAATTGAGCAAGCCGTTCGGATAGCAGATAGAGAATTTACCAATGAGCGATAATACGCGATAATTGAAAGACATTGTTTACTAGAAGAGAATGATGAGATGGATCGCCTGAGGGCGTTGCAGGTTTTCCGCCATGTGGCGGAACTGAACAGCTTTGCCGAAGCCGGACGGCGGCTCGGTCTCTCTCCTCCCGCGGTCAGCAAGAACATCGCCGAATTGGAGGCGTATCTGGGGGTGCGGCTCATCAACCGGACGACGCGGCGCATGGCCCTGACCGAAGAAGGCAGCATCTATCTGGAGCATGTCACGCATGGGCTCGATGCGCTGGCCAGGGCCGACCAGGTCCTCGGCCCGATCAAGACGGCGCCGAGCGGCACGTTGCGGGTCAGCGCGCCGATGACTGTCACGTTGACGCGGCTTTCGGCTGCCATCCCCGCGTTTCTATCGCGCTATCCCGATTTGAAACTCGATCTGCATCTTGACGACAGGCGCGTCGATATCGTGCGGGAGGGATTTGACCTGGCCATTCGCGGCAGCGACAATCTCGAGGATTCCAGCCTGGTCGCGAGAAAGCTTGCGGTCATGCCGCACGTGCTTTGCGCAGCTCCGTCCTATTTCGAGGAGCATGGCCGGCCCAAGACGCCTGCCGATTTGAAGGCGGCCAATTGCATCCGGTTCAGCCTCTCGGGACACGCGGACATATGGGAATTCCGCAAGGACGGCCGCGTCGAGCGGATCGCCATCGACGGACGATACACGGTCTCGTCAAGCCTTGCCGTGCGCGATGCGCTGCGCGCCGGCTTCGGCGTCAGCCTGATCCCTTATCCCTATATCGAGAGCGACCTGAAAGCAGGCCGGCTGCAATCGGCCCTGGACGACTGGGAAAAGGTCGAAACCACGCTCTACGCGGTCTATCCGGCACGGCAGCATCTTGCCCCGAAAATCCGCGTCTTCCTTGATTTCCTGATCGAGGAATTCAATCGGAACAAAGAGAAGCTGTTTGTGCCGCTCCGGCGTGAGCGCTCGGCAAAGCGCGGTGTCGGGGAGGGGACTGAGGCGGAAAACCAAACTGAGATATTGCCGTCGATTTCATCTCCTTGACACGCCTCCAAATCCGGACTTTGTGGAGCTATGCAGGACGCGAAGCCGAACAAGGGAAAGACAGCGGCCGAGGCGTTCGCCGAACGCACGAGCGGTATTCGCCGAGCCGATGCGGCGCGCATACCCGGGTCGAGCGTTCACGCGTCGCTGGCCAACGAGATCGGGCTGAGGATCGTGCGCGGCGACTATCCGCCGGGAACCATCCTGCCCAACGAGGCCAAATGGTCCGAGACCTTCGACGTCAGCCGCTCGGCGGTGCGCGAAGCCATCAAAATGCTGATGGCGAAGAGCCTGCTGTCGTCACGTCCCAAAATCGGCAGCTGGGTCGAGCCGAAGGAACGCTGGAACCTGCTCGATCGCGATGTGCTGGCCTGGTACGCGACCTCGCCGGATCGTGAGGTGTTCCTCAGGACCGTGCAGGAATTCCGCCACATCATCGAGCCGGAGGCCAGCGCCTTTGCCGCCATGCGGCGCACCGACGAGCAGATGGCCGAGATCAGCCAGGCCTGCCGCGAGATGGGCGAGGCGACCAACCTGCAGGAGCGCACGCGCGCCGACACGCGGTTTCACCTCGCCATCCTGCGCGCCTCGGGCAACGATCTGCTGGTGCCGCTCGGCGTGCTGATCGAATCGGCGTTCGATCATCTGTTCGCTTTTACGACGCGGGAACTCGACGATTTGCAGCATGCCCAGAGGCTGCACGAGGCAATCGAGAAGAGCATCCGCCTGCAGCGGCCAGACGCGGCGCGCAATGCGGTGCGCAAGCTGCTGGCCAATACCGACAGCGTCATCAAGTCCAGGTAGCGGCCGTTCGGCTACAGGTTGAGCGCTCAGTCGAAGGGTGCGGTCGCCAGATGCTGCCATGTCAGGCCGAGCAGCAGCTCCTGGTCGCGGGCGGCGTGTTCGGGCGGGTTGACGACGGGGTCGCCATTGACGATGGCCGCCCAGAAGCCACGCATCTCCTCGACGAAGGCTTCTGCGTAGCCGGCCCGCAAATCACGCTTCGACAGTATGTGACCGTCCGAGGTCGTCACCGTTAGCCGGGTCGGATGATGGTTGAGCCAGGGCGAGGGGAATTCGAGCTCGAGGCTGGCATCGTCGAAGAACAGCGTGATCCGCTCCTTGTAGTCGGCAAGCTTGGGCACGGTGAGATGGGTCATGGTCCACAGCGCCTGCCCGTCCAGCAACTTGACGGCGCCCTGGCCGCCGTCGCCATTGGCAAAGATCTGCGCGCCGACGACCTCGCCGTCCGGCACGCCGAGCGCGTCGAGCAGGCCGTGGACGGCGTTGACGTCGTGAATCAAGGCCGAGCTGTAAGCGCCGATAAATCCACGGAAAGCGAGCTTCGTCACAGGGATACCGATGGCGTATTCGACCTGGCGCTTCTGCTTGGCGGCGACAGCGGCGATCAGGTCGTTGGGGATATCGGTGCCGCGCCTGTAAGGCTGGTGGGTGATGAACGGCCAGGCGTCGGGATCGTTCACTTCCACCGAGACCGCGCGCAGCGTGCTTGATGTTCCAGGCAGCGAAGCGAGCGCCAGCCGGTAGCTCGGATCGAAGCGCTTCATATAGCCGACCTGAACGATTTTCCTGGCGGCGTCGCGCGCGGCGATGATCTCGGCGATTTCCGCCAGCGAATAGCAAAGCGGCTTTTCGCAAAAGACATGCAGGCCAACCGCCAGCGCCGCCAGCACCTGTTCGTGATGTAGCGGGTCCGGCGAGCCGATCACCACCGCGTCGAGGCTTTGGTCGAAGAGCTGGTCGATCGTTTCGAAATTGGCAATGCCATGCGTGTCGGTGACGAACTGCCGCGAGATCCTGGAGGGATCGGCGACCCCGACCAGCTCGAACAATTCACTGAGGCGCAGCAGATTGGGAATATGCTCGAGCTGCGAGATCATGCCGGCGCCGACGACCCCGACGCGTATCCTGCTCATTGGATCATTCCCCGCAATGTCCGATTGTCAGCTCAAGGCGCCGCAGGCGGCCGGTTGCCGATCTGGGCGAGCAGGCCGGCAATCTCCGCCTCGACCGCCTTCAGATCCTCGCCGCCCGACATGATCGAGATGACCTCGTCGCGCGAGATCTCCGACTTGGCGTAGGTACCGCGATTGCGGCCGCGGTTGAGCAGGGTGAAGGTGTCGCCGACCGGATAGGCATGGTGGATGTTGTGGCTGATGAAAATGACGGCCAGGCCCCGCATGCGCGCTTCGATGATGAATTTCAGCACCATCGCCGCCTGGTGGACGCCGAGTGCGGAGGTCGGCTCGTCGAGGATCAGCACGCGCGCACCAAAATGCACGGCGCGGGCGATCGCCACTGACTGGCGCTCGCCGCCCGACAGCGTGCCGACGGCTTGCGTCGGATCGCGCACGTCGATGCCGATATCGGCCATCGCCTGCCTGGCGATGGTGTTGGCGCGCTCCTTGTCGATGCGCGAGAAGGGCAGGCTGCTTTTGGTCGGCTCGCGGCCGAGGAAGAAGTTACGGGTGATCGACATCAGCGAGATCATGCCGAGATCCTGGAACACCGTTGCCACGCCGAGCTCCTGCGCGTCGCGCGGGCTGCGGAAGGTGACCGGCTTGCCGTCGACCAGGATTTCGCCCTTGGTCGGCCGGTAGACGCCGGACAGAACCTTGATCAGTGTCGACTTGCCGGCGCCGTTATCGCCAAGCAGGCAGTGGACCTCGCCCGGATAGACCTTGATGTCGATGTCCTGGAGGGCGCGCACCGAACCGAAATTGACGCTGACGCCGCGCAGTTCCATTGCTGGCGCGGTCATTTGGGCCGGCTCGGTCATTTGCCACCTCCGCGGCCGAGCGCCTTCAGCCTGATGTAGTTGTTGACCAGCACGGCCATCAGGATGACGATGCCGAGGAAGACCTTGAACCAGTCAGTGTCGATGCCGGTGTAGAAGATGCCCATCTGCACCAGCCCGAAGATCAGCGCGCCGAACAGCACGCCATAGACGGTGCCGTAGCCGCCGGTGAGCAGCACGCCGCCGATGACGGCGGCGATGATCGCCTCGAATTCCTTGAGCAGGCCGCGCGTGGTGTCGGCGGAGCCCGCCTCCATCACCTGGATGGTGGCAAGCAGCGTCGCCGCGCAGGCGGTGTAGATGAACAGGCTGATCTTGACGCGATCGACCGGCACGCCAACGTTGCGGGCTGCGATCAGGTCGCCGCCAGTGGCGAAGATCCAGTTGCCGTATTTCGTCTGGGTCAGCACGTAGCCGGCCAGCGCCGTCAGGCCAAGCCACCAGACGATCGACATCGGAATGCCGGCGACGAACGGGATGCCGTCGCTGCGGGTGGCGATCCAGCCTTGCGCGCCCATCCAGTGGAACAGGCCGGTGAGCAGATGGCCGTTGAAAATGCCGGCCGTCGCCGGATCCGGTGCGCCTTCGAGTATGTAAGGGATCTGGGTGCGGCCCGTGACGGCGCGGGTGATGCCGATCGACAGTCCGCGCAGGATATAGAGCGTGGCGAGCGTGACGATGAAGGAGGGCAACCGCGTCTTCACCACGATCAGGCCATTGAGATAGCCGGTGAGGATGGCAACGGCGAAGGCGCAGGCGATGCCGCCCCATAGCGGCAGTCCCCAGTACTTCACCGTCAGCCCGATGACAACACCGGCGAAGCCGACCATGGAGCCGACCGAAAGATCGAACTCGCCGGCGATGATGAGGAGTGCTGCCGCGGTGGCGACGATGCCGAGCTCCGCCGACAGCGTCAGGAAGGTCATTGACCCCTGCAGCGAATAGAGGTTCGCCGCGCCCGGCAGCAGCGCAAAGATGATGATCGTCGCAAGCAGCCCACCGGCGGCACCGGCTTCCGGCCGGCGCAGCCACTGGGTCAGCTTGCCGGTGCTGGCCAACCGTTCGTCGGCGCCGGCGGCCCGCTTCGACGTCATGCCGAAGCGGTCGGTCGCCTTCAGTTCGCCCGGAGATATAGCCTTGTCTTCCACGACCGCCATTAGGCTCTCCAATCGCTCAAATCGCAATCTTCGAAGGAACGGGAGAGCGCTTGGCGCATTCTCCCGTTCCGTCGGAGCGCTGGCCTAAATTTTGATGCATGTCGTTACCGCAAAACCGCTGCACACTTTTGCGCGACATGCATTAGCGGATGCCTTCTTTGGCGAGCGCCAGGATCGCCTTGGCTTTTTCCGGCGAGTCTATGAACAGCGGTCCGGTATAGGCGTTGTTCTGCGGCCAAAAGCCGTGCGTCGCTTGCTCGACCAGATAGATCACCGGCAGATAGCCCATCAGATATTGCTGGGCGTCCATGCCGAAGCCCATTTCGCCGGCCACGACCGAATCGAGGACCTCCGGGCTGATGTCGAATGTGTAGAGCTTGAGCTTGCCGAACAGTTCCTTGTCGCGAAACATCGGGATCAGCGGGTTGGCGGCGGTGGCGCCGAGCGCAAAGACGGCCTGCGTGTCGGGATGCGCGGACAGATAGGCTTCCGTGCGGCGCTGGATGTCTGCGGGATCGGGCGCCACGGCCAGAACCTCGGTGCCGCCGCCGGAGGGCTTCAGCCCGTCATTGAGGCCCTGGCAGCGCTGGTCGAGGCTGACATTGCCGACCTCGTGGTTGATACAGACGACCTTGAGCGTGCCTTCCTTGGCCAGCCGCTCGCCGGCCTTCTTGCCGGAATCATATTCGGAAACGGTGCCGACATAGAGCGTCGTGCCGAGCTCGGCGCCTTCCTTTTCGCCGGAATCCAGAACCACCATGGGAATATTAGCGGCAAGCCCGGATTTGACCGATTTGCCGAGCGCATTGGCGTCGGCGATGGAGACGGCGATACCGTCCGGCTTGGTGGCGATAGCGGCGTCGAGAAGCCGGGCCTGCTCGACCACGTCGAAGACCTGCGGCGCGTAATATTCGACCTTGGCACCGGTAAGGGCGGCCGCGTCATCGACGCCGCGCTTGACCACCGACCAATAGGGATCGGATGCCGACCCATGCACTACGAAGGTGATGCGGACGTCCTTCGGATCCTTGAGGCCCGCGGCATGCGCGATACCCGTCATCAGGCCCGCCGAAACGAAGGCGCCCAATGCCACTTTCAGAAGCGTTTTCATCTTATTCTCCCATTTGTCGTTGCAGTTCCAATCCCTCTGGCTCCGTTTTCCGGCCCCCACGATCGGCTCACGTTGCGGATCGGGTGGCCGCTTTGCGGGCCTTTGCCGACGCCGATCGCTGTTCGCCCACGGTGTTGCCGCGGGCTGTTGTTGATGATCGCCCGGCCGAGAGCGCTGCGCGAAGCTCCTCGCGCAACGGCTTCATGCCGATGACATCGATCGGCTGTGCGGCGAGCCAGTCGCGAAAGCCCTGGTCGCGGAACAGCTCGTACTCTTCGGTGCGAATATAGGCGGAGCGCGGCTCGATCAGCTCGAGTTCACCGGGCGCGTTGCAATGCAGGCAAAAGAAGGTCAGGCCCTCGCGCACACCCTCGATGAGCGCTTTGTAAGCGGGCTCGATCGACCTGGAACGCGGCCGGCCCCAGGTTGTCTGGATCGCGGCGTCGAAAATGGCAAAGCCGCCGGCGCGGGCCAGCGCCACGCCGCGCTGGAACGCCTCCTCGGTAACGCCGACCAGATTGTCGTTGGGGGAATAGGCGGACAGCGTCTTGGTCAGCAGCACCGGCAGCTGATATTCGAGCCCGAGCTTGATGTAGATGTTGCAGAATTCCGGCGACAATGCCGCTCCCATATGCGCGTCGAGGTGGGTGACGTCGATGCCGGCGCGATAGGCGGTGTCGATCTGGGCGCGAAGCTCGGCCTCGACCGCCTGCGGCACCGCCTTGCGGCGCGTGGTCGCCACATCGGGCCAGAAGAAGCCGAACTCGTCGGTCAAGCCGGCCGCCCGCGACGGCGCGGTCAACGGCCGCCATTTGTAGTGCTGCTTCTCGCTGTTCAGCGTCAGGTGGACGCCAAGGTCGAGGGCAGGGTTGGCGGCGGCGCTTTCGGCCATTTCGAGGAACCACGGGCACGGCACCATCACCGCGCCGGAACTGCAGACACCCAGCCCGCTCAATTCGAGGAAGGCGCTGTTGGCGCCGTGGCACATGCCGACATCGTCCTCGTGGAGCACGATCCGTTTGCTGGAGCCGGCGGCGTTCACGAACGGCCGCCTTTCCGCCGGCACGCCGGTTTCGAGGGTCTTCCAAAGTGTGTCCCGTATTTCATGGAACCAACCGTTTGCCCAACTGGCCGGAATGGAACGCCGAAACCTGCCTTTCCGACAGGGCCACTTTGGCGAATTCGGATGGGTACGATTTGTCTGCCGGCTGAGACACTTAGCTGCCGATTTCCCCAATCACGGTTCAAAACCAGTCATAGGAACCGTCTTCCGGGCGCAGATGGCTTGGTCGAATAGCGGCGGAGTGGTTCTTTCAAACCGTGCCGACAAGCCTACAGCTGTCCACACCATCAAGCGACCACATTATCAAGTGACCCACACTATCAAGTGACTGGAGGCCTGTCATGTACACCGCCGGCGAAGAGGAAATCGAAGCCATTGCCAGGGTGATCCGCTCGGGCGCGCTGTTTCGTTACGGCAGGGACAGCGAATGCGACCGTTTCGAGGCCCGCTATGCGCAGCATCTTGGCGTCGAGCATTTCGCGCTGGCCGCCAGCGGCACCTATGGGCTCGCGGCCGGCCTGATCGGCCTAGGCATCGGCCCGGGGGACGAAGTGCTGGTGCCGGCGCACACCTATATGGCGACGGCGACCGCGGTGCTTTCGGTCGGCGCCATTCCAGTCATCGTCGACATCGACGAGAGCCTGACCATCGATCCCATCGCCCTGCGGGACGCCATCGGGCCGCGCACCAGGGCGGTCATCCCGGTGCATATGTGGGGCGCGGCCTGCAACATGAATGCGATCATGGACATTGCTGCCAAGCGCGGTCTGCTGGTGCTGGAGGATGTCTGCCAAGGCATCGGCGGCGGCTATGAGGGCCGCAAGCTCGGCTCGATCGGCCATGCCGGCGCCTATTCCTTCAACTACTTCAAGAACATGACCTCGGGC
Source organism: Mesorhizobium sp. M0410 (assembly GCF_040321435.1). Classification (NCBI taxonomy): domain Bacteria; kingdom Pseudomonadati; phylum Pseudomonadota; class Alphaproteobacteria; order Hyphomicrobiales; family Phyllobacteriaceae; genus Mesorhizobium; species Mesorhizobium sp. M0410. The sequence goes on from NZ_JAMYRN010000017.1 coordinate 81,692, forward strand.
GAGGGCGGCGGCATCGCCACCAGCGACCCGAAAGTGGCGGAACGGGCGCGCTGCGCAATCGACCCTTGCCATTTCTACTGGCAGGGCAGAAGCGACAGCATCAAACCCTTCGCCGGCATCGGCGCGCGTGCTTCCGAACTGATGGGGGCGATGCTCAACGTCCAACTCGACCGGCTGGACGGCATCATCGAGGCGATGCGAGCCGAGAAGAAGACGGTGCTGGCCGGTACCCGCCACCTTAGCAATCTTGGGCTGACGACGTCGCCGATGAACAGCGCGGACGACGATTGTGCCGCACAGGTGATGTACCTGCTGCCGAGCGAGCAGGCGGCGCAGACTTTTTCGAAAACCATTCCGAGCGTCATCGCCGGCAAGACCGGCCGTCACAATTTTACTCAGTGGGACCAGGTGCTGATGCATGAAGGCGCGCATCATCCGGCGCTCAATCCTTACGCACTGCCCGAGAACCAAGGCCTGCGGCTGGATTATTCCGACGACCTCGGCAAGCGCTCGCTCGACATCCTCAACCGCACCGTGATGGTCGCCATGAACCCGGCGCACAGCGATACCGACATTCAGGACATGATCCACAACATCGACGCGGCGGCGCGGGTGGCGCTGGAGAATGCTTCGCTCGATGATATCGAATTGCGCAAGGCGGCACCGGTTGACCTGCAGAAGTTCGACAGTGTGAACTAGACCAGTTCCGGCGCGGTTTGCTCCCCTGCGGTCGAGTTCCTTGTCCGGTGGCCGGCCGAGGATTCCGGCCGGCATAACCAGCCGCCAAAAAATCCGCAGGCCCGTGTCGGATAGGCCGGGCTCCGCTCGTCCTAGGGGGCATCGATCACCAACACGGAGGATTAACGATATGCCCGGCACCGTACGGCTGCACCGCGTTCTGACAACCAGCCCGGAGAAAGTCTACCGCGCGTTCCTCGAAGCGGATGCACTTGCGAAATGGCTTCCGCCGAACGGCTTCACCTGCACGGTTCATCACTTCGAGGCGAAAGTCCGCGGTACGTTCAAAATGTCGTTCCGCAACTTCACCACCGGCGACAGCCACTCGTTCGGCGGCGAATATGTCGAGCTCGTGCCCAATGAGCAACTGCGCTACACCGACCGGTTCGACGACCCCAACCTGGCCGGCGAGATCGAGGTGACCGTGACATTGAAGAAAGTGTCGGTCGGCACCGAAGTGAATATCACGCAGGCAGGTATTCCAGACGCCATCCCGGTTGAGGCCTGCTATCTCGGCTGGCAGGAGTCGCTGCGAAATCTGGCGAAGCTCGTTGAACCCGAGATCAACCAGTAAGATAAAGCGCTGCCCTGGCGGGTCGGCGTCGCTAACCGGAAACCCAGGGATGACGCCGTTCTTCCCACCCAACATGTGCCGGGGCCGGAAAGGCGGGATCGGCGAAGCAGCCGACCGCGACGGCGATCCATTCAGGCTTTCGCTCGGGCTCCCAGAAGACGCTCGAGCCGCAGCCCGGGCAGAAATGGAAAGTGACGTGGTGGCCGCTCCCAGCTGACCGCCTGTAGGTCCTGGCGTCGCCTCCGGCTTCTACCTTGTCGCGCGCAAAGAAGGCGGCGACGCCGTATGTGCTGCCGGTCCGTTTCTGGCAGTCGAGGCAGTGGCACTGTGCGACCAGCTGTGGCTCTCCGTTACAGGAGATCCTCAGTTGCCCGCAGGCACAGGATGCGGTTCTCATGGCAATCCTCATGGTTCAGATGAATGCGTTGCCCGCCTATACCGGCGGTGGGCATGCTTCTGGTTTTCGGGGAGGTTCGGCCTTGGGAAGCGCGCTTTGCGCGGACGCCGAAAAACAAGGACCGGCGTCCCATATTCCTAATCACTGCGGACGACCGATTCAACCCCGCGGTGAACGAGATGGAGAGCCGGCTCTAGCTTCTATCCAATCTTAGGAACGCGGCGCGCAGCGCCAGCACGGCGCGCAGGATCTGGCGTTCGTCCATCGCCGCATAGCCGAGCAGCAGCCCGTGCTCGGGTTCAGTGGAATGATAGTTGATCGAGATGCCCTGGACATCGAGCCCCTCCTTGACGGCGGCGGCGACCACGTCGCTGTCCTTATAGGGCTTGACGAAGCTCGCCAGCAGCTGCATGCCGGAATCGTTTTCCGTGACGGTCAGCCATTCGGCCAGATGCTCCTGGCACAGCTTGACGAAGTTCACCTGCCGGCGCGCATAGAGCCGGCGCATGCGCTTGAGGTGCGTGGCGAAATAGCCCTGCCTGATGAAGTCGTTGACCGTTGCCTGCAGGATCAGCGGCGCGAACTGGCCGGTGATGCTCACCGCCCGGTCGAACGGAACCGACAATTCGCGCGGCACGATCAGATAGCCGATGCGCAGCGCCGGAATCAGCGTCTTGCCGAAGCTGCCGATATAGACGACGCGGTCGGCATGGTCGAGCCCGCGCAGCGCCGGCACCGGCCGGCCGCGGAACCGGTATTCGCCGTCATAGTCATCCTCGACGATCCAGGCGCCGTTGCGTTCGGCGATGTCGAGCAGTTGCAGCCGCTCCTCGATGCGCATGATGGTGCCGAACGGCCATTGGCAGGATGGCGTCACATAGATTAGCCGCGGCGGCGGCAGCTCCGGATCAGCAAGATGCCAGCCGCGCCGGTCGACCTTCAACGGTGCCAGCTTGGCGCCGCTGGCGAGAAAGGCGCTTTTGGCGCCGAGATAGCCGGGCTCTTCCATCCAGACATGGTCGCCTTCGTCCATCAGCACGCGCGAGACCAGATCGAGCGCTGCCTGCGCACCGGTGACGATGATCACCTGGTCGGCGGTGCAACTGATGCCGCGCGACAGGCCGATGGTCGAGGCAATGGCCTGGCGCAGGCCGGGGTGACCGGCAAAGGAGAGATAACCAAGCAGACTATCGTCGCGGCTGCGTGCATTGCGCACCAGAAGGCTTGACCAGATGGTGAACGGAAACGATGCCGTTTCAGGCACGCCGGGATGGAAATTGATGACACCGGCATTGCGTGGCGGTTGCGGGCCGTTGACGATGGTCTGGCCACGCCGCGACAGCTTTTGCGGCACCGCCAGTCCGGCGCGCAGGGAAGCCATTGGGCGGTTCTGCTGGATCGGCGCCACCCAGGTGCCCGATCCGGCACGCGCCTCGATAAAACCTTCGGCAAGGAGCTGGTCATAGGCGGCGATGACGGTGTTGCGCCCGACCTTCAGATCTTCGGCCAGCGAGCGCGTCGACGGCAGCAGAGTGTTCTGCGGGATCTGGCCGTCAAGGATGAAGCGTCGCAAGGCGCCGTAGATCTGCCGATGCATCGGTTCTTCCGAGGCGCGGTCGACCGACATGATGTCGAGGGAGAGGCGCATGTGGTCGGGCAAGGCACTATCCCCCGACGAACCGGGCGGCGCGGGCGATCTTTTCCTCGTTGAGCCGGCAGACGGTGTCGAGCACCAGCCGCCTGGTTTCGGGACGGATCTCGCGGCTGTTCTTCAGCGCGCGATGCACGGTGGCGGCGCCAAGTTCCGCCTTCTCGGCAATCTCGCGGATGGTGCAAAGCCGTTCTATGCCAAGCGCAGCTTCGAAAGCCATGTCGCTCCTCCTCGGTTGCATCAAGGCACGGCTTCCGGCCGGCCTCAAGCTTGAAAGTCGTGGCTTGAAATCCAGAGCCGGGTTTCTGCGATCCGCACCGCGTAGGGAGCAAGGCGGCGCGGATCGCCGGGCGCTTTCGCGTCGCTAACCCCATCGAGGCGCGCGCCCATTATGTTCCTCCGGCTCGCAATGCGGGCCGGTCAGTTTACCTGCCGCGTCGCCACTTCGAAGCCGGCCTCGCGGGCGGTGGCGAGCAGCGAGAAATGGCCTTTGCTGGCATAGGTCAGCGGATGCGCCTTGGCCGGATCCTGCTCGGCTTCGACAACGAGCCAGCCTTCATAGCCGCGCGCGGCGAGGGGTTTCAGCAATGACAGGAAATCGACCGAGCCGTCGCCGGGCACGGTAAAAATGCCGTCCATTACCGCCGCCATGAAGCTCATGTCCTCGCGGCGTGCCCGTTCCAGCACCGCCCTGCGAACGTCCTTGCAATGGAAATGCACGATACGGTCGAGATGCCGTTGCAGCAGCGATTGCGGGTCGCCGCCCGAAAACAGGCAGTGGCCGGTATCGAACAACAGGCCGACGCTTCGGCCCGTCGCCGCCATCAGCCTGTCGACTTCATCGTCCGTCTCGACGATGGTGCCCATGTGGTGGTGGAAGGCCATGCCGACCCCGAATGCGGCCATGCGGTCGCCGAGGGCGGTCAGTTTCTCGCCATAGGACGGCCAGTCGCCGTCGGCGAGGCGCGGACGCTCGGAGATCGGTGCGAAAATGCCGTCATGGCGACCGCGCGAGGTGTCGGCGTAGACGACGATCCTGGCGCCAAGGTCGCGCAACAGCTGAAGATGTGGGGTGATCGCCGCGAATTCCTCGTCGACCGTGCGGTCGAGAATGCGGCCATCATACCAGCCGGAGACGAGTTCCAGGCCATAGGAAGACAGGAGCGGCCCAAGCACTTCGGCCTGGCGCGGAAATTTGCCGCCGAGTTCGGTGCCGCGGTAGCCGGCCAGCGCGGTTTCCGACAGGCAGGTGTCCAAGGACGTATCCCCGCCAAGCGCCGGAACGTCGTCATTGCTCCAGGTGATGGGATTGATGCCGATCTTGACCGTCATGACGCCAGGCTTTTGCGGGCTTGGGAATACAAGCCGAGCCTGCAAACTGGCGACAAAGAGGCCCTGTCACTAGGTCCAGTTCAGCCGAATCTGGCAGAACCAATTAATGGTGACCGATTCTAGTCTTCCTTTGGGCGGCCAAAAAGGGCGCGCAGTTCGTCCTTTGCGTCCTCCAGCACTTTCTTCTGCGCCGCCGGCAGGTTCTTGCCGGCGCGGTTGATGTAGAAATTCAGCATCGACATGGCGGATTGAAACGGCCCTGCCTTGCGCCGGTCGCTGTGCTCGGCCGAGCGCTTCAACGAGGCGGCGATCTTCTTGGGATCGTGGGATTCGAAGATGTGTTCCTCGAGGTCCAGCGCGTCGCTATGCCCGGTGACGTCGGCGGACCATTTCCGTTGCGCGGTCATGGCAAACTCCTTCACTAGGTCGTTGCCGGGAAAACGCCTTATGGCGCACCCCTGTTCCACTTCGGCCCGAATCCCTGGAGCCACGGATTTGCCTGTCGTGGCGCTGCTCGGCGATGCGAATGCGCCGATAGTGGTCAGAACCGCCGATTCAAGAACTGCGGACAGGAAACGCTCTTGACCCCAATCGTCTCAAGCCAGGCAGGAAGTTCAGGCATCGACAGTGCCTATGCCTGGATACGGCTGGGCATCTCGATGCTGCTGGCAACGATCGGCGGGGTCGGCATGTGGGCGGTGGTCGTGGTGCTGCCTGCCGTGCAGGCAGAATTCGGCGTCGATCGCGCCGCTGCCTCGATGCCCTACACCGCGACCATGGTCGGCTTTGCCGCCGGTAATGTGCTGTTCGGCCGCGCCATCGACCGCATGGGGTATTGGATCCCGGCGCTGATTGCTGCGATTACACTTGGCGCCGGCTTCCTGCTGGCGTCGCTGACCAGTTCGATCCTGCAGTTCACCCTCGTCCAGGGCCTGTTGATCGGCGTTGGCTCGTCGGCGATCTTCGGGCCGTTGATCGCCGACATCTCGCACTGGTTCAACCGGCGCCGCGGCGTCGCGGTGACGGCTGCGGCATCCGGCAACTATCTCGCCGGAGCGATCTGGCCGACGGCGATGCCCTATGTCATGCAGGCGCAAGGCTGGCGCTTCACCTATGCCGCGATCGGCGTCGTCTGCCTGGTCACCATGGTGCCCTTGATCCTGCTGCTCCGGCGCGGCGCACCGCCCCAGGCGGCTCCGGGATCGCCGGGCAGCCGCGTGGTTCAGCCGATCTCCCTGTCGCCGGCGGCCTTGCAGGCGCTGCTCATCGTGGCCGGGCTCGGCTGCTGCGTGGCGATGTCGATGCCGCAAGTCCATATCGTCGCCTATTGCATTGATCTCGGCTACGGCGTGGCGCATGGCGCCGATATGCTGTCGATCATGCTGGCGGCGGGCGTCGTCAGCCGGCTTGGCTCGGGTTTCCTTGCCGATCGCATCGGCGGTGTGAAAACCCTGCTGATCGGCTCGGTGCTGCAATGCCTGTCGCTGTTGTTCTATATCCCGTTCGACGGGCTTGCCTCGCTTTATGTCGTCTCGCTGGTTTTCGGCCTGTCGCAAGGCGGCATCGTGCCCTGTTATGCGATCATCGTGCGCGAATATATGCCAGCCAAGGAAGCTGGCCAGCGCGTCGGCATCGTCATGATGGCGACCATCTTCGGCATGGCGATCGGCGGCTGGATGTCGGGCTGGATCTACGATCTGACCGGCTCCTATGCCGCCGCGTTCCTCAACGGCATTGCCTGGAACCTGCTGAATATTTTTGCCATGGTGCTGCTGCTGTGGAAGGCCCGGCGCAGCGCTGCTGTGGCGGCCTGAAGCACAGCGGTACGGATACAGTCTCTCCGGCCGTCGCTTGACAACAGCCGAAGGCTGCGCGACGCCAGACAAGGTGTGGCAACGGGCCAGTTTGGCATGGCAGCAGTTTCAAAAACGCTGAACATCGTTTCACGGTCGCGTGTGGGCGGTTGCCCGGCGTCCGGACGAGTACGGTGATCAAGCCGCGCTCACGCCGCGGCGGCGGCCGCCCGACCATCGCCGACGTCGCCCGCAAGGCCGGCGTCGGCGCCATTACCGTATCGCGCGCCCTGCGTGAGCCGGGGCGTGTCTCGGAAGATCTGCGCCGCCAGATCGAGTCGGCCGTGAACGAGCTCGGCTATGTGCCCGACCCGAATGCGCGGGCGCTGGCTTCGGCGCGCGCCGAGGTCTTTGGCGTTCTGGTGCCGTCGCTTACCAACAACGTCTTTGCCGAAGTGGTGCGCGGCATCTACGACAGCCTGTCGGACGGCCCTTTCCGGATTCAGCTCGGCAACACCCACTATTCCGGCCTTGAGGAAGAGCGGCTGCTGCAGGTGTTTGGCCCGCAACGCCCGGCGGCGCTGATCGTGGCCGGCATCGACCAGACGCCGGCCTCGCGAAAACTGCTGGAAACGGCGGGCTGTCCGGTGGTGCAGGTGATGGAGACCGGGCCCGATCCGGTCGACATGATGGTTGGTTTCTCACATTTCGAGGGCGGCAGGGCGGCTGCGGAACATCTGATCGAGGCAGGCTATCGCCGGATAGGCTTCATCGGCGCGCGCATGGATCCGCGCTCGCAGCGGCGCTTGGCCGGCTATCGCGCGGCGATGGAGGCGGCCGGCCTGTTCGATGCGCGGCTTACCACCACCACGCCGGTGCCCTCCAGCGTCACCCTCGGCCGCGAATTGTTCCGCGACGCGCTGGCCAAGGTGCCGAGCCTCGACGGCGTGTTCTGCAACAATGACGATATAGCACTCGGGGTGCTGTTCGAATGCCACCGCGCTTCGATCGCCGTACCGAAGACGATCGGCATCGTCGGCTTCAACGATCTCGACATGATGGAGGTGGCTTTTCCGTCGGTCACCAGCGTTCGGACGTATCGCTACGAGATCGGCCGGCGGGCGGTCGCCATGGCGCTTGCGGCGATCGAAGGCAACAGGCCGGAACAGCGGGTCGTCGACCTCGGCTTCGAACTCAAGCGGCGTGAAAGCACGGCGCGCTGAAGCGCGCTTCAACGCAATGGCGCTTTACACTACGTCATGGTAGCGCTACCAATTATCGCCGGGCGGTACTTCGCTCAGAAGATGGGGGGCTGTTTATTATACATAAGCGACAGCTCATGCTTGTTTATTATGTATAATATGATAGTTTTTGCGGGACTAGCCGGGCAACAAAGGAGGGGATCGGGTCGGCATTCGGCCACCTGAACGCGCGACGGGTACGGCGGGAGGTGCCGGGCCGGAAAAGCGCAAATTCATCGGCGTAACAACAAACAAAACTGCAACTGGGAGGAATATCGATGATCAAGTCACTCGTTGGCGGTATCGTTGCCGCCACTGCTTTCGTCATGCTGAGCTCGTCGGCGATCGCCGATCCTGAAATCGTCAAGGGGCCATCGGCCGAGCCTGACTGCTTCGCGCCCTGGTCGGCCGATACGCAGTTCTTCAAGTTCCCCAAGAAAGACGGCCCGTACCGCATCGCTCTGGCCAACGGCTATATCGCCAACACATGGCGCATCCAGATGGTGCAGACGGCAAAGGCCTATGCAGCGCAGCCGGAGGTCGCGGCCAAGCTCAAGGAATTCAAGGTGGTCTCGACCGGCGAAGACGTGCCGGCCCAGATTTCGGCAATCAACAATTTCATCGATTCCGGCTATGACGCGATTGTCGTCAACGCCCAGAACCCGACCGCATTCGGTCCTGTCATCAAGCGGGCCAAGGAAGCCGGCGTGGTGCTGGTCGCCTTCGACAACATCCTCGACACCAAGGATGCCATCAACGTCAATGTCGACCAGAAAGGCCTTGGCGAATTGTGGGGCAACTGGCTGGTCAAGCACGTGCCGAACGGCGGCAAGGTGCTGGAAGTGCGTGGCGTAGCCGGCACATCCGTCGATACCGACCGTCATAACGGCATCCACGAGGTTCTCGACGCCTCCGGCAAGAAATGGGATGTCACCGAGGTCGTCGGCAAGTGGGATGACGGCGTTGCGCAAAAGGCTACGGCCGATGCTATTGCCACCAACGGCCCCTTCGACGGCATTACCGGACAGGGCGGCGATACCGGCATCGTGCAGGCGATGATCGATGCCAAGCATCCGTTCGTGCCGTTCGGCGGCGAGACGGAGAACGGCTTCCGCAAATTCTGCGCCAAGTTCGCCGCTGATGGCCTGAAATGCTCGTCGGCCGGCACCGGCCCGGCTCAGGTGGCGGTTGCCATCAAGACGGCGATTGCAGCACTTGAAGGGCAGGTCGTGCCGCAATCGATCAAGCTGCCGCTGGCGATCGTCGAGGATCCGAACTTCAAGGAAGGCCAGGACTACTTCCCCGACCAGTCCGACAATTTCTTCGTCGGCAATTCCTTCCCGACCTGCGGCATCAATTTCACGGCGCAGGAAATCATGGGCCAGAGCAAGGAAAACCAGTAAACTCCGACAGCCCGACGCCGCGGGCGATCCCGCGGCGCCGGCGCTCGACATCCTGATTGCCAAGCGCCTGGGGAGGGCCGATGGACGGTGCGGTTCCGCTCTTCCGCATGGAAGGCATATCCAAGCGCTATGGCGGCGTGCGCGCGCTGGAGAAGGCCGAACTGTCGGTCACTCCAGGCAGCATCCACGCCATCCTCGGCGAGAACGGCGCCGGCAAATCGACGCTGATCAAGGTCATGGCGGGGGTCGTCGCGCCCGACGAGGGCCGCATGATGCTGGACGGGAACGAAGTGAGCTTCGCTTCGCCGGCCGCTGCCAACCAGGCCGGCATCGTCTGCATCTTCCAGGAACTGTCGCTCGTCCCCGAACTCAGCGTTGCCGACAACATCGTCATTTCCGATCCGCCGAAGCGTTTCGGCATGATCGACCGCAAGGCGCAGCGCCGCATCGCCGAAGAAGCCCTGGCTCGCGCCGGCGCTTCCGATATCCATCCGCTGGCGCTGGTCAAGGATCTTCCTCTTTCACGAAGGCAGATGGTCGAGATCGCCAAGGCACTGGCGCGCAAGCCACGCATCCTGATCCTCGACGAGGCGACCTCGGCGCTGACCGCGGCCGACGTCGCCAGGGTTTTCGCCGTGTTGAAGCGGCTGCGTTCGGAAGGGCTGGCGCTGCTCTACATCTCGCACCGCATGAACGAGATCGCCGAGCTGGCCGACCAGTGCACGGTGTTCCGCAATGGCCGCAATGTCGCCAGCTACGCGGCCGGCACCAAGAGCGACAACGAGGTCGTCGAACTGATGATCGGGCGCGAATACAGCCACATCTTTCCGCCCAAACCCGCGCGGGCGGCTGCCGCAGCCACGCCGGTTCTAGAGGCGCGCAACCTGTCCTGGACGGATCGGCTGCACGATGTCTCGCTATCGGTCGGGGCGGGCGAGGTGGTCGGGCTCGGCGGCCTCGACGGCCAGGGCCAGCGCGAATTGCTGCTCGCCTTCTTCGGTGTGCTGCGTGGCCTGTCGGGCCAGATCCTGATCGACTGCACGCCGGTGGCGATCGCCAGTCCGGCCGCGGCGCGTGACGACCGGATCGGCATGGCGCTGATCCCGGAGGATCGCAAGACGGAAGGGTTGATGCTGCCGATGACGGTGCGCGAAAATCTCTCCTTCGCCGCCCTCGACCGGTTGTCCAGGGCCGGCATCATCGATCGCGCCGCCGAGCAGCGGCTGATCGACGACATGGTCGGTCTTCTGGCGATCAAGACGGCCGGCCTCGATATTCCGGTCGGCGCGCTATCCGGCGGCAACCAGCAGAAGGTCGTCATCGCCAAATGGCTGATGCGGCAGCCGCGCATCATCCTGCTCAACGACCCGACGCGCGGCATCGATGTCGGCACCAAGCAGGAGCTGTACCAGTTGTTGCGCAAGCTTGCCGACCAGGGTGCGGCGATCCTGTTCTATTCGACCGACTATGACGAGCTGATCGGCTGCTGCGACCGAGTGCTGGTGCTCTATGACGGCGCGGTCAAGCGCGAACTGGTCGGCGCCGAAATCACCGAGAGGGCGCTGATTGCCAGCGCGCTCAACATTCACGAAGAGATGCCAAGGCAAGGAGCGGACGCGTGAAGGATTGGCGCTATTGGCTCGCCGAACAGCGCGGAACGCTGCTGGCGTTCGGCATCTTCGTTGTCATGTTCATCATTTACACCTCGAACCATCCGGCGGGCTTCACCGCCAATGTCGTGCAGACGGCGTCGAACAAGGGCGTGCTGCTCGCCTTCGTTGCGATGGCGCAGACGCTGGTGGTGATCACCGCCGGCATCGACCTCTCCGTCGGCATGATCTTCACCCTGACCAATTGCCTGGCCTCGTGGCTGGTCGTCGGCACCGGCCTCGAGACCGCCTTCGGCGTCATCGCCGTGCTCGGCACCGGGCTGCTGTGCGGGGCAATCAACGGCGCCATCGTCATCTATGGACGCCTGCAGCCGATCGTCGCCACCATTGCCACCGGTGCGGTCTATTTCGGCATCGCCCTGCTGCTTCGGCCGTTTCCGGGCGGCTCGGTCAATGAAGGGCTCGCCGATGCGCTGACCGGGCGCCTGTTTGGTATTGTGCCGGCGAGCCTGGTGACGCTGCTGGCGGTCGTGCTCGTTGTCTGGGTGCCGTTCAGCCGGTCGGTGCTCGGCCGCGCCGCTTATGCAGCCGGCTCCTCGGAGATGGCGGCCTACATGTCCGGCGTGCCGATCCGGCGTGGAAAGTTCGCCGCCTATACGCTTGCCGGGCTGCTTGCCGCGATCGGCGGGCTGTTCCTGACGTTCTTCACCTATACCGGCGATGCGGCCTACGCCAGCGGCAACGCCTATACGCTGTTTTCGATCGCTGCGGTCGTGCTTGGCGGCGTGTCGCTGTTCGGCGGCAAGGGCAGCGCCATCGGCGCGATCTTCGGCGCTCTTGCCTTCCGCACCATCGGCGACCTGCTGTTCGTCTTCGATTTCGATCCGCTCTGGCAGCCTCTATTCCAGGGCGTCATCCTGCTGATCGCGGTCAGCCTCGGCGCCTTCGCCCTGTTTCGGGTCCGCAACCGGCTGGAGTGGTTCCTGTGAGCGAAACGACTGTGAGCGGTCTCGCCGGCCGCATGCCGAAATTCCTCCGCCGCGCCGACCCTGCGGTACTGACGGCGTTCGCCTGTATCGTGCTGCTGCTGTTCCTCGGCAGCCTCTATTCGCGCAGCTTCCTGTCGCCTGAATACCTTTTGCAGCAGCTCAAGGTGGCGTCGTTTCTCGGCGTCATCGCCACCGGCATGATGCTGGTCATCCTGCTCGGCCAGATCGACCTGTCGGTACCCTGGTCGGTGGCGGCCGGCGCGATGATGGCCTGCGCCGCGGCCGCTTATGGGCCGGTCGGTGTGGCGCTTGCCATTCCGTTCGGCATCTTCTGCGGTGTTCTGATCGGCGTCGTCAACGGCATCGGCGTCGCCTATTTGCGCATTCCCTCGATGATCATCACGCTTGCCACCAACGCCGTCGCGCAGGGGCTGATGGTGGTCTACACGGGCGGTTTCTCGCCGCAGGATTCGGCGACCGGTGCGATGCGCTATCTGGCGACCGGCTTTGCTGTTCCTGGCGTGCCTAACGCCGTTCTCATCTGGGCACTGATCGGCGCCGCAATGGTGTTCGTGCTGACCCGCACCGGCTTCGGCCGCACCGTCTATGGCATCGGCAACCGCGAGCGTGCCGCCTATCTTTCCGGCATCGACACAAGGCGCGTGGTGATGATCGCCTTTGCGGTTTCGGGCGGGCTCTCCGCCTTCGGCGGCGTGCTTTTGGCCGGCTATGCCTCCAAGGCGGCACAGTCGATGGGCGACGCCTATCTTCTGCCGTCGATAGCAGCGGTGGTGCTCGGCGGCACCTCGATCCTCGGTGGGCGCGGTTCCTATCTCGGCACCGTCGCTGGCGTGATCCTGATCACGCTTTTGCAATCCATTCTTTCCGTCATGCAGATGCCGGAGGCGGGACGGCAGATCATCTATGGCGTCGTCATCGTCGCCATGCTGCTGCTCTATGGCCGCGCGCCGGCAAGCCGCTGACCTGCATGACCGGGAAGGATGTGGCATATAAGCCGGCGAGCACTGGACGAGCGACACCCGCCATCGTGGTGATGGGCGTTGCCGGCTGCGGCAAGTCGGTCGTCGGTGAAGCGCTTGCAGCGGCATTGGGCGCCCTCTTTATCGAGGGCGACAGGCTGCATCCGCCCGAAAACGTCGCGCGCATGGCGAGCGGGCAGCCGCTTACCGACGTGCTGCGCGAGGGCTGGCTCGACGCGATCGGCCAGCGCATGGCAGCATCGGTCGCAAGCGGGCGAGGTGTCGTCGCCGCCTGCTCGGCGCTGAAGCGCAGTTATCGTGATCGCCTGCGCGGCTTTTGCGCGGATATCGTTTTCGTTTACCTGGAGATCGACCCGGCAACGGCCAAACAGCGCGTAGGCAGTCGCAAGGGTCATTTCATGCCGGCAAGCCTGGTTGACAGCCAGTTCGCCACGCTTGAGGCGCCAGCGGCGGACGAGGCGGCAATGACCTTGGATGGCACGCGTCCGGTCGCCGATACCGTGGCGACCGCCTTGAGCCTGCTCGCGCGCTAGATCTGCGACGTCAGTTCGACCGGGAAATCGTCATTGTCGGCATCGCGCATGGCGGCGAGGCTACGGTTGTCGAGCACCTCGGCGATCGCCTGACGCACCTCCAGCATCATGTGCCGGACCTGGCAGGTCGCCTCGTCGCAATCCTCGCAACGCTGGTATTGCGTGCGGCTGGCGCAGGGGATCGGCGCCAGCGGCCCGTCGAGGACGCGCACGACATGGCCGATCTTGATCTCGGAAGCCGGCCGGGCGAGGCGATAGCCGCCTTCCTTGCCCTTGCGGCTCTGGACGAAGCCGGCGTTGCGCAACTCGCCCAGGATGGCATCGAGGAATTTCTTCGGGATGTTGTTGGCGACCGCGATGTCATTGACGAATGCGAGCTGGCCGACCGGCAGGCCCGACAGATGCACGAGGGCCTTGAGGCCATATTTGCCTTTTTTGGTAAGCATGCCCGAACCAACCCATAAAGCCCCAACCACCCGCATCTGGCGGCTGTTTGTGTGCAAATAATGACGGTTTGGCCGTGCGATGCAGTTCGCTCAGACAGGCCGCCCGACGACATATTGCGCGCAAACGCGTTGATTCTTCGTAACGCTTTGGCGGGCGGGCGGTCCGGAACGTGCGGAAGCTGCAATTTCGGTGGGCAAAATGAAGGAAAGGCCGGCAAGCGCCGGCTTTCAATCGTTGGCGACGTCAGCGGCTGCCGTAAGTCTGGTCGAGCAGGCCGCCCGCTGCAAAATGCTCGGCCTGGACCTTGGCCCAGCCGCCGAAGACCTCCTCCACCGTCAGCAGCCGGACGTCGGGAAACTCAGCCTTGTATTTGGCGGCGACCGCCGGGTCGCGGGCCCGCAAGCCGTTGCGGGCGGCGATGTCCTGGCCCTCCGGCGTATAGAGGAAGTCGAGATAAGTCTTGGCAAGATCGCGCGTGCCATGCTCGTCGGCGACCGTGTCGACGATCGCCACCGGAAATTCCGCCAACAGGCTGACCGAAGGCGTCACCTGCTCGAACTTGTCCTCGCCGTACTCCTTGCGGACGCCGCGCGTTTCCGACTCGAAGGTGATCAGCACGTCGCCGATTTCGCGCTGCACGAAGGTGGTGGTCGCGGCGCGTCCGCCGGTGTCGAAGATCGGCACGTTGTTGAACAGCTTTGTCACAAACTCCTTCACCTTGGCATCGTCGCCCTTGAAGGCTTCCTTGGCGTAGGCGGTGGCCGCGAGATAGGTATAGCGCGCATTGCCGGAGGTTTTCGGATTGGGGAAGATCACCTGGACGTCGTCGCGGACGAGATCGTTCCAATCCTTGATGTGCTTCGGATTGCCGGCGCGCACCAGGAAGGAGGGCAGCGAATAGAAGGGCGAGGCGTTATCCGGAAAGTCCTTCTGCCAGTCGGCGGAGATGAGGCCCTTCTTGACCAGGAAGTCGATGTCGATGACCTGGTTGAACGTGACCACGTCGGCGCCGAGGCCTTCGGCGATGGCGCGCGCCTGCGCCGAGGTTCCGGCATGCGACTGATCGATGGTGACGCCGGGGTGGCCGGCAACGAACGCCTTGTTGACCTGCGCAAACAGTTCGCGACCGACATCGTAAGAGGCGTTCAGCAATCTGTCGGCCGACCAGGCTTGGGAGGATGCGAGGACCAGGCCGGCCAATGTGGCGACGCCAAGCAAAAATCGCTTCATGAAAACAGGGCTCCAATGCGGTACGCTTATTGCCGGACCATAGCGGCAAGGCCTCGTGCGCGACGAGGCACGCAGAGCGGCCCCTCGACGTTATCGCGAGAAAAAGTAGTCCCGCTGTGGGCGATTTCTAGTTTTTTCTTTCAAGCAGAGTCTCAGGACAGCTTGGCAGGGTGCCGATGCCGTCGGCGTGTACGATGGTTCCCGGCCGGCCAACGCGGCGCAATGCGATTGCATCGCCCCGCTGTCTGGCATATACAAATAGTATATACAAGGAGCTGTTGTCATGCCTCAACACCGCCATTCAACAACCCCGCCGAAAGAGGCAAAGCTGTTTCGTAACAATCGCAGCCAGGCGGTGCGCATTCCTGTCGAGTTCGAACTTCCCGGCGAAAAGGTCTTGATCAGCCGTGAAGGCGACCGCCTGATCATCGAGCCGGTCCGCAAGCCTGGCCTCACCGCACTGCTCGCGCAATGGGCGAAAGAGCCACCGCCCGGTGTCGAGGAAGACTTTCCCGATGTCGAGGATATGCCTGTCAAATCCGAGGAATTTTTTTGATGCGGTTCATGCTGGACACGAACATTGTCAGCGACATGATCCGAAATCCGGCCGGGAAAGCCGCAAGCGCTGTCCTGCGCGTGGGAGATGCCGCCGTGTGTACCAGCGTCGTGGTCGCGTCGGAACTGCGATATGGCTGCGTCAAGAACAGATCGGCCAAGTTGCACAAGAAGGTCGAGGAATTGCTGGCTGAGATTCCCGTCTTGCCGCTCGATGTGCCGGTGGATGCCGAGTACGGCGCGATTCGCGCAGAACTGGAAGGCAGGGGCCAGACCATCGGCCAAAACGACCTTTTTATTGCTGCTCACGCCCGTGCGCTGGGAACTACCCTGGTGACGGCCAACACCGGGGAGTTCAACCGGATCAAAGGCCTGAAGGTCGAGAACTGGCTGGTGTAACGCCTGATAGAAGATCAAGCAGCCGGAAAAAGCTTCCAGCGCCGCGGCCGAAAAGCCACGCGACTTTTCTGCGCCGCAGGATGGTCGACGGGCAATTCGATCTCGACCCGCTGGCGCTCGCCGCCGATTTCGAGTTCTACCCTTCGGGTGCCGGCGACGCGGCGGCTGGCGGCGACCGTGCCGGCGATGCATCCGTTGCATTCTTCCACCAGATCGACGTCGTGCGGGCGGAAGAACAGCGTCGCTTCGCCTTGCGGTGCGTGCGGCGCGGAAAGCCCGATCGGCCGGTCGGCGATCCAGACCTGGCCGTCCTCGACCTTGACCGGAATCGAGCTCGATTCGCCGATGAAGCCGTAGACGAAGGGCGAGTTCGGCGTGTCGTAGATCTCGTCGGCGGTGCCGACCTGCTCGATGCGGCCCTGGCTCATCACCACGACGCGGTCGGCAAGCTCCAGCGCCTCTTCCTGGTCATGGGTGACGAAGACCGTGGTGTGGCCGGTGGCGTCGTGGATGTCGCGCAGCCAGCGGCGCAGTTCGCGGCGCACCTGGGCATCGAGCGCGCCGAACGGCTCGTCGA
>NZ_JAMYRN010000018.1:0-86723 GCF_040321435.1 Mesorhizobium sp. M0410
GGCTCAGGGCGGCAATCCGCGAAGTGCTGCCCGAAGCGGTCTGGCAGCGCTGCTACGTGCACTTCCTCAGAAACGCGCTCGACTATGTGCCGCGCAAGGTCGACGACGATTGCCTGATGGAGCTCAGATGGTTCTACGACCGGCGCGACCTTGCCGAGGTCAAACGCGACCTGGCGCAGTGGATCGCCAAATGGCAGGCCAAATACCCGAAGCTGGTCAACTGGGTGGAAGATAACATCGAGGAGACGCTGAGCTTCTATCGGCTGCCGCTAGCTCACCACAAGCACATGAAGTCGACGGATGACATCGACAAGCCTGATTTCGACTTTTTCGATTCCTGTCGCGTTTCTTTGTTCGGCTCAGGTGAGCCTGTTTCTTCGTCCCGGCCCACAGGATTTCCCATGCGAGCGTGTCGAGACGCAGTCAAGGCTGGCCGGTGCGATGGCGCCGCGGCCGGCTGCGAGGTTTCCAGGCCACGCCTTGACGGATGACATCGACAACCCTGATTTCGACTTTTTCGATTCCTGTTGCGTTTCTTTGTTCGGCTCAGGTGAGCCTGTTTCTTCGTCCCGGCCCACAGGATTTCCCACGCGAGCGTGTCGAGACGCAGTCAAGGCTGGCCGGTGCGATGGCGCCACGGCCGGCTGCGAGGTTTCCAGGCCACGCCTTGACTGCGTCGAGCACGGCGCCATTCTGGAGCGGACCGAGGGCGTCGGTCGTGCCGCCACATTTCCTTGTGCTATATTTGTCCGGCACGGACGACCACGTGGCAAAGAGTGGTGCGAGAGGATGAGAGTGCCGCCACGCAGCCGTTATAGTCGTTCCTCGTTTGTGGCGTCCGTGCGCCGCTTCGGCCCTCGTGACCGCCAATGCCGAACCATTAGCTCGTAGGCACGTTCGGCATTCTCGGCCGCGGCTTTCTCGCTGTTTCGCAACTCCTTCACGTTGTAGGCGTAAGCCGAACCGCGGCGACCGACACCGCGCTCGCCCGGCGCGCCGGCCTTGAGAGCGAGCTGCCTCTGCTTTGCCGCCACCAGCGCCGGGCGAGCCCAGAAGTAGTCCTGCTCCTTTGTCAGCAGATGCCAGATCAGCACGGCGAGCTTGCGGGCGACCGCCACAGCTGCGACCTGATGACCACGCTTGTTACGGATGCGTAGGAAGAAGGCCCTGAGCGGTCCGGGCGCCTTCGCCGCCGCCCAGGCGGCCTCGACCAGCATGGCGCGGGCATGGGAACGCCCATGTTTGCTGATCCGGCCATATTGCGCCAAGCCAAGACCGGATTGGCGCACACGCGGATTGAGGCCGAAGTAGCTCACCAGCTTCTGCGGCTCGCGGAACCGCCGGATCTCGCCGACCGCGGCGATGATACCGCTCGCGACGATGACATTGACGCCGGTGATCGTCTGAAGCCGCCGGACTTGCGCATCATCAACCGCTTCCCGGGCGATGTCGCGATCGAGGTCAGCCAGATCCTCGGCCAGGCGATCGATCTCGCGGATGTGGCGGGCGATAGCGGCCCGCTCGTCGTCGGGAAGCACCTGCCGCTCGAGCCAGGCGCGACCGCGATTGTTGAACAGATCGGCATGCGGGCACTTCGGCACTAGGTGCGCCTGCAGGATGCCATGCACCTCGTTCTTCACGCGCGTGCGATGCCGAACTACCTGGTTGCGCCGCGCGACGAGGCGGCGAAGCCGCTCGGTCCGCTCGTCAGGTACCCAGACCTCCGGCAGAAAGCCGCTGGCATGGAGCTGCGCCAGAACGCCGGCATCGATCTTGTCGGTCTTAATCCTGGCATGGGCGATCGCCTTCACCTGCATCGGGTTGGCGACAATCACCCGGCCGACATAGGGCGACAGAACCCGCACCACCGCCATGGCGTTGCCCGTGGCCTCGACGACAACCTCATCCGTCCGTCGCAAACTGCGGCCGAACCCTTCCAGTCCCGAGCGGGTCATGTCGACCCGTCCGTGATGGCGCAGCCGGCCGTCTTCCCAAACCACCACCTCCGCAAAGGTGCGGTGGATGTCCATTCCAATCACACGTCTCATCGGCTCCCTCTCCTCAAACAGTCGGGAGCCGGCGGGCGACGCGACACCTACGGATCCGCGCTCTCGGCGCAACCGGGCAGGTCGCAGGGGCGGCCAGCTACTAACGCGAGCTCGCAGCTCATCGAATACATCGGCCTGCCCGCACTTGGCGTGCTCCCGGTGCCCCTGTCCCGGATGGTCGCACCATACGCCGAAAATCGCTCATCTCCAGCGGGGATCGGATGGCACCGTCATGATCATACCGGTTACGAACATGCTGGAGCGGCTGAACCAGGAGATCAAGCGGCGCACCCTGGTCGTTCGCATCTTCCCCAACCCGCGGAGCTGTCTGCGGCTGGTTCGGGCATTGGCGGTGGAGATCCACGAGAACTGGCTCGAGGCGACCCGCTACCTCAACATGGATCATCTGCGCGAGCACAAGAAGGAGAGCCTGAGGGCCCTGGCCGCCTGAGCACCGTCATGTGTCCGCCGCTCCGCTAAACACGGGGGCTGCGCGGCGGACACGCCGACGTCACCGCAATGCCACGCCATTTTGCAGAACTTGACGCACACAACTCCAGAGTGACCTGCTCGCTGCGCTCCAGCAGGCCCATACACTGTCTCGCGGAGCCCTTATCGACGTATACGCTTCGGCCGGCGATCTCTCGCGCTGGGTGTTTTGGCTGAGTCCTACAGTCGCGGTGCGGTCGTGGTCTAGTGTCGGCGCCGGTGCGCCCGTGTATTGCCTTCGTTGCGCAACAGCCGTCCGCATCGCCAACCGCATCGCCGTTCGACCTGACGGCATTGTCATGTCGTGCGACAGTCCTGCTGAGGCCCGACGAGAGCCAGCACCTCCTTTTTCCCAACGGGCGCATAGACTCCAGCTCGCCGTTTCGGGTGCGGATATCCTGCGGCCCGTTTGCCTGCGTGCTGAGGCGATTTGGCCCGCAACACATTTAAAGCATCGCTTGTGAGCTCGAATGCCTTAATATTCTTTGTGCTCAGAGCGAACTGCCCGCCCCCATGTTTCCGCCCGAAAGATGCGGCGCCCGAATAACCTTTATTCTCGCGCGCTTGACGGATCGCTCGCCGGAGCCTCACATCGCGAAAT
The DNA here is from genome assembly GCF_040321435.1 of Mesorhizobium sp. M0410. NCBI lineage: Bacteria > Pseudomonadati > Pseudomonadota > Alphaproteobacteria > Hyphomicrobiales > Phyllobacteriaceae > Mesorhizobium > Mesorhizobium sp. M0410. Next base: position 3,139 of record NZ_JAMYRN010000018.1, read on the forward strand.
CGCTGAGGCGCTGATCGGTCAACGGCGCGTCCACTCCGACTGGAACGATCCTCGCGATCACCTGCGCGATCGCATGCGGCGCGCCGTTTCTCGTGGCCGCGCACTGATGAATGGCGGGTACCTGGACTTCCTCGTCTGAAAAGGCGTGGCAATCCGCGTTTATTTCAGCCGCCGAACAGGTGCTTGCTGCCGGTCGTCACTATCCAATTCGCGCGATCTATATGGCTGCGAACAGCCTTGCGGGCGCGGACCGGTTCAAGGATCGGGTCGATGCCGAGAATGCGATCGGCCATTTCCTCTACGCTGGCATTGTAGGCGCAGGCGTCGAGGATGCGCAGGTAAACGCTGCGATGCTGCCTGTCGTAGCTCGTGATGCTGTCCGACCAGGGGACTTCGTCGCACAGAGTCGAGCATCGAGTCTTATCTGTTCCCGTTGAACCATTCATGCCTGCTGCCAACCTCGCCTGTTGAGCGCTGGATCCAACGCAGTATATCCCAAAATGGGATAATCCGGAAACCGGGATTAGTCGCTGAGCCGGTCTTTACCTGACCGGTTCCCCCGCATGCCAAAATCCCTTCGATCGCCCCGCCAGCGGCGGTTTCCGGCCCAGCTGGTTTCGCTGCGCAAGGTCAAAGGCCTAACCCAGGCGCAGGTGGCTGAGAAGCTTGGTCGTCCGCAATCCTTCGTGGCCAAGTACGAAGGCGGAGAGCGGCGTCTCGATGTCATCGAGTTTCTGGAGGTAACCGTGGCTCTTGACACTGAACCCTGTGAGATTCTGTCGAGCTCCGGTCCTAGCGGGCGCCCGCGCGCCTAACGGCGCTGACGGAACCGAGCCAGCTTTTCTTCGGCGGGCTCAGGCGGTTTCGGCCATTCGGCTTCGCCCCTGACGCGGGGAGGCCTTTCGGCTACTGAAAGATGCGGCGCCCGAATAACCTTTATTCTCGCGCGCTTGACGGATCGCTCGCCGGAGCCTCACATCGCGAAATCGCTGAGGCGCTGATCGGTCAACGGCGCGTCCACTCCGACTGGAACGATCCTCGCGATCACCTGCGCGATCGCATGCGGCGCGCCGTTTCTCGTGGCCGCGCACTGATGAATGGCGGGTACCTGGACTTCCTCGTCTGAAAAGGCGTGGCAATCCGCGTTTATTTCAGCCGCCGAACAGGTGCTTGCTGCCGGTCGTCACTATCCAATTCGCGCGATCTATATGGCTGCGAACAGCCTTGCGGGCGCGGACCGGTTCAAGGATCGGGTCGATGCCGAGAATGCGATCGGCCATTTCCTCTACGCTGGCATTGTAGGCGCAGGCGTCGAGGATGCGCAGGTAAACGCTGCGATGCTGCCTGTCGTAGCTCGTGATGCTGTCCGACCAGGGGACTTCGTCCATGATGTCTGGCTTCATGTGCGCGCTTTGACCGTTTGATTTCGAGCAGAGGGTGGCGGTCGGCCGGATGGGGTCCTGGCTTGAGCCACCTCACCAACGGGTCAACTATAAGGAATAGGACGATCATTCCTTGAACGATAATTCTTTTTCAGCGCCTGTCTCGCCCGTGGATCTCAAAGAGGTCATGGCGATCAACATGCGTCGCTTGCGCCATGAACAGGATCTGACGCAGGAAGACTTGGCTGCACGCGCGGATCTCAGCATGCGCTGTGGGCTCGATCAAGCGTGCCCGCGTCTCCGCAAGCGTCAGCGTGCTGGGACGACTTGCGGAGGCATTCAGCGTTGACCCGTGCGAGCTAATAAAACCCGCAAGGGTTACCATTCGCGATCGGCTTCGGCGGAAGCGGAAAATCCAGCCAGCTCTTGACGGCGCTCGCGGGCCTGACGACGCGCACCGGGTGGTCGTGAACCAAGCCGGCTTTTTTCGGCAAGCTCAGGCAGTCTCGGCCAATCGGCTTCGCCCCCTGGCGCGGGCAGCCTGTCGGTTGCTGCCGGTCGCGGGTCATCAGACCCGCGCAGTTTCCCGACGGCGCGGGGTAGGCGGAACTCCCTCTTCTCGATCCCGGAAGCCTTCGCTGTCGCTTCGGGTCCTCCTCTTCGTTCCGGTCCTTCGGATGCGGTCCGCCTTCGACGGCGGGTCTTCCGGTCGCGTCTCACCAAAAGGCGCGCCATTGAAGAGCGGAGGACGAAACGATGCGTGGAAACATCATCAGCCGGCTGGACCATGACCGCCGGGGCAGCAGCTCGCGTCAAACCAGACAGCTTCCAACCCCCAGCGCTTTCACAACCAGACACAGCCGCGGTGAAAAAGAGGCCGCGACGCCAGCCGTCCGCCGCTCAGCGCCAAACAAACTCAGATGCGTAATGTATAAGAGGGCTATAGTAACACCCCCTGTGTAGGCTTTTTGCTAGATTCTTCAGCTGTCGATTGAGTGATCTTGTCTATAGTAACGGCTGGATCCGCCCACTATGCGCCTTGAGGGCCATGCGCTTTAAGGTAGGAATTTGCCGACCTAGGAGCACGAAATGCGGGATGTCGAGCGGCAGCACCTCGGTGATCCGATCCGGGTCGCTGCGCAAGACCTCGCGTAGCTCCATCAAAAGTCTGCCCAGGACATTGCGGCCCGCTAGATGATCGTCTTCTACTGCCTTTGCGCCCCAATAGTCGTCTTTGCGCGAATCCTCAACTATTGGTCGGTCGCCCGTCGCCAGCAGAAGCGTCGAGAAGGTCTCCCAGTTCTGCGCCAGCTTCACCCGGAGACACCAGCGCATCACCTGAACCCGGATATCCTCCCAATCCGGCCGGGAATCCTTACGATATGGCTTGGATTTCATCTTGGCTGTCATCGGACTGGTTTCGTCGATGACTATCCGCTGGATGTCGGGCCTGTGAGGGAACCGACACGCTTGATAGAGGGCTTCGGATGTGCGTATCAGCTGACCCAGCATTGTGATCGGAAATCCCGGCGCCATGTTCGATAGGCCGCCGAAATCCTCAGTCGTCTTGCGGAAGCTGATGACTTGATCGCGTTGATAGCTTCGAAATTCGGCTTGGGCCATGAGCTAGTTCGTTTTCCTCGGGAACAAAGGATACCATGGATTGCCCGCCCATAACACCAAAGGGGCGTTGTTAGGGCAATTGCGATAGGTAACTATCATTGACCCGAATCCCGTCGTTCCCATCATACTGTTTCCGAGGGGGCGCATATAGACGTTTAGGTAGGGGCACGTGGCGCGCACTCCAACGCCGGACACCAGAAACTGCTGTTCAAGCAGCGCCCGGCCGTTTTCGGAGGAGAAGAATCCCAAAACTCCAACTTGACCGGGCCTTCGAAAAACCGGTTCCAGATTTAGGCCCTGCACATAGGCCGCCGTCGCGGGATCGGCAGGAGTCATTGTAGGTCGCAGCACGTCGGAATTGGTCATATAGGCCTTCCGATCCTCGATCTGGAATACGCGCCACCATGTCACGTTGATACTTTTGCCTGCCTCCTTAGCCGCCTCAGCAATGTCCTTACCTGTTCGCCACTCGCCAAGTAGATGATTTGCAATGGTCACAATAGCGAGCTTGGCTTGCTGGGGAGCGGCCTCCTTGATCCATTTGACGACATCATGCCTAATCCGCCCACCAGAGAACAAGACATCATCGATATACAAAAAGGTATCTGGCGCGTTACCGCCGCAGTCCGCAATCTTCGATCCGAAGGTATTCTGTAGCGCCTTGTCGAATATCGACAACATATCTCTTTGGCTGTTTCCCGCCGTTTGAAGCTGCAATACCTTAACGTTTTTCCAGAATTCTTTGGGATCGCCGCCGGTAAGTTCTTTACTGACTACGATCTCAGAGAGGAAATCAGCGACAGTCTTGCGGGTGAAATAGGTTTTGCTAAACACATGTCCAAGCTCTGCAAGGATTGGCTCTTGGGACGCTCCGGCAAATTGACGAACCCATTTATCTACATGGGCGGTGCCCATCGATGCAATCTCGCCCTCACGATAGTCCGCAATCTGTTCGACTACTCTCTCAAGCAATTCTTTGCGCGTCGTCACCCCAACCTCCCTCGCACCGGATCAGTTTCCCCATCTGCAACTCGCAGCGAAGTTGCATAGAAAGGGCGGATCCGACCATCGGTCGCGCGGACGGCTTTGGTCAAATGTGATGTTTATATCGGCGTCATCTGGCTTTTAGATGACAGAGCGCCTTTTCGATCGGTTGGCGACGAGCACAGTTGCGCCCAGACGAGACGGCGGTTGTGTTTCCGTCTCGGCGTAGTCGCGCTCATTTTCAAACGCCGATGTTGCGTGCGATGCTGTCGGCCGCCCTGCGCTTACGCCACTCGAGAGGCCTGGAATGGTGAATGGAGTTTCCGTCGACCACGACAGGTCCTGCACCTCGAACTCATAGATCGCATCCATGCCCAGGTCTCCAAGGCAACCAGCCGCCGCCTTGATCGCCGCAACGTCAAACAGGCCGCGGGCATCGGAAGTTTCAGGAATTGTGGGCGCCTGGGGTCCGCAGGTCCAGATTTGAGCCAAGTCCAAAATTTTAATGCAACGTTCACTCCAAGGCGGATTTCCGAACAGCCATGGCTGGTGCGGCCGCAGAACTTGAGCGTCTCATCTTTGCCTATCCCCTTATCATCACCACTTTCCAGCAAACCCCGACTGATCTCGAACTATCGATCTCGCGGGGCCACTCAGTATCTGCAAAACCGGTATTAGAGGGTCGATCCCGTGATCATGCGTCTTGCAGTTGTTACAGTACCTGTGTCTTCATCATCAGGATCGCCATTCGACTTGGCGGCGCTGCCCTGCCGTGCAGCGGTCCTGCTGGCGGGCGACGACCGCCATCTCGTGTGCCGCGTGCCGACTAGCACGTCTCTTAGGCGACCCGTCCGACTCCAAATCGACCCAATCTGGCCCAGTGGGACAGTCTCAATGCACACGGACGCCCGCCAAATCCCTGTTTTAGCTGGTAGCCGTGGTCGCCGTCACCGCTTAGTCCCTAGGTGTTTAGTCCCGGCGTTTGGTGGGTGGGATCGAGTCGGAACCGTTCGGGCTCTTTTGCCCAAATTTTGCAGATGAACTCATAGGGTGTGAGACCCTTGAGGGTCTTGAGGCGGCGCGCGAAATTGTAGGCTAAGACGAAGTCAGCGAGGTGCCGGCGCAGTTGATCGTGATCGTCATAGTGGAAGCGCTTGACGGTCGCGTCCTTGATGGTTCGGTTCATCCGCTCGACCTGGCCATTGGTCCAGGGATGGTTGATCTTTGTGAGCCTGTGCTCGATGCCATGTTCGTCGCAGACGCCGTCGAAGATGTGCTCGAAGGCGTGCCGATCGCAGCTCCGGTTGGTGAACTGGATGCCGTTGTCGGTCAGAATGGTATGGATGGCATAGGGCACGGCCGCGATCAGATCCCGAAGGAACTGGGCCATCGCCATTTTGCCCGCCGTCTCGTGCAATTGCACATAAGCGAACTTGGACGTTCGATCGATGGCAACGAAGAGACGCAGCTTGCCCTCGGCGGTCTGCACCTCGGCGATGTCGATGTGGAAATAGCCGATCGGATAGGCTTTGAACTTGTTCTTGGCCGGCTTGTCAGCATCCAGCTGCGGCAGCCTCGAAATGCCATGACGCTGAAGGCAACGATGCAATGACGAGCGCGTCAGATGCGGGATCGTCGGCTGAAGCGCATACAGACAATCATCCAGCGCCAGCAGCGTGTGCTTGCGAAAGGCGACGATGGCCGCTTCCTCTTCGAGGGACAGCACTGTCGACCTCGGCTCCTTCGGGCCGGTCGGAAGATCGGCGGTCGACGGCCGCTTCCGCCACTTCGCAACCGTCTTCTGATCGATGCCATAGCGCTTGGCCAGTGCCCTCAGGCTCTCTTGACTATGCTGTATTGCTCGACGGACCGCCTCTGTCGTCGTGGCGCGGCCGTGTAGAATCTGTCCCATAGCGCGTCCTTTGATTCGGACGACAATGGTGCGCCATTAAAGCCTGAGATCAAACACCTAGGCTCTCGACGGTTCGCTTGCGGGGCTTCGCACGGGGACCGGCCGACTGGAATGCCCTCGCGACCATCTGGCGGCCGCATCCGCCGCGCCATTCACCGCCGCCATGCGGATTGTTCCGCGCAATTCGTCAGCTGCCGAACAATTCCTTGTAGCCGGTTGTCAACATGAGTTCGCACGGTCGAGGTGACTGCGAAGAGCCTTGCGTGCGCGCTCCCGTTCGCGTGCCGGATCGATGCCGAGGATCTGATGCGCCATTTCCTCTTCGCTGGCGTCGTCACCGGATGCGTCCAGGAGCCTCGTATAGGTCGTGAAATGCTCCTTGTCATAGGTCGAGGCCATCCGACCAAGGGACTTCGTCGGCAATCGGCATGTTTAATTTAGGCTGTAACATCGCTGGATTCTATCTCCGGAAAATGGCCTCCGAAGCCCTCCTCCGCCAGCGGATTCGGATGCTCAATGTGGATTACAAATTATAGTTGATAAACTCAAGCTGCCCAATCCGATGGCTTGTCGTGCATGGAGATACGCAAGTTGGTCGGAAGGAACGTACAGAGAATCAGCAAAGGAAGCGTGAGACGTAGGAGCAGCTTGCCGAGATTTCTGGGTTCATCCAGCAGTACATCAGCGGCTTGGAGAAAGGCCGAAGAAATCCGACGTATCACGATCTATGAACTGGCATCGGCTCTCGGCGTCAGCCACACGGATCTGGTTCGGCCCAACAAACAGGCCTGGCACCCGACGCCAACTGGTTCAGGGTGGGCGATCTCGGTCATTCGGCTTTGCGCCCCTCCGAGGGGGCGCTCAATCACCACCACCTGCACGACGGCTCACCTACCTTCCGAGATTCGTGTCCGTCAGCGCGACCGCGCCGCGGCATCGGCGGTGTAGCGAATGACCGTTTCCCGGCCCAGCAAGGCCGCTCCTCGAATGATCCTGGTCGATTCCCTTCTGTAGGGCCGACCGTAGAAAGGGCGCACGAGGCGCCCTTCATTTCCGATCGGCTATCAGCAGCCGCCTTCACCTTTCGTTGTTAGAAGCGGTAGGTGACACCTGCGCCTATCAACCAGGGATCGAGCTCCGCCTTTCCCGTCAGCTTCGCGCCGTCGACCGTGACGTCGAAGTCTGGTTTGAGGAAAAGCTTCTTCACGTCGAAGTTGACGCCCCAGTGCTGATCCACCATGTAGTCGAACCCGATCTGCAGCGCGGTGCCGAACGTGTTCTTAACCTTGAGAGCGTCGGCGCTGCCGACATCCTGGTTATAGAATATCGTGTAGTTCACGCCGGCGCCGACATAGGGCTTGAAAGCGCCGAAGTTAGTAAAATGATACTGCAATGTGAGCGTAGGCGGCAGCAGCCAAACCTTGCCGATCTTGCCCAGCGCGCCGATCGTTCCTTGGCCGTCGATGTTGGCGTAGGTGGTGCCGAGTATGAGCTCCGTGGCGATGTTGTCCGTGAAGAAATAGGAGATATCGAGTTCCGGCGTGACCGTGTTTGAATAAGAAAGATCGGAGCCGGGCACTGCATTGACGTAGCCCGACTCCTCAGTGACGACCCGCAACGCACGCAGGCGGATCTGCCAAGGGCTTGGCGCTTCCGTGACCGAGGCTCCTGCCTGAGGGACGCTCGCCGCTTGCGCAAGGTCCGCCGCGACGGCCTGCTGTTCCATCACCATGAGGACAACAGCCGCTGTTACTACCCGCGCGGCGCGCATTTGGTTTCTCGCCATGATATTCTCTCCTTGCTCTTCAGAAATGATGGATTGCACTATGAAAAACCTGTTGAAATTGCTTGAGGTTGGCGGAGCGCTCATGATTCATTTTGCGTGAGACTGTGCTCAAATTATTTGCGCCGTGCTCGCAATCATCGACCTGTGCTCACTTTATTGAAACTTTGCTCTTGCGGGATCCCGGCCGCCTGTCGAACGCTATCGGCTTGCCAGCCGATCGCGCTGCGAAGGAAATTGGTGCCCAAGGCAATGAATGCGGCCCGCTCCCGATTGTTCTTGCCGTAGCCGTGCCCGCCCGCGCCGGGTTCGTAGAAGTAAGCGGGATAGCCAAGGGCCTGCAGCTTTGCGGCCATCTTACGCGCGTGGCCCGGGTGGACGCGGTCGTCCCGCTCGTGGTGGCAAGCAGGATCGGCGGATAGGGCTGTCCCGGCGTCGCGGCGTGATAAGCGGAGATTTCCTTTAGGAAAATCCATTCCTCCGGCTTGTCGGGATCGCCATATTCGTCGCCCGTCATCCCTCCCACTGTCCATGGCTTGCGCGGCTTTACCGCCAACCAGTCGCCGAAGCTGCTCCACCAAGCGTCCCGGGGAAGGTCGATCCGCATCTTCGGCCCGCTCCTGTCGCCGATTCGGCCGATCGTCTCAAAGAAGGTCGACCGCTCGATGAACCGGAGGCGCTCGCTCTCAGCGGTGCGGTCCAAATGGTCGGACACGGCCATGGAGTCGGAACCGGTTTCGAATATTGCCGGCGCGGTGAGCGGATCCGCGCCACGCTTCCACAGCCGCACGGTGCGCGCGTAGCCGGAGCGGGTGGCTATGCCATCACCAAGCGCACTAGAAAGCAGAAGCGTGTCAGGGTCGAGCCAATTAACCTCGCCCTTGGCCTCCGCGAGGTTGAAACCATCGGCGACAAAGCTAAAAGATCCCAGATCGAATTCGCGATGCACGACCGCGTCGCTGCCGCCGCGCGACAGGCGCAGAACGGCTCTTTCCCGTCTCTCCGGCTCAAGGGACGCGCCGCGCCAGATCCAGTCCTCTCCGTCGCTAGCGGCGAGGGCGTCCAGATCGAGCAGTAGCTCCCACTGGGGATCAACTTTCATGTAGGCGGCAAGGGTGGTCCGGCGCCACAGTCCGCGCGGATTTCGGGCATCTTGCCAGAAGTTGTAGAGGTACTGGCCGCGGCGCCTGCTCAAGGGGATCCGGTCAGGGCGATCGAAAATCGCTGTCAGGGCGTCATGGTCCCGCTCGAACTGCGTTCCACCGAAGTACTCCAGGGTCCTGGCAGACTGGCTGGCGGCCCAGTCAAGTGCCCGTTCGCCTTCTACATCTTCGAGCCAAAGATAGGGATCATCGTCGGGAGCATTCAGCGTTGGGCGGAAATCGAATGCGGTCATCTCAGGATAACGTGAAGAATGATGTCGACTGGAAAACAATTTCAAGGTTCTCCTTAGGCTCGGGAGAGCTTTGTTTTCGCGGCGGCGACCGCATGTTCGGCGCGCATGATCATGGGATGATTTCTCCTCTGTCCGTGCCGCAGCGCGTTTTGCGGACTGCGTTGCAGGTGTCGTGCCAAATGAGAAAATCATTTCATAACAACGCGATCACCCTGATGGCGCTGTGTCTCATGTCCGACGTCGTCGAAGATCCGACAACGAATGCAGCCGTGACCGCCTGATAGAACCTCGTGTGCCAGCTCGGTGGGCACTGCGGAATAAGCAGTGAAGCTCACCGCGAAACTGGCCAAGCTTCGGATTGAGATCGGCGACGGGGCGATCGACGACCACTACGTCGCCGGTGTCGGGCGCGGCACAGCCTGAGGACTCCGCGGCGGCGATCATCGAATAACTGCCTTTACGATGGCTCCATCCTGGCCCACCGGTGGGCGCGCAAAAACTGCTTTGCGGCCTCATCCCTCCGCCTTGATTGAGTCGCAGGGACCGAATGGCCCACGTGCTTTTGGAACCGGCAGAGTGGTCATAACGCAATTGTCTTCCGGCTATCTTTCCAGAGATTCGATAATCCAGTTGGTGAAGGTCCCAGATCGCACAATCATTGATGCGCTCAGGTCTGGGCATGCGGCCATCCGCAACCATCTCATCAAGAGCATCGATCCGACACCAACATAGAGAATTGCTTTCCCATGAGAGGGGCCTCGCGGCGGACATGAGATTGCGTCACCCTTCATGATCGCGGCCTCCGAGGATGTCGGTACCGAGCCAGTGCAACGGCACGATAGGGCGAAGGATCTGGCAGCTCTTGCAACTGTCGACCTCGATGGGAGAAGGCATATCGCGATCTGTCCGGCAGACACACCAGGTTCTGCACTGTCGGTTCATGAAGACTTCGTGCTGGTCTCCATGAGAGAAGTATTCTGGTGCAGAAGGTGCCCGATTAGCTATTCGGAAAAGGCGACATCGACGTGCAAATCGGGCGCCGTCGGTAGGCGTCCCCTCAATGTCGGATTTCCGACAGGATCGCAAATCCGCCAATTCATTGTTTAATAATGTTTTCCTTCTTGGCACGGCCCATGCACGGGATTCTGCGAACGCATCAGCGAGACGTCGTCCATGATCATGCGCACCGAAAATGCCGTCGCCGCAGAAAAACCGCGCTCTCGCCTGCCATCAAGCCGCCGAAAGGCCGGCGCCTCATGGTCGAGGCGGGCGATTGCGCCGGCCTCAAACACCTTAATGGGCCTGGAAAGCGTCTCGCGTGACCGCGACGCGGGCATCCAGACGGGCGGAAAGGACATACGTCGTTGCCCCACGTCGCCGGCCTGACCCCTCGATTGTCACCGCGCTGGAATGCTCGGGTCTACATTCGACGACGCGAACGCGCTGGACAAATTCTCGCAAACCCGGTCGGGACCGGGGCTCCGAAAACGTCCGCGAGGGGCCCAATGGTTATGGCCGATATTCGCCGAGAACAAGCCACCTAGTGGGAAGACTCTATAGGAGGAAAGCAAGTGGAGTTATCTTGCGTTGGGGTCGGTGCTGGGCCGTCTAATTTGAGCCTTGCGTGTCAGATACACGATCAAGTTGGGCAAGGGGCACTGTTCCTGGATCGGCAGATCGACTTCCGCTGGCATCCGGGCATCGCGTTCGATTCCTCGGAGCTCCAGGTCAGCCACTTCAAGGATCTGGTCACGCTGGTGAATCCGAGATCAGCCTACACTTTCGTAAACTTCCTGCACGAGAACGGGCGTCTGTATCACTTCCTGAACGCACAGTTCGAAGCCGTGCTCAGAGTTGAGTTCGAGCAATACCTTAACTGGGCCTTCCACAGGAACCCACTTGTGCGTGGCGGCGAGACGGTGCGCGAAATCCGCTTTGACGGCGAGTTTCGGGTGCGGACGGATAAGGCAGTTCTCGGCGCCAGAAACGTCGTGGTCGGCATTGGCAAGCAGGCGCAAATTCCGCCTCAGTTTCAGGGCTGGACTGGACGCAACCTGTTCCACTCATCTGTTTTACTGCACATCCATCCTGAGGTGCGGAGAAAGCATGTCTGCGTGGTTGGCGGAGGCCAGTCGGGAGCCGAGGTGATGTTGCACCTTGTCGGCCTGCCGAAAGAACGGCGGCCTGCCTCGATCACTTGGGTCTCGCAGCGTGAGAACTACCTGCCTCTCGACGACAGCCCGTTCACAAACGAGTTGTTCATGCCCTGCTTTTCGGATCGTTTCGCGGCGATGAGCGAGTCGCAGCGTAAGCTGCTCCTGCGGCGTTTCGTGCTTGCTTCGGACGGCATTTCGGAAAGCACGTTGCGCGCGATCTATCAGGCGCTGTACCGCCACGCATTTTTCGAGCCAAACCGATGCGACATCACACTGCGGCCGGGCTGCACCGTCTCGCACTGCATCAACGCCGGACCGGGTCACAGGCTGACCCTGCAGCATGGCATGGACGAGGTCGAAGAAGTCACGGCTGACATCGTCATCCTGGCCACCGGTTACGAGAACGCGGTGCCAAGCTTGTTGGAACCGATCATGGACCGGTTGGAGCAGATCAACAATGAATTAGCTATTCGCGAGGATTTTTCGGTGAGCTGGGACGGACCGTGTGACAAACGCATCTTCGTACAAAACGCGAGCCTCGGGCAGCGCGGCCTGGCCGATCCGAACCTAAGCTTGCTGGCCTGGCGCGCGCGCCGCATCCTCGATAGCCTTCTTGGGCGCGCGCCATGCGCGAGCCCCGAGCATCCTGGCTTCATCAGCCATACCTCGATCGAGAGCTGGCCCGACCCCGCAGCCGAAGAAATGGGCAGCGGGATATGACTCGTACACTTTTGATCATCGGCGGTGGCATCCTAGGAATGATGTCCGCCTCCGCTGCGGCGAACGCCGGAGGCTTCTCCGATATCACCGTGACCGAACAAGCCCTTGGACCAAGCGGCGCATCGCATTATTCTGGGGGCGTGCATTTCCCCTACGGTTGTCAAGACCGTACCAGGTCGCAGAGCGCCGTGGTCTTGGCGGCCATGGCTGGGTCGGCGGTCTGCGGATGGTGCCGGCCTTTAGCGATGCGTGTCGTGGCTGGACTGGGTGAAGCGATTGATCCGGCCCAGTTTACGGAACCCCTGGACCCGGCTGAGCCTGACATAGGCAGTCTCGCGCCGAGCTTCTGCGGACAATATCCGCCGGAGCGGAACGCACTTAGCATCGCCGTCCCACATGACGTGAGTCCGTCTCCGTGGACCCGCAACTTGACCAGCGCCCGACTGCCCTAATTGGGATGTCCGACCAACCAGTCTTTCCAACAGGAGGCTTTTCGCATGTTGACTGATGCACAAAGAGAAAAGTGGCAGAAAGACGGATACGTCAGGCTCGAAAGGTTCTTCGCTCCAGCGGCTCAGGAAGATATCTCTATTTTTGTCGAAGATATGTCACGCTGGGATGTCAGCGATGATAAATGGCTCATGTGGTTCGAGAAGACGACGGACAATCGAAAGATCATCTCCAAGATCGAGAATTTTCTCGACTTCCATGATCCATTGCGTCGTTTGCTCTTAGAAGATCAGCGCATAGAGTCTGCGGTCGAGGATTTGCTTGGCGAAGATTCGCGCAGACTCAAGGAGTTGCTGATTTTCCACTACCCCGACAGCGGCGGCTATCTCCCGCATCAGGACATTTATCACATTCCACACAAACTCCCCGACCGGATGGTCCATGCGGTGGTTGCCATAGGCATCGACGACTCCGACCCGGAAAACGGCGGGCTTTTCTTCAGCCCCGGCAACCACAAGAAGGGGGTGTTTCCCATGGATGCCGGTGGGGTGATCGATCCTCAAGTTGCCGAAATGTTCTCCTGGGAACCCGTAGTATGGAAGGCTGGCGACATCTTCATCTTCGACGATTACGCACCGCACTACTCACGACCGAACAAAAGCAACCGTTCGCGGCGGACACTCTACTTGGTGTTCCAGCGTGCTTCAACCGGTGGACCGACCCGCGCTGAATATAACGTGCTTAAGCGCGCCCTGAACCCGCCCGAGGGCAAAGTGGCCGATCTCGACAAACTCAAGCCCCCAAATGGCATTTTCTATCGCGATTGAGCTCACGCAGCCAGGCGGAGGCATGCACACCAAACTGATCGACCGCTCAAAAATGCGCGGAGAGTATGGCGTTCTGATTTGCGGGCTCGCGGAGCATCGACCGAAGCCCGTTACGACGCTTCGGCACGTGGATTGTGGGGGTGGTCGCAGGGCAGTCTTCTATGACGCCTACAGCCCGACTGGCGCCCCCTCGTCGCCCGCCTGGCGGCCCAGAGCCGCATTATTCTGGCCGAGGCCGCCAACCGGTTGGGTTGCCGCTTCTCTGCGCAACTTGCACAAGAGGCTGTTGCGTTGGCAGCCGAAGATCCCACGGCTTCAACAGCTTAGGTACGTTGTCATGCGCAAATACACGTTTTCTCGAACGGAGCTGTCGCGGGCGTTCGGTATCGACATGGCCACGCTTGGAACGGGAAGCGTCGGCACGGGTTTTTCGTTCGGTAGGGTGGCACCGGGCGCTACATCCGAGCCCCATCGGCACGACGAACTCGAGGCCTTCGTGATCCTGTCAGGATCGGGCAAGGTCAGGACCGACCTTGGGGAAATCCCGGTCGAGGCGGGCGATGTCGTTCTGTTCCACCCTTTTGAAGCGCATGTGCTGCGCAACGACGGAAACGAAGACCTAGATTTCGTCGATGTCTACTGGCGAGACGGCGAGGCCGCCCTTGATGCCGCTGCAAAGATCACGGCTCCACGCGGGCCGATCTTCGTCTTCTCCACGCCGCCAACGCCAAATGGCGATCTGCATCTGGGGCATCTTTCTGGCCCCTATTTCGGCGCCGACGTCTATACTCGTTTCCTGCGCATGAAAGGAGTCGAAGCATATCACCTCACTGGAAGCGATGACAACCAGAGCTACGTCACGATACGCGCCGATGCCGATCAATCGACGCCTGCAAACGTGGCGCGCTACTACGCCGACGAGATTCGCGCCACGCTTGCACTTCTCGATTGTGACGTCCACAGCTTCCAACCCACAATGGGCGATGACGGTTACGGCGAGTTTCAAGCCGCGTGTTTCCGCAGTCTTCTGAGCAGCACGGCGGTAGATCTGCGCCAGAGCCCTGCGCTTTTCGATGCTGTGACAGGCCACTATCTTTACGAGCCGGATGTTAGCGGCCTCTGCCCCGATTGCGGCGGCTCCGCCGGTGGCAATATCTGCGAGGAATGCGGCGCCCCAAACCTTTGCCACGACTTGGGTGCAGCCCGGTCACGGCAGTCTGCCGAGGCGCCGCTGGTCGGCTCCGTCCGCCGCCCGGAACTTGCCTTGGACCGATGCTACGACAATATCGACCGGCATCTAAGGGCGTCGGGCGTCCCGCTACGGATCTTGGATCTCTTTGCGCGCCTACGCCGACGCGGCAACTTTTCAGTGCCCATTACCCACCCCTCGGACTGGGGCCTGCCGGCCGAAGGGTTCCCGGGGCAAGTGATCTGGGTCTGGCCCGAAATGGCCTTCGGTTTTCTTTACAACATCCAGGCGCTCGGCCGCTTGCTGGGTCGCGACTGGAAGGCGGAGATGCCCGGCAACGACTGGCAGATTGTCCATTTCTTCGGCTTCGACAATTCGTTCTACCACGCGCTACTCTACCCCGCTCTTTACGCCGAGGTCTTCTCCCACTGGACGCCACGCATCCACTATCACGTCAACGAGTTCTACCTGCTCGACGGCAAAAAGTTCTCAACCAGCTGCCGCCATGCGGTCTGGGGCAAGGAGGTTCTGAGCCCAAAGACAGTCGACGTCGTGCGCCTCCATTTGGGCCTGACACGCCCGGAAGGTGAGCGGACGGATTTCACGCTGGACGCGCTGCGCCGCACCGAGAACGAGGTGTTCCAAGGGGTTTGGCTGAACTGGCTTGATGCGTTGAACCAGGAAACCAAGCAGGATTTTGCCGGCCGTGTACCCGATGCAGGCGACTGGAGCCCGGTCGACCGCGCCTTCTTTGCTCGGATAGAGATCTATCGCGCGGCGATGGAGCGCGCCTATTCGGACGAAGGCTTCTCGGTCAGGCGCGCGGCCGCTCAGGTCTGCGATTTCGTGCGCGATTGCGTGATCTACCGTCGGGCGCAAGACTATGCGGCGGCGCGACGTTTCTATCCCGCCCGCAATCGGACTTCGCTAGCCCTTCAGACGACGGCCGCTGCGATCCTGGCACCGACACTCGCTCCGCTGATGCCCCGATTCGCCAGAACGCTGGCGCGAGGCATCGATGGCGTCTCAGACGAAACATGGCCCCGGTCCGTCCAGCGCCTTGCGCCCGGGACGCGCTTTGATCTCGGACCCGTGTTGGTGTTCTACGCCAAATCCGGCAATCCTCATCTCGATGAGGAGGAAGCACTATGAGCCCAAAGGTCCACCAGTGAGCTATCCCAATCTCGACCAGATCGAGGCGCTTGGTCAACCTGGCGCGCCCTGGATCGTGCGCCGATCACCGGAAATGTCGAATGCGAATGCCTGCCTGATGGTATCTTCGATTCTGTCCGAGCCTGTACCGGCGCGGCAGTCGGCCGAAGAACAACTGAGCTACTGACAATCGAAAGGTAGCAGGTTCAAAATTCTGCCCAGAAACCGGATATTGCGCACAAACCGGCGTTCACGATCGCGATGGTGCACAAGCTTCCAACCAGACCCGCGCAACGACAGCCCGTCGCCTGAAGTCGGCGAGGGCCGCCAAATCGCTGGCAAGCGTATCCTCCGTCACATGCACGCCGTCTTCGCCGACAATGCAGACGCTTGTCTCGTCGAGAGATAAGTCCAGCCAGGGTGCTCCTTCAGGATTGCGTGTTTGCTCGGGTACGGAGCCGCCCCTCAGTTCCCAATCGAGGAGCGATCCTACAATTCACATATTTGGAAATCGCTCGCTAGGTTACCCGGTCTGTGAACCCTGCAAGCCGAAAATTCAGATTCCGCCCATGCAGAGATACTTCATTTCTAGGTAGTCCTCGAGGCCATGGCGGGATCCCTCCCGCCCGATGCCGGACTGTTTTATCCCACCGAACGGCGCCGCTTCTGAAGACATCCGGCCGGTATTTACCCCGACCATTCCATATTCCAAGGCCTCGGCCACATGCCAGACACGCTTCAGGTTGGAGGCATAAAAGTAGGCCGCGAGGCCGTAGATCGTGTCGTTGGCCTCACGCACGACCTGATCCGCATCTTTGAAGCGAATAATCGGTGCCAGCGGCCCGAATGTCTCTTCTTGCGCGACGGTCATATCGCTGGAGACACCGGTCAGGACTGTCGGTTGGAAAAACGTGCCATTCGTGCCGATGCGTTTGCCCCCGCATCGAATTGCGCCGCCTTTGGCGACTGCATCGGCAATATGGGATTCGATCTTGGCCAAAGCCTGTTTGTCGATGAGCGGTCCGATGTCCACTCCGGGAGCGAAACCGTCATCAACTTGAAGTTGGCGAGCCCGTTGCACGAATTTCTCGACGAACTCGTCGTGAACGCCCGACTGGACGTAAAGGCGGTTCGCCGAAACGCAGGTCTGGCCGGCATTGCGGAACTTCGCCTGGATCGCACCGTCAACCGCGGCATCGATATCGGCATCATCGAAGACGATGAAAGGTGCATTGCCGCCGAGCTCAAGGCTGACTTTTTTGATCTGGTCCGAGCACTGGCGCATGAGAAGGCGCCCGATCTCAGTCGACCCGGTGAAGCTGATCTTGCGGACCTTGGGATTTGTACAAAGTTCGCGGCCGACCGCATCACCTTCGGACGGATAGATCAGCTTGACGACGCCTTCGGGAAAGCCAGCCTGATGGGCGAGGGCGAACATTGCTCCCGCTACGAGCGGCGTCTGTTCAGCGGGCTTGAGGACGATCGTGCAGCCCGCCGCCAAGGCTGGCGAGATTTTGCGCGCCACCATCGAGGCCGGGAAATTCCATGGCGTTATCGTGCCAACAACTCCGATGGGCTGCTTGATTACCAGCATTCGGCGGTCCATCGATGGTGCGGAGATCGTCTCGCCATAGACGCGATTGGCCTCCTCGGCGTACCATTGCAGATAGGCCGCAGCATGCCATATCTCCGACTTGGCTTCGGCAAGGCGGCTTGCCCATCTCCGCGGTGAGAATCGCGGCGAGATCGTCGGCGTGGTCGATGATCAACTGATGCCATCGCCATAGAACGTCGCTGCGCTCACGTGCGGTCAGCCCTGCCCATCCAGGCTGCGCGACATAGGCCTTGTCGATCGCAGCGCATGTCTCCTCGACACCCATGTCGGGCAGTTCTGCCAGCACTTCGCCAGTCGACGGGTTGAGGACCTCGAATGTCCGCTCGCTAGTCCGCGTGCCAAGTGCCGGCAGGCGATCAATGGGTCCAAACAGGTCAGGGGATCTCAGGTGACGGATCATCGGCAGGCACAGGGGCAATACCGGATTCCTCCTCAACGCAGCAGGTATATATGGCAGGTGCGGTGTGTACTCCGCGACGTCCGGGTTCCTTATAGGGCCTCGGCCAGACAGCTGGTAGACCACGGTACCCAACTGGAAAGGGAGAATACCTGAATACGCTAGAAGATGCCTCGCGGTTCTAAGTCGAACGATTGAACAACGGACATCGGCTTCGCCAGCCGCGCGGAGTGGATGCTGGTGGCCTGCGCCTACAATCTGCTGGCCACGAATCGGCGACTCTATCGACTCGAAGAGAGGCTGGCCTGAGAGGAGCGCACCCCAATAATGACGCCTGAACCGGCAAATGCCTGACAAGGCCCGCGAAAACCGCTCCTCGCGGCTTTAAACAGATCCCGTTTACCGGGCGAGCGCCCGCAAGATGAAAAAGAGGATGGAGAGGAACAGGGTGGCGAAGGCGCGCCAGGTCTTCCCTTCTCCACAAGGGGTGAAGGGAAGACCGGGCGGCGCATGCGCATGGGGATGCAGCTCATGATCAATTCCCCGCCTGTTGCTACGGCAAGAGATAGCCTGTGGTCGAATGGTCGAGCACCAGATAACGCGCGGCGACCGCCTTGACCTCTTCGGTCGTGACCTTGCGGACGCGGTCCGGCCTCTCGAGCACGTCCTTCACATTGCCACCGGTGGTGAGCGTTTTGCCATAAATGTTGGCGATTTGGTCCAGCTCGTCGTGCGCACAAATCACCGAGCGGATATAGCGGTCTTTGGCCTTGTCCAGCTCGTCGCTGGTGACGCCATCCTTGGCGATCCGGGCGACTTCGGCAACGGCCGCCGCTTCGAGATCGACGAGCTTTGCATCGCCGCGCGGCGAGCCGGAGATGGTGAAATTGGTGTCGTCTAGCATGGTGCCCTGGAAGAAGGCGCCGGCCGCCGAGGCTATGCCTTGCTTGACGACAAGCTCCTGATAGAGCCGGCTGCGGTTGCCGCCGCCGAGGATCTCGGCCAGCAGGTCGAGCGCCTCGGCCTCGCCGGGCTCTGCCGTATGATAGGACGGCACCACCCATTGAGTGGAAAAGCTCGGCACCGAAACGCGCGCATCGGTCAGCGTCACTGTGCGCCTGGTGTTCTGCTCCGGCTCGACCGGGCGGTTGCGCGGGGGCAGGTCCGGCCCGCGCACAACCTTGCCATAGGTCTTCTCGGCCAGCGCCTTCACCGTCTCAGGCTCTACGTCGCCGGCCACCACCAGCACGGCATTGTTCGGTCGGTAGTATTTGTTGTAGATGGTGAATGCGTCGGTGCCGTTCAGCTTCTCCATCTCCTGCATCCAGCCGATGACCGGAATGCGGTAGGGCTGGTTCTGCCGCAACGTCGCGTTGACCTCCTCGTCCAGCAGAGCCTGCGGGTTCGTCTCTCTGCGCCAACGGCGCTCCTCCAGGATCACGTCGCGCTCGGTCTTGATATCATCCTCGTTGAGGATGAGGTTGAACATGCGATCGGCCTCGAAGCCCATCATCTCACCCAACGCCGAGGGCGCCACCGTCTCGAGGAAGGTGGTGTAGTCATAGGCGGTGAAGGCGTTATTGTAGCCGCCGATGGCTGAGACGGCTCGGTCGAACTCGCCGGCGGCGTGGTTGGTCGTCGCCTTGAACATCAGACGCTCGAGGAAATGGGCAATGCCGGATTTGCCCGGTGGCTCGTCGGCGCTGCCGATCTTGTACCAGACCATATGAGTGACGATCGGCGCGCGGTGATCGGGGATGACGACCACTTCCATGCCGTTGTCGAGCAGGAAATCCGTCACTTTGCAGTCGTCGGTGGCGGCCGGAGCCGGAGCGGTCGTCACCAGGGCCAGCGCGGTGGCAATGAATGCCTTGCGCAGCCAGGGGGACCGAAGTTTGATCGATGGCTCCGGTTGTGCTGGCTGGTCGAAAGGCAAGGTTCGAGGCAAAGTGATTTGTTCCTCATTTTGATGAAGGCGCTGCGTCCTCGTCTCCCCCCGTGGGAGGATCGGCGGGCAGCGCCGAGCCAGATGAGCAACCGGCTTCATGGTGCTAGGCCTTACTCGAGCCTCGTCTTTGGATGAACCCAGGAGACCTGCGGCGGTATTTCTTGGTGATTTGATCATGGGGGGCGACTTCTCCTTGGTGCGTGACGCGTTTGCGGATGACTAGGCATGAACTGCGCCAGATCAGAAAACCGTTCGAGGCATGCGATAAATCGGGCGCTGCTATGTTGCGTATTCGACATCGTCGGTCATCGGACAGGGCCGAACGCGACGCGCGCGCGGCTTGGGACGATATCTCCACGTTCGGAAGACGATTGGGCCCGCTGCCGGGGGAGCGGCATAGGATGCGCTTCGAATAGCCGCTGCACTGAGTGAGTGAGAATTTAGCTGTTGGTCGCCCCAGCGGAAGGCTGTCCTCGACAGGCACGCCAGGGTCGAGGCTGAACGGCAGAGGAGACAGGAGCGTGGCGGGTTCGAGCGCGTGGAGCCTTTTCGCGCGCGAAGACGGATCTCATCAAGGATCTGCAACAGTTAGGGAATATTCGCGAGGCGCTGGAAACGAAGATCGTAGGACATCAGGCGAGAAAGAAGGATGCGTTGAGCGCTTTTGGCGGATGAGCTTGCCCGAAGTCGTTGCGCGTGATGAGTTGCTGCGGAACAGGGATCGTTTGCGTGGGGCCTTGGTCGAACTTGAGGAGAAAACAGATTCCGCCCAAGCGCCGGACACAGTTTCCCAGATGATCCGAAAGCCAAATGTTGACGGATTCACCAGCGAACCGGGCGGTCCTAGCGACGGCGTGTCGCTCGAGGCCAGCACTCGTTCGAGCGTCAGGACTCCAAGAGAACGGGACTTTGTCAGAGTCATCTGCGATCCCAAACTGAGACGTGCAAATATAGCAACGTCACGAAAAAGTTTTGCCGGCCGCCTACAAGCCACCGTCATTGATTTCAAACAGACCCGTTGTCGGAGGCTGATTACAGGTAAGGTCCGTCAACATCGCAGGTTCGTCAAATGGGCTTTTGAGATTGTGGCCATCTTGAAATCCGATGACATCAAAATAGTCTTCGGCCGTCATCGCTTTGCTGTGCGGATCGGCCTATGTAGCGCGCGGCATAGGGCCGATCAGACTGATCCGCATAGCGGGTTCGCGTGTTTGAACGGCGATGCCCTTGCGGCAGGTAGGCATCGCAGCTTACCGTCTATTTTCAGCAGTCCGCATCTTCCGCCGGCCTCATGCGGCAAGATGGCCTGGCGCCTGCTGCAAAGGCCTCTCTAATCGGGGCGGCCTCTGAGCTTAAGGCTATCCAGTCAACAATAGCCTGATCCTGCTCATTCTGATGCGCGCCAACCGCCGCGCCGGATTGTGGAACCGCTCGTGGGTAGCTTCTACCACAAATAGAAAGGTCATCAAATCAAGCAGGAAGTCGTCGATCGCTTGGGCGATTGTTTCTGACTTACCCTTGAACTGATCCAGCAAAACGCGCGCCTTATCGATCGCATCCGCGCTGGCCGCATCGATTAGACCCTCGATCGTCTTGAAACAATCCAATGCGAAACTCCTCAAAGCGCTTGCCAAGGGGTTATGCACGAAGGTGGGCCCGTGAACCACCCAGCCGTTGGCCTGGTGGCCCGACGAATAAGGCATCACGCGGCGAGGGCGCTTAGTGCGCGATGTAGTTGGGTCGACGTCAGCCATCCGTCTCCAAGGACCAGCCGTAGCACGTGGCGGGAGCGCTCGAAGATCGGGTGCTTTGGGCCATGCCAGAGCCTGCTGGCTGTAGGCGGTCGCGATGGAGTGCGCCAGTTGCCGCCGACCAATCAAGCCGGGCCTTGAAATTTTTCGTTCTGCTGCGCCTAAGTTTCGGCTATGAATCGGGCTGGCCCTAATGGCCTGCCCGCGTTGCAATTGTTAAAAAGGAACACGTATATGCCGACTGGAACGGTAAAGTGGTTCAACAGCACCAAGGGGTTTGGATTTATCCAGCCCGACAATGGCGGTCCGGATGTTTTCGTCCACATTTCCGCTGTCGAACGCGCGGGCCTCTCGACCCTCGCTGACGGCCAGAAGATCAACTATGAGATCGAGCAGGACCGCCGCACTGGCAAATCCTCCGCTGGCAGCCTCAGCAAAGCTGGTTGAAATTTTCTCCTGCGTCCTGGCAAGAGTGGGCGCGTAGGTCCGGAGGTCCTCACGGCCGCTCGATAGGAGCGAGCAAAAACTGAGGGCAGCAGATTGCTGCAGGCGTCGCGAATTCCTCATGAAACAAAGTTGTTTGAAAGGAAGGCGGGGTTGGCCCGCCTTTTTATATGACGCGCAGATTAAGCCGATGTCTGCAACGCTCCAGAACGAATCTGCGATTGCCGAAATCAAGCCGCGACCTTCTTGCGGGTTCGCTTCGTCGGCGCCGGCTCCGGCGCTTCCGGCTCTTTCGGTTTGCGGCCGAGCCCCATCGTCTTGGCCAATGACGAGCGCGCCGCGGCGTAGTTCGGCGCGACCATGGGATAATCCGCCGGCAGGCCCCATTTGGCCCGATATCCATCCGGCGTCAGCCCATAGTGGGTCGACAGATGGCGCTTTAGCGATTTGAATTTCTTCCCGTCCTCAAGGGAGATGATGTAGTCCGGTGTCACCGACTTCCTGATCGGGACTGCAGGCGTAAGGGCAACCGGCTCTTGTGCAGAGACACCTCCGGCCGTCCCTTTCAGAGCCGCGTGCACTTGGCCGATGAGGGCAGGGAGATCCCCCACCGGGATCGGATTGTTGGAGACATAGGCTGAGACGACATCGGCCGTGAGCTCGATGAGGGTGTCGATGTTTTTTTCGGCTTCTTCTGTCATGAAACTCTCCAGGCGGCGTGAAACACAGTCGGCGAAGCGTCGCTTCATAGTGGCGGTCGCCGCTGAAAGCAACAAAGGTCTCGACAGGATTGTTGCGATGTTCGTCCAGCGAGATCTACGGCGCGGTATCCCGCCGTCGTGACCGTTGATCCGTCCGTTGTTGGCGAGCTGCCGCGGTGCTTGCGCATTTTCAGGCGCGTCTCGGCCGTAAGCTTTGCGCCGAAATGACCAGTAATCTCGAAACGAAGCGGGCTATTTCTGTTTCGCATCCTCTCTTTGGCTGTGAAATCGGTGGCAGAGCAGTGGCCGCTTCCTGATGGCGCGTGGAGGAACTATCAAGCGTTGATTCGCAATGGTCGAAACGATGTAGATTCATCATCCGGTGAGCCGCTCTCGCAGCAGGATGTTAGGGATTGGCCCGCTGGTAAACCGAGGACATCAGGCCGCTGCTTTGCTATTGAACCGCTATCGCTGTGACAACACATTCCGCAATGGTGGGCGAGTGTAGAGAAGGCGCCTGTTCACTCAAACTACCGATTCAGCAGGTCGGGAGGAACGAATGAGCTCAGAGACTTTCAGCAGCCCACTTTTCGTAAGGCGTGCAGCGCACATCGTGCAAGAGATTGCCAGTCCTGCGGATGCTATCGATTTTCTCAACGAATGGCCAGAAGATGGCAGAGACCGGATCTACGAAGCCGCTCTCACGGCGTGCTTTGATGCATACAACGGACGAATACCTGCGAGCGCAGCGCGCAAGACTTTTTTCCGCTTTGGGGAACAGGTCGCCATATTGGAAGATGCAACCTCCGCGATGCAATGGCTCGCTGCCTGCATGTCGGGCAGTGGAAAAGCGCAAGTATAGGCGTCGCAGTCGTATCTGAAGCCGGAGCGGGAACGCCGACGAGGTTATTGTATCGAGATTTCGCCGGCATCTGGAGCGTACTATAGCGAACAAACAATATTTTGCGCGCTATGGCGATGTTAATCATCTTGTTGTAAACCAGCTTCTCGCGACAGGACTGCAACGCTTCCGGTGTGAAAATCACTGCGTGGGACTTGGTTCTCTCGAATTCATGACGGTAAATTGCCCTGTAATTATAGCAAAGCAGTTGGCCCATTGAAGCTGATAAACGAAGCCAAAATTGTGCTCCGTCGTCTGCCAATATTCGCTCGATGGAGGCTATAGGCCTCACAAGCAATCAAAACAGCTACTCGGGCGCCCTTTGAAATTCGTGTAATTTTGCTCACCCGAAACGGCCCTCTACAGTCGAAATAAGATCGTCCCGCAAAGGTGCTACAAGACACTATCGCGGATCGATTTGGGCCCACGTCGATCTGGCGAAGGCAGGCGGAAGTCGAGCAGGACCTGCTGCGGAACAGATAACCGGCCCCAAACCGAATCGGACACGGTGGCCCCGATTTCTTCATAGTTGAAGGCGCAGAGAGAACCGAAGCACGGCTCCGGGCTCCGGCGCCGCCGCTTGCCGAGCAGCGATCCTCCGCCTCCCTGAAATCCAATCGAGAAGAGCGTTCAATTCCGGGACGGTCCAAGCTCTGCCGCGAAAACAGGTGTCAGACCACCCGGTCCTCTCCCGCAACTGATCTAGCGCAGGGCGTGCATGAGCCGCATATCCCAGAGTGGCTGCGTGCACGACGCAGCGAGATCATTTATGAAAATCCTATTCAGTACGATGGCTGTCCCCTTGCTGACAGCCACCGCTTTTGCTGCGGATTCGATCCCCGCAGACCTCAGAGAAACGGCACTGGCCACTTTCAAGGCTTTGCCACCCACCACGCGGGCAGTCGCCAATAACCCGATCACCCCGGAGAAGATCGCTCTCGGCAAGGCACTGTTCTTCGATCCACGCGTCTCGGCGTCAGGCGTCTTGTCGTGCAACTCGTGCCACAACTTGGCCACCGGCGGCGACGACAATCATGAAACCTCGATCGGCCATGGTTGGCAGAAGGGACAGCGCAACGCGCCGACTGTACTGAACGCTGTCTTCAACATCGCCCAGTTCTGGGATGGTCGTGCCGCAGACCTGAAGGATCAGGCGAAGGGACCGGTCCAAGCCGGCATCGAAATGGCCAATACACCGGGCCAAGTCATCACCACGCTCAAGTCCATGCCGCAATATGTCGAGTGGTTCGATGCAGCTTTTCCGGCTGAAGCCGATCGGGTCACCTTCGACAACTTCGCCAAGGCAATCGAAGCCTTCGAGGCGACACTGGTCACGCCGGCCCCCTTCGACAGCTTCCTGAATGGTGATGAGCTTGCCATGACTTCCGAACAGAAACAGGGCTTGGCGCTTTTCATGGACAAAGGCTGCTCGTCCTGCCATGCCGGCATCAACGTTGGTGGGGAAGCCTATTACCCATTCGGCCTCGTGGAACAGCCCAGCGCCGAGGTCCTGCCGGAAAAAGACAAGGGCCGATTTGCGGTCACCAATGCAGCCGACGATTCCTATGTTTTCCGCGTGGCGCCGCTGCGCAACGTTGCACTCACCGCGCCATACTTTCATTCGGGCAAGGTTTGGGATCTGAAACAGGCCGTTGCCATCATGGGAACCACCCAGCTTGGCGTGGTACTGGCGGACGAAGAAGTCGACCTGCTTGTTGCCTTCCTCAACTCGCTGACCGGAAAGGCACCCGAGGTCGCCTATCCCATCTTACCCGCCGAAACGGCGACAACACCCCGGCCTATAACGCAGATCTTAGGAAAATAAACGGCCAGCTGACTGCGGAACATCGCAATTGACAATGATTGCGACTTTTACTGGACGAGACGAGTCGCGACGTCCATGAGAACGCAAATGGCTCGTTTCCAAAGTGCAGACACTGCTTCCGTCACCAGCTCGTTGCGATGGAATTATGTTTGGGATCTGGCGTGCGACATGCCAAGGAAGGCGTCTGACGCATGAGGCTCGCGCGCTGTCGATACCGCGCGGCGGCCGGCCATCGCGCTGGCGGCCGAATTGCCGCGCGCCGAAGTGATCGGCCCCCTTAGGGCGAAGGGGCAGCCACTCCGTCCTCCATGTCCAGCGATTCTTCGACTGCTTCCGGATTCCGGGCGATGGTCCAAAGGAGAGTATTCGCCGCTGCATCCGGTTTCGAGCGACCTTGCTCCCAGTTTCGAAGCGTTGCCAGATCGAGGCCATACCTCACGGAGAATGCCTCCTGAGAGAGCTTCGTGCGATCCCGGACTTCGCGAACACTTATCGGCCGCGGCGCATGAACCTTCGCGATCACGCCTGCGGACGACAGTTCATTCTTCAGTGCCAATAGGTCGTCGACGCAAGGAACCGTCACGAACGCCTTGCCGTGATCGACCATCTCCGTGAGTATCGCGTGGGCCGTCCTGAGCGGCAGCTGTCTCTTAACGAGAATCCGGGCGGCCTCAGGAGTATTCGCGCCGTGAAGAAAACTGAGGCTCAGTCGGACGGGAGAGCCTGACGACACCGGGACGACGTCCCGGGTTCGCACCCGTTGTCCGTACCGCTCCATGAATTTCGATTTAGTCGACATGAAGCTTCTCCGCGATCACTCGACCGAGCTTGCGCAATTGGACCATCCCCACTGAAGGCATCGCGATAAAAGTACGCCAAACAACGCTAAGGGAGAACAAGCAGTGATCTGATTTCGTTCGACGCTCGTTTTCGAGAGCCGTTCTGGGTCGTTCGCAATCAACTGTGTAGGCCAGCGGAGCGAGCAAGGAGCGCCAGATCCGGACAGGGCTGAGTGGGGTGTTTCTCGGTGGGGCCATGCCCTAAGGGACACGAGATGTAGTGGATTCGTCGATCCGCGCTGTTTCGATTCGCGCACCCGGGCACAACGCTTGGATAAGTCCCATCAGATGCTCTCCGGTGGCCGTCATCTGTTTAGCTGACATTGGGCCGAGGGCTTCCAGCACGAGCCACATGGCGCGGGTATCGGCCGTGACCATGGTGCGCCGCCCCTGCCGCCAGTTCCAGCGGCGGCACGTGACACCGGCATCATCACACCAGATGACTTCGCCCGGTTCAGGATGCTCGGTTACCATTTCACCTTGCTGGATCGTGTCGAATGGCTCCGCTCCCTTCGCAACTAGAAGTCTCGGGACCCCCTGGTAAAGATCGAGATCCTCCCCGCCAATCGGAACGCCGTACAACACGCTGACGGCATTGTAGGCATCAACCAGTGGGGATATCCGCGGGAGAGAGCCATCTTTCCGCATCCGCTTGAGAAGCGCAGCGGCCGAGCACGGCGTTCGATTGGCTTTTGTGCCGAAAGCCTCGTAGGCAACGGCCCACGCCGCAAGATGCGCGTTCCTTTGGGCGTCATCGCGAAGCGCGGCCTGTTCCGCCGCCGCAATCGTGTCGTTCAACGCCTGTGCATCCGGCACGTCGATTTCAGCGTGCCGCACCACAATGCTGATCAGATGAAAATCCGGGTAGCGGGCCTTGATCTCGGGGGCAACCAATGGCGTGAAAGACATGGGATGCTCTTTTCTCATGGGGAGGCTTTGCGCTGGGGGTCGTTCGGGAAATGTTTGAAGAAAGGTGCTTGTCGAGCGTCCAGATCTTCTGGCATCGGCATGGTGCATACCGCACCATGCGCTGGATAATTCCATCATTCGGCCGTGGACAAGGCCTGGTAGAGATCGTCGATTATCTCTTGCGGGTGCTCGAGCCCGCCTCGGCCGGCAACAAGCTACGCCTCCGCCAGATCCTCCATTTCATTTGGAGGCAGCGGGCGCGATATGGATGTGAAGCAGCTTTCCTTGCCGGGTCATGCATCGCTCTCGGAAATTCGTCTCGCACGAAAATCTGCCGCCAAACTGGCCTGATCAACAGCACCAGTTGCATGGCGTTTTCCCAGTCCAGTTGGCTTGCAAACGAAATGCGGTTCAGCCCAAGGGTCGGTTTCCTCGCCAGCACGCCACGTCCCGCCGTTTTAGCCACCGTGTCCCGGCAACGCGTCTTGCACCTGCTTGACAACCGCTCGCAGGATCTCAACGCCCTTCTCGATCTGCCGAATGCTCAAGGCGGCATAGCCCATGACAAGCCCCATGCGATCGATGTGGCCTTCGTCCGACTGCCGCTCGTAAAGGGGCGAGATCAGGTGTAGCCCCAGGCCCGCGCCTCGGGCGGCTTCGACCAGGGTCGTTTCCCGCGATCGCGGCAGTTCGTCGAACCAAACGACGACGTGCAGACCGGCCTCTGCTCCCTGGACAGCGATGCGATCTCCGAAGCTGCGCCGCAAGGCGCCCAGCAACGTCCCCCGACGCTCGCCGTTCAGCCTGCGCACGCGCCGCACATGGCTTTCGTAGCCGCCACTCTCGATCAAAGAGGCCAGAGCCTCCTGTTCAGCCACCGGCGAATGCCGGTCCGCGAATTGTTTGGCGGTTGCGAAGACCTCCTGCAATTCCGGCGGGACGACGAGGTAGCCGATACGCAGCATCGGCGAGAGCGTTTTGGAGATCGTGCCGAGGTAGATGACAGCCCCGTGGTCCTCGAGACTGTGCAGCGGAGGGACCGGATTGATGTCGTAGCGATATTCGCTGTCGTAGTCGTCCTCGATCACGTAGGCATTGTTGTGCCGCGCCCATTCCAGAAGCTGGTGGCGGCGCGTGATCGGCATGACGCCGCCCAGCGGAAACTGATGCGATGGCGTGACATAGGCCAGTCGTGCACCAATCCCCGCCAGCAACTCCGTCTTCATCCCGTCCTCGTCGACGGTGACCGGGACGGGCGAGGCACCCGTACTGGCAAAGACCTGACGCGCCATCCTATAGCACGGGTCCTCGATGACGAAGCGGTCGGCGGGATCGAGAAGCAGGCGAGCGCACAGATCTAGGCCCTGCTGCGAACCGTTGACGATGATGATCTGCTCGAGGTCGCAGCTCAGGGTACGGGCGCGCCAGAGATAGCCCTGGAGCGCCTGGCGCAGCCGGCGCGAGCCGCGAGGATCGTCATAGGCAAGACGCAACGGGCGCTGCGCCATCGCCTCGTTCATCGCGCGTTTCCAGATCAATGCAGGGAAATCCGACGGCGCCAGGTCACCATAGCGGAAATCGACCTTCAGCCCAGTCGGCAGATAATCCGGCCAGGGCGGCGTGACGCGCAGTCGTTCGCCATAGGCGGACAGATGAACCGGGCCGACTCGTTTCGCGACAGTGCGGCTCGTCTCAGGACCGATCAGCGAGGATGCAACGCGAGGTCGTGCGCCTTGACGGACTTCGATAAAACCTTCCGCGGTCAGTTGGTCATAGGCGACCGTCACCGTCGTTCGCGAAACCCCAAGGTCATTTGCCAGGCCGCGGGAGGACGGCAGCTGACTACCGGTTTCGTAGACACTTCCGAGGATCTGCTCGCGAAGAGCCTCGTAGATCTGGCGTGCACCCATCGCGTGCGTGCGACCTGCAGAACCGGCACTTGAAGACTGGACCATTTCATTCATCGCCAACTGGATATTTCACATTGGCCAGTTTGCCGTCAATCTTTCGGAAACCCAAGAAAGATCTCAGAGGCCGAATGACCCGCTCCTATCAATCGGAAACCGATGCTCTCACGCGGTCGCTCAACGACACCGGTCCCGGATTCGCCACTCGGGCGATCCATCATGGCTACGATCCGGCCGGCTTTTCCAATGCCGTTCAGCCGCCAGTCTTCTTGACCTCGACCTATGGATTCGAAAGCGTGGCAGCGAACGAGGCCGCCGCCGCGCTTGGCGGAAGGCTCTATGCGCGCGAATACAATCCGACGACGGAGATCCTCGAACAACGGCTTGCCAATCTGGAAGGAGCCGAGGCAGGTCTGGTCGTTGCCTCGGGGATGGCGGCTTTCGGGACGCTGATCCTGTCGCTCCTGTCCCAAGGGGATGAACTCATCGTCCACAGGACGCTTTATGCGAACACGCTTGCCATGGTCGAACAGGCGGTTCCCCGCTTCGGCATCAAGGTCGTCGCGGTCGACCTGTCCGATCCTCAAAATCTCGATGCCGCGATTACCGAGCGGACCCGGCTTGTTTTCTTCGAGACGCCGGTGAATCCGCTGAGCCGCATCCTTGATCTCGCTGCCATTGCCGAGCGCGCCCACGCGCGCGGTGTAAAGGTTGCAGTCGACAGCACCTTCGCCTCCCCCGCGCTCCAGCGGCCGCTCGAACATGGGGCAGACCTCGTGCTCCACTCGCTGACCAAATACATCAATGGGCACGGCGATGCCCTTGGCGGGGCGATTCTCGGCGACGCGCAAACGCTCCGCACGCTGCACGAAACGGGCCTGCGCTACATCACCGGCGCAGCGCTCTCGCCCATGTCAGCCTTCCTGATCCTGCGCGGTCTGAAGACGCTCACGCTGCGCATGGAACGGCACAGCGCCACGGCCCTTGCGGTGGCTCAGGCGCTCGAGGCGCACCCGGCGGTGGCATGGGTGAGTTATCCCTTCCTCGACTCGCACCCTGATCAGGTGACGGCGCGAAAGCAGATGTCCCAAGGGTCGGGCATGTTGGCCTTTGGCCTCCACGCTGGGTTCGAGGGCGCGCGGCGGATGATGGACCGGCTCAACCTGATCACCCGGGCTGTCAGCCTCGGCGATGCCGACAGCCTCATCTATCATCCGGCAAGCCTGACCCGTGCTCGTCAGCCGATCCGCAAGGATGCGCATCTGGCCGATGGAGTCGGCGAGGACCTCATGCGTCTCTCGGTGGGTCTTGAAGACACCGATGACCTAATCGCCGACCTGCGGCGGGCTCTGGACGCCTTGTGATGACCTGCCGTCCGGCCAGTCCTGCGCTCACGCACAAACCTGGAGCCTTGCCATGGCATTCCTGAGCGGTCTTTCCGCGTTTCCCATTACGCCGACCGATCGTGACGGCCGTGTCGATACCGTTGCTCTGCGCAGGCTGATTGCTCGGCTTGGCGCCGCTCAGGTCGACTCCATCGGTCTTCTCGGCAGCACCGGCACCTACATGTATCTGTCGCGCGAGGAACGGCGACGGACGCTCGCCGAGACCTTGGACGAAATCGCCGGGCGAACGCCGGTCGTGGTGGGTGTGGGCGCGTTGCGCACCGATGAAGCAGTGAGGTTCGCGCAGGACGCCAAGGCCCTTGGAGCTGCCGCGGGGCTGCTTGCGGCCGCCTCCTACACCCCGCTCACTGAGGACGAGGTGTTCGAACATTTCTCGACGGTGGCGTGCGAGAGCGGCCTGCCGATCGTCGTCTACGACAATCCAGGAACGACGCATTTCCATTTCACCCCACCACTCGTCAGCCGCCTGGCAAAGGTGGGTGGCATTGTCGCTATCAAGAATCCGACAGACAAGGGCGATGCGATCAAGAGCCATCTGGCCGACCAGAGGCGCACTGTGCCGGAAGGGTTCTCGATCGGCTACAGCGGCGACTGGAACGCTGCAGAGGCCATGATCGCCGGCGCCGACACATGGTACAGCGTCCTCGCCGGCATCCTGCCCGAGGTCTGCGTGAAGATCGTCACGGCGGCGCAACAGGGCGATGCGGCCGAAGCGCGACGGATCGATGCCACGCTTGCGCCGCTCTGGAGCCTCTTCAAGGAGTTCTCGAGCCTTCGCGTCGTCTATGCACTTGCCGAATTGCTCGACATTTGCCGTGCCGACCCCCCGCGTCCCATCCTGCCTCTGCCCTCAGCAGCGAAGCGCCAGATCGCCGTCGCGTTGGAACGCTTGCCATCGGATACCAGCCGGTGAACAGCGAACCCGGCGGACAGTGAAAGGAACTGTCATGTACTTACCCGCTCATTTCGATGAACCGAGCCGAGAAGTCCTTTACGAACTGATCGAGAACAACGCACTCGGCGTTCTGATAACCATGGCTGGAGCGGTCTCGACGCCGATCACATCCCCTTCGAACTCGACACGTCACAGGGAGAAAACGGTACCCTTTACTCCTGCGCGACTAGTACACGTGCCGAAGGAAAGTGCACATTCTCGCTCGAGTGACTTATTTCAAAGGATGTGATCGCGTTTTGGCACATTCACGGCCGACATGCGGCAGCCGGTGACTCACCACATGGTGAGCAACCAGGAAACCCTCCGGCCTACACTTTCTCCCGGAGCGCACGTGCTGCATCGACCATGTTCATGAGGGCAGGGCGGACCTCCTCCCATTTGCGTGTTTTGAGGCCACAGTCCGGGTTTACCCACAGTTGGGAATCCGACAGTCGCTCGCGGGCAAGCATGACGAGATCCGAAATCTCCCCGACTTCCGGGACACGTGGTGAGTGAATGTCGTAGACTCCGGGCCCGATTTCGTTCGGATATTTGGAGCTCGTGAAGGCGTCCAGCAGTTCCATTTTCGAGCGCGACGTCTCAATCGAAATTACATCCGCATCCATTTCGGCGATCGCGTCGATGATCTCGTTGAACTCCGAATAGCACATGTGGGTATGGATTTGAGTCGCGTCCTTTACAGCCGTTGAAGCGATCCGGAAGCATTCGACAGCCCAGTCGAGATAGTTTTTCCAGTCAGACTGGCGCAGTGGCAATCCTTCGCGAAACGCGGCCTCATCGATCTGGATCATCCTTGCGCCGGACCATTCGAGATCCGTCACTTCGTCGCGGATGGCAAGCGCGATCTGGCGGCATGCCTCGGAGCGGGGTACGTCGTCGCGAACAAAAGACCAGTTGAGAATGGTCACTGGGCCTGTGAGCATTCCCTTCACAGGGTATTCCGTAAGCGACTGGGCGAATTGCCACCAGGGCAGCGTCATCGGATTGGGCCTCGATACGTCGCCGAAGATGATGGGGGGGCGCACGTAACGCGACCCATAGCTCTGCACCCAGGCATGCTGGGTGAAGGCGAAGCCGGACAGCTGCTCGCCGAAATGCTGTACCATGTCGTTTCGTTCGAACTCACCGTGCACCAGCACGTCCAGCCCGATCTCTTCCTGCCAGCGAATTGCAGCCTCGATCTCCTTCTTCAGGAAGGTCTCATAGTCGACATAGCTCAGCTGGCCCTTCGCATGAGCGGCCCGCGCCCTGCGTACCTGCGGCGTCTGCGGGAAGGACCCGATGGTCGTCGTCGGGAACGGCGGCAGCCCGAGCGTGCCGGCCTGGACTCTGGAGCGCTCGGCAAAAGCGCTCTCTCGTCGCTTCATGCTGTCGTCAATGCTGGCGATCCGTCCCTCAACAAGCGGGTCATGGATCTTCGTGGATGTCACGCGAGTGGCGGCAGCCTCGGCAGACGCTTTCAACGCGCCTGCCACCGCATCCCTGCCTTGAGTCAGGGCCCGGGCCAGCAACACCAACTCGTCGGTCTTCTGGGCCGCGAAGGCGAGCCACGACCTGATGTCCGCGTCGAGTTCGGTCTCCATGCGCAGGTCGATCGGCACGTGCAGCATCGAGCAAGAAGGCGCGATCTCGACGCGGTCCAAGGGCCAGCCGGCGACGATCGGTTTGATGCGGTCGAGAATGGCGGGCAGGTTCGCACGCCAGACGTTGCGGCCATCGATCAAGCCAAGCGAGAGCACCAGATCCTTCGGTGCGAGCCGACCCACGGTTTCCAGTTGCTCGGGAGCGCGCACGAGATCAATATGCAGCCCGGCCAGGGGCAGAGAAACCGCGGTTTCGAGATTGTCTCCCAGCGGCCCGAAATACGTAGCCAGCATGATTTTCAACTCGGGCGCGGCTTTCGACAGCTGGCTATAGGCGAATTCGAACGCAGCTCGTTCGTTCGGGTTCAGATCGAGGACAAGCGCTGGCTCATCGATCTGCACCCAGTCGGCTCCCGACAGCTTCAGCCTCTGCACGAGTTGCTCGTAGACGGGCAGCAGCCGCGGCAGGAGCGCGATGGGATCGAATCCTTCGGCAGGCGATTTCGCCAGCTTGAGGAAGGTGATCGGTCCAAGGATGACTGGGCGTGTGTGAATGCCGAGAGCTTTAGCCTCGAGGAAGAAGTCGACCGGTTTCGTCGACGAGAGGGCGAACGTCTGATCATCGTCGAGTTCCGGCACAATGTAGTGATAATTGGTGTCAAACCACTTGGTCATTTCCATCGCGGTTACATCAGGCCCATGAGCCGCGTGCTGGTGACCAGCGTGTCCACAATCCTCCGTCTGACCCTGGTTGCCGCGCGCCATTGCGAAGTAGATGTCAAGTGGGACCTCGCCGCTATTCCAGCCGTAACGGGATGGAACGGCGCCGACCATGGCTGCGGTGTCGAGCACATGGTCGTAGAGCGAGAAGTCGTTCGACGGGATTTTCGACACGCCGCGATCGTGCTGCTCCTCCCAGCTAGCGGCACGGAGCGCCTTCGCCGTCGTGAGAAGGTCGGCGGCGGAAGATTTTCCGGACCAGTAACTTTCAAGCGCGAATTTCAGTTCTCGCCGACGACCGAAGCGCGGCACGCCGAGCGTTGCTACAGGAATTTGCTGAGAGACAGTCATGCCATACCCCGATGGTTGGGGCGTCGGTGACAAGGAAGGCGCTAGCGGGCCGGCACGAACGCCAGGCTGCAGCGGCCACCGAGACACCCCGCCCGTGGACGTAATTCGCCGTGGCAGGTCTCCTGGCTCGCGGGGTCATAGCCTCTACCCGTCTTCCCAAGGCTATTCGCCTCAGTGACATGAGTGGGGTTGGCTCGCCGCTAACAGTTGCGGGGGCAGCGCCGGCATCGCACCGGCTTCCCTCTTAGCTCCGCTGCGGCAGCGCCGTACGGAGAACCACGACTCGGGAGACAATTACAACAGTTCGCTTCTTTGTCAACGCCGCATAAAGAAATGTTTATGTCGTTATGTTAAATTTCCGTTGGCATGTTCCCATAGGTCGCCTCGAAAGCGAAAACTGTGGGAGCCTTGAGCGGCCGGTAAATCAAAGCAATGACGCACATCGCTCTTCGCCAGGAGGATAGGAGTTCGTCGGCTGCCGGCGGCAAACATACCGGCAAGCGCCGTGGTGCTGCTTCCCGCATCATGCGAACGCCACCTCGGCATCGAACTTCGGCTCCGAGGTTCCGACCGCTTCTTTGGTGATCTGCTCGCGACCACATTCGACTCCATGGCGAGGCTGTTGCCCATGTGGAAGGTGTTGGCCGTGATGCCCTCGGTGGCACGACACAACGATTTCGAGGGGAGCACCGGAGGCCCGGTATAGCGGCGTGTTGCGAAGGGTCGAGGCCAACGTTCTGCTCGTTCGCAGCCACCGGCTCAAGGTAACCCGGCTCAAACCACCGGGCCAGCTCAAGTCCTGTCCAAATGAGGCCTGAGCGGCAAATCGTCGTGCACGCGCACGGTTTGGCGTTCGATCTTGTGATGCGTCTTGGGCGGGCAATCGCCACGGTGCAGCGCTTCCAGGCGCGCAACGATTTCGCCGTCATCCTGGGTCTGCCTGTTGTTGTGGCGAACATACTCGACCCAGGTTGGCACATGATAGCACTCGGTCCATAGTTCTGGCTTTTCCAGGTCACGCAGCAACGCCCATTGTCTGGCGCCATCTCGCAGCCGGGCTTTTCGCCACGATGTCATCACACTGAGAAATTCTGGGACATCTCTCTGATCGATACGATAATCGACCATCACCATGATCGGACCGCTTCGTGGCCGCAGGTCAAGTTGCAGCGTCGGTTCGCTGAACTTGTTGGTCGGATCCAGATTGAGCGTTTCGAAATCCGGCTGACGCAGAACGATCCCCATCAGTCCACCAATCACAAGAACCACGCTGGCGACGAGGAAGGCTCCCGAAACACCTTGGACATCCGCCAGTTCGCCCCAAAGCCAGCTTCCCGCCGCCATGCCGCCGTATGTGGCCGTCTGATAGAGAGACAGGGCGCGTCCAACCACCCACCGCGGCGCCGAAAGCTGCACTGTGACGTTAAACAGCGAGAATGATTGAATCCAGGCCGCACCGGCTGGCATGAGGAGCAGACAGCTCAGCCAAACGTGCTCGCTCCATGCCAGAAAGAAGCAGCTGATCGCCAATATAAAGAACGCACCGCGAATGACCCATTCGTTGGAGAGAACTTCTCGGACCCGCCCGATGAGGAGCGCGCCGCAAATCGCTCCCAAGCCGAAGAAGCCAAGCATCACGCCGTAGGTGACCGCGGTCCCTTTGACCTGTTCGCGAGCAACCAACGGCAGGAGAGCCAAAATGACAACGGCGGTGAGGCCGAAAATGAAACTCCGGCACATCACCTTGAGAAGGTTCGGCGACAAGAGCACGTAACGGAAGCCCGCCGCCATCGCACTGCCGAAAGCCTCCCGCGGCAGCGCTTGTCGTGCCCGTACGGCTTTCCACCGCAACAGCGCAGCGATCAGAGCGAAGTAGCAAAAGACGTTAAAGAGGAACGCGAAGGCCGCACCGGCTGTGGCCACGATTATGCCGCCAATCGCCGGCCCGATGCTGCGCATGAGATTGTAGCTCATGCCGTTGAGCGCAACCGCGCTAGGCAGGTGTTCGCGAGGCAGGATATCCCCCATCGAGGCTTGCCAAGAGGGATCGTGCAATGCCCAACCACAGCCGATCAGGAAGGTGAGACCCAGAAGGATCCAGGGTGTCATTTCCCCCGCATAGGTCAGGAACGCCAGGAAGGCGGATACGCAGACCATCAGCAGTTGCGCAGTCAACATGATCCGGCGACGGTCAAAGTTGTCCGCGAGCGCTCCCGCCGCGAGGGAGAAGATCATGTAGGGGAGGGTGGTCGATGACTGGACGAGCGCCACCATTCCATGGGAGGTGGCGATGCTGGTCATCAGCCAAGCCGCCGCCACACCTTCCACCAGGGTGCCAAGGTTCGAAACGAGTGCAGCCGACCATAGCGAACGGAAGGTCTTGTGCTGAAAAGGAACGAGTGAAGATGTTCTCTTCGCCATTGTGGGAAGCTTCGGGATCGAGCGCGGGGCTGGATTTGGTTCGCCTCACTCAACCATGGCCTCGCCGTACAAGCCAAGCTGCCACAGTGGCGCGCCTGCTAACCCAGAAAACTTGGCGGCCTTACAGGCATGCGCAGGACGCGCGAAGCCGCTCAAATCTCCCCAGATGGGTCAGCCATCGAAGACCGGCATCACTTGCCCGTTGAGCGGCTATACGATAATGCTCCGCGCTAAGCAGGAAGCGCCAAAAATTCGAGCGGCGACTTCATTCTCCTATTCAGGAAGGAACTATGAGGCGGCAGACGCGACCATTCACCGTGGAAGTCAAACAAAAGCGCAATTATCAAAAATCCGCACGTTCCATCTGGGGCAATTTCGACATCGCCGCGGCGATGGCCGAGACAACAAAGGAAGTCGAGCCGTTAAATCGTCAGCTTGTTGACTCTACTGTAGTGGCCCTTGATGCTGAACCTTTGCAAAAACCGCGAGTGGAGCATTTCATGGCCAATCCCCTGGAAACCGAGTCAGCAGTAGTTCCTAGCGCACCGGCAGACAAAGCGGAAACGCCAAAACCGAAGACGAGAGCGCGGCGGTCGAGGAAGCCAGAAGCTGAGGCGAGCGCGCCTGCCCGCAAGGAGGGCGCCAAGCCGATATCCGCGACCACTGAAGCACCGCCGTCAGCGCGAACAGGCCGAAAGAGCTACTCCGCGAAGGATCGTGCCCAGAAGCTGGCGCAGATCGAGACCTCGATCGGCGGCGGCGCTACTCTCAAGAGCGCGGTGAAGCAAGCCGGCATCTCGGAACAGACATATTATCTTTGGAAGAAGGCCTCGGCGCCGGCGGCGGACAGTGACGGGCTGAAGGATCTCGTCGCGCTCGAGGAAGAAAACAAGCGGCTAAAGAGCCTGCTTGCCGATCGTCTCCGCAAGGAGAATGCGGAACTGAAGAAAAGGCTCGGGCTGGATTAAGGAGGGTGGGCAGCTGGTTCTTGGCTCGCCATCTACAGTAATCCCGCCTGGTCCGCCTCTCGGCGCAGATTCTGCCGTGGCCTTGGGCCGATCTGCTGGATGACCAGTCCGGCCGCCAGCGAGCCGAGATCGCCGCAATCCTTGAGGCTGCGGCCTTGCGTGTAGCCGTAGAGGAAGCCGGCGGCGTAGAGGTCGCCGGCGCCGGTGGTGTCGACCAGCTCGCGGATCCTGGTCGCATTGATGGTCACGGTCTCGTCGCCGCGCACGATCACCGAGCCCTTTTCCGAGCGGGTGACGGCGGCGATCTTGCAATCCTTGCGGATCTGCGCCAGCGCCTCGTCGAAGGACGCGGTCTGGTAGAGCGACTTGATCTCGGGGCTGTTGGCAAAGACGATGTCGACGGTGCCGGAGCGCATGAGATCGAGGAACTCGTCGCGGTAGCGGTCGACGCAGAACGAGTCCGACAATGTCATCGACACTTCGCGCCCGGCGGCATGGGCGAGCTTCGCCGTCTGCCTGATCGCTTCCTTGGCGCGCGGCGGGTCCCATAGATAGCCCTCGAAATAGGTGACCGCGGCGCCCGACGCCTTGTCGGCCTCGACGTCCTCCGGGCCGAGCTCGACGCAGGCGCCGAGATAGGTGTTCATCGAGCGCTCGCCGTCCGGCGTGACGAAGATCATCGAGCGCGCCGTCGGTGGCTCGCCGCTGAGCGGCCTGGTGTCGAAGGCGACGCCCTGGGCATGGATGTCATGCGCGTAGATTTCGCCGAGCGCGTCGTTCGAGACCTTGCCGAAGAAGGCGGCGCGGCCGCCGAAGCTGGCAACGCCCGCCGCCGTGTTGCCGGCGCTGCCGCCCGAGGCTTCAATGGCCGGGCCCATGCGGCTGTAGAGCAGTTCGGCGCGCCTGGTGTCGATCAAATTCATCGCGCCCTTGATGATGCCGTTGGTCTCCAGGAACGCCTCGTCGCACTGGGCGATGATGTCGACGATGGCATTTCCGATGCAAAGCACGTCATAATCCGGCATCAATGTCTCCGCCAAAACTCTGCCGGCTTCTTGCCACCCCGGCCGGGCGCGGGTCTGGCCAGTGGGAATGGGCTTTCTCGCTTGCCAATCCGTTCGGCGCCAGCCCTCACGGGGCGGCAAGTCCTGCCTCGCGACGCAATTCGTCGGCCCTGTCTGTCTTCTCCCAGGTGAAGTCAGGCTCTTCACGGCCGAAATGGCCATAGGTCGCGGTCTTGCGGTATATAGGGCGTAAGAGATCAAGCATCTTGATAATGCCCTTCGGTCTGAGATCGAACAACTCAAGAATGAGGCGCTCGATCCTTCTTTCCTCAACCCTCGCTGTCCCGAACGTGTTGACCATGACAGAAACCGGACTGGCCACGCCGATTGCGTAAGCAAGCTGCACCTCGCAGACGTCCGCAAGTCCGCTAGCGACGATATTCTTTGCGACATACCGGGCCGCATAGGCAGCTGAGCGGTCAACCTTGGACGGGTCCTTGCCCGAAAAGGCGCCGCCGCCGTGACGACCCATCCCACCATAGGAATCGACGATGATCTTGCGTCCAGTGAGACCGCAGTCGCCGCGCGGCCCGCCGACTACGAACCTCCCCGTCGGGTTGACCAGAATTCTTATGCCTTCCGTCTCCAGGTGGGTCGGCAGGACAGGCTTTATGATTTCCTCAATGACGCCCTCGCGGACCGTCTCTTGCGAGACCTGCTCGTCATGTTGGGTCGATACGACGATGGTATCAAGGGCGACCGGGCGCAACCCGTCATAGCGCACTGAGACTTGGGATTTCATGTCAGGACGCAACCAGCCAAGCTGTCGTGCTTTCCGGACATCTGCCTGTCGTTTCGTCAAGCGATGAGCGAGCTGGATCGGCAAAGGCATTAGAGTATCGGTTTCGCGGCATGCGTAGCCGAACATGAGGCCCTGATCTCCCGCTCCCTGCTGGAGGTCCTGCCCTCGTCCCTCGTCAACGCCCTGGCTAATGTCGGGCGATTGCTCGGTGAGTGCATGAACGACGGAGCAACGCCGGCCGTCAAAGCCGACGGCCTCATCGTCGTATCCAATATCGAGAATTGTATCGCGCGCAACTTGGCTATAATCCACCCGCGCATCGCTGGTAATCTCGCCAGCCAGAACGACTATCCCTGATTTTACCAACGCTTCACAGGCGACGCGCGCCTTGGGATCGGTGCGGAGGATGGCATCGAGGATGGCATCCGAGATGTTGTCGGCCAACTTATCCGGGTGTCCCGCGCCAACCGATTCGGAAGAGAACACGAACTGCCTAGCCATGAAATGCCTCACTTCGGGTGTTGGAGTTGTATGGGGCATTTTGCTTAGCCCACCTTACCTGTCGGGGATGCCCGGGACCTCGAACGCAGCGCACGAGTCGGCAACGTCTCTTCGCAGGGAGGCATGGAGATCTTCGTCGTCTGGCTCGCCAGAGGACGGAGTCAATGAAGCGAGCAATTTGCACGGTTTCCACATCGCGCATGCCCATTGACGTCACTGCTGGCGCCCCCAGGCGAATTCCGCTTGTGACCGCCGGATCCCGCGGGTCGCCAGGCACCATGTTAAAGTTTGTGATGATGCCTGCCTTTGCTAGCCGCTCGGCATAGGCCTTGCCCGATAGTGGTCGATCGCGCAGATCAAGGATCAGCATGTGATTGTCCGTCCCCCCGGTAACCAGGTCATAACCTCGCTCGATCAGTGCCTGTGCAAGAGCCTTGGCATTCTTGACGGTCTGTTGGCCGTAGCTTCGGAAGGACGGGTTCGCGGCTTCGTGCAAGGCAACTGCTAGCGCAGCGATAACATTCATATGGGGGCCGCCTTGCAGTTGAGGGAAGACAGCGCGATCTATTCGTCTGGCGAGATTGTATTTGCCCTTCGAATGATACAGCGCTTGATAGCGATCTTCATTCCTTGACAAAATGAAGCCACCGCGGGGACCGCGGATCGATTTGTGGGAGGTGCTGCTGACCACGTCGCAATGGCGCACGGGATTCGGGTGCGCTCCCGCGGCAATCAGGCCGCTGATGTGCGCAATGTCGGCTACGAGATAGGAGCTCGCTTCCAGGGCGATTTCTGCCATTGCCGCGTAGTCAAAGACACGCGGGTAAGCAGTTCCGCCGACCCAAATGAGCCGCGGCCGTTCCCGCTTGGCTGTCTCGCGCAAGCGGTCATAGTCAATCTGCTGTGTCTTTTCATCTAGTCCATAGGGGACGCGTTGATAGTCAGTTCCGGAAAAGTTGATGGCCCAACCATGAGTCAGATGGCCCCCTTCCGGAAGGGGCAAGCCCATGACTTTGTCACCGGGGCTCAAAAGCGCACGATAGACAGCCTGGTTGGCCGGCGAGCCGGAATAAGGCTGGACGTTGGCATGCTCGCTGCCAAATAGTGTTTTCAAGCGCTCAATGGCTAGATTCTCAAGCTCATCAACGACCTCATTTCCAGCGTAGTATCGCGCACCGGGGTACCCCTCGGCGTACTTGTTCGTGAAAATCGAGCCGTTCGCTTCCAGCACGGCCGAGGACGCAAAGTTCTCTGAGGCGATGAGCTTAAGGGTCGTCCGCTCCTGCCGCTCCTGTCTTAGAAGCAGTTCGTGAACGCGGCAATCAACCGCCGCCAAGGAAGACTGCCCGTAGGTGTCGGGCTGTGCGATCGCGCCGTCGGCGGAGTTGTCCATGGTAGCTTCGCGCTCCAATTGGATGACCTATTTCACGGTCAAGCATGCGGTCCCCTTCGGCCGCGTGTCTCGTACCGCTTCGAGCCGTTGAAGGTCTCGTTTGTGATAGCCATCGCCGTGGGGCAGGAGATCAACCAACAATTGAACCAGCCCGCCGTCCTTACCTCCTGTTTTGAGATTGTACGAGCACCACGGACGTTGTTCGTTGCAGTAAAGAAAGTCGGCTCTGGCCAGCAGCCGAACGTGTCGCACAACGTGCTCACGACGCAGACCCAGAATCTCCGCTAGCTGGCAGACAGTTAGGTCCGCGTGCGCGCAAAGGCCTAGAATTCGAAGGCGATCTAAATGCGCTGCCGTCCGTAGGCGACTGACCAGTGTCAGCATTGGTCACGACCAAGCCACTTGGAAAGCCTGGGCACTCGTCCTACTGAATTTGTCATTTCGCGTTCTCCACAGATGTTGCAGCTTTCGAACCAAATAATATGGTTGCTTGTCCACCGACCGGACAATCTCGGTGGCCGTG
The DNA here is from genome assembly GCF_040321435.1 of Mesorhizobium sp. M0410. Lineage (NCBI taxonomy): Bacteria > Pseudomonadati > Pseudomonadota > Alphaproteobacteria > Hyphomicrobiales > Phyllobacteriaceae > Mesorhizobium > Mesorhizobium sp. M0410. The sequence continues at coordinate 44,577 of NZ_JAMYRN010000018.1, forward strand.
AAGATACTGTTTTGAGCCGATATGGCTGTGTCGAACAAACAAGATGGGCGCTCTTCTTGCCATTGCCTTTAGCCGAAATTGCACGCAGTTCGGCGGGTCGGAGAATAAGCCACGGTTCGGACCCCACTGACTCAAACGTTGCAATAAGCCTACCATTCACAGCGAACCGGAGTTGCTAAGAGTCTATGAATTTCCTTGAAGGATCTGTTGCAACGTTTGCGCAGCCCGGTCTTGCTCCCGGCTTGCAGCGGTCAATCTCGTGCAGACTGACCGTGATGCAAAGATGACAAGGAAGGTTCGCTTTCAATCCGATCTTCTTCCTGGCCAAGTAGTTCGTAGTCTCATAACTGTGGCCTAGACAAAAGGAGGGCTAATCAGCGAGGTATGATGTCGTTAGCGTGGTTGGGCCACCAGCAGGTCGACGCCAAGATCGACACGCGCAATTTCCCGCGCTACGAGAATGTCAGTGACTGCGCGCTCTTCCTCGGGCGGTCTGGCTGCGCCGTCTAGAATCTGAATGCGTCTCGCGCCGACCCGTTCAGCAATGAGCTGTTCGGCTTGCCGCATTGACGGCGAAGCAAGCTCAAGTACGTTTTCGCGCATCTCACGCGCCGCCTCGCCGACTTCCGCAAAACGCTTCTCGGCGAACTGCTCCTTAAAGAGCGCAGCGAGATCATCAAATGTTTGAACTTTGGTGGGCTTGGGTTTCGAGCAAAAATATCCAGTTGCCAGTCCAGGTTTATAGGCAAGGCTGTGCGCTTTGTCGTCTGGCAAGGGCCCAATATCCCCTGGTGAGACGAAAATGGACTGCCGTGCTACGGTTGCTCCATTATAAGAGCGGTCGAAATCGCTGATGTTTGCAATACAAGGAGCCGCATAGAAGACGTTTGACGGATAGCGCGCCTCAAGCCGAAGAAGCAGTTCATGCTGACGCGACACATCCCTGCGCATCATGGCAATCCGAAAAAATGGTATCGACAAACCGGGACAATGTCCGCTCGCAATCTCAAAGGCAGTTCCTCGCTTCATCAGCTCCGGAAGCTTGTACTGGAAAAACAGCGGAACCCCTGGGAAATTGATGCGGATGTCAAAGCCAGAATGCCCCTCCTGTATGAGGTTTGGAAAGACCGGCGCGCCTACAGGTGCGGCTGACGATGACCGGATAAGGTTTTCGGTGAAGGCATACCCAAATGAGAACTCCGTGTAGCCCACCTTCATTCAATTCTGCTTTCGTGCTGAAGTTTATCCGGGACTCTTTGCCTGCAGCCGAGCAGACCATATAACAGAAAAAACTATGTATACTTGCGATAGTCTGAGCTTATCGATTCCTCGGATAGATATTTCAAAAGCTCACCCACTCCCTGGCTGCTAGAATGGGAATGGGAAGCTTCTGGTTGATTTGGGTCGAGTTCCAGTTGATTTTGGTAAGCGACAAAACCTCCTGCGCTATCTCAGCGATTCCCGGCGCAGATCGCCGATAAGTTTCGGGCTTCGCGAACAGCGCCAGAGTGCGTAGCCGATATCTTCAACCGGGCGGCGGCTTCTCCCTCGCCAGTGCCGAGCGCGATCATATGCATTGCGCATTGGGCCAGCGCGCCGTCAAGGCGCCCCGCTTCCGTCGCGCTGCCGTAAAGGTCCAGGAACCACGCCAGCGAGTAAGACCAGTCGGCAGGCAAGTCCTGCCCATTGTGATCCCTTGCGACGACGGCCACGACGGCGTTGCGGCCTTCGGGCGTGCGGGGCTCTATCCCAAGGATCGGGTATAATTCGGGTGTCGGCTGCTGAAGGATACGCGCCGGCACGAGCGACAGTGCTTTCTCCAGCGAGGGAGGAAAATCCTCCAGTTCTTCGGCCAGTTCGGCAGCTTCTCTCCTTCGTCCCTCGCGGCGCGCTTCTACATATTCTGCCGCAACCACGGCAACGGTGCGCTGCGCCCGTTCAGCGGTGCCGGTGGCAATCAGCTCGGCCGGAATGTCACCATCCTTGATAGCCCAGTGCGTACGGTGCTGTTCGAACTGTTGAATGCCCAGCCGGTCCGCAATTCTCAACACCGCTGACCGGTCGAGAAAGGCATGTTCCGGATCGGGCTCGAAGGTGAAGGCCAGTTCGTGTCCGCGCCGAACGATATTGCGTATGCGGCCGTGCCGGACCACGCGCGCGTGCGGGCCTCCCGCCCCGACTTCGTACATCAACAGCGCCGGGATTTCCTCCAGCCGGCGCAATGTTTCAGGGCGCGCGAGGTCGATAGCCTCGGCCTCGGCGCCGCTATATTCCTTGAACCGGTCAATGGTTGACGTGAACGGCGGCGTTTCCCACCACTCGCCGTGGCCCGAGACAAGCAAGTTAAACATGGCACACCACCGACCTCACGCCGCCTTCTCCATAGACCACTTCACCCGTTCGGCGAGAAAGGCGGCGAACGTTTTCACATTCATATTGCCGCTCGCCTCCTCCAGCCCTGCGAGGTAGGCCTTCCGGTCATCGACTCTGACGACTGTCCAGGGGTAACCGCCTGAAGCCAGCATCGCGTTCATGAGGAACCGCGCCATTCGTCCGTTGCCGTCCGGATAGGGGTGCACATAGCCCACAAGCCAATGCCCCAGCACGGCACGCACGGAGGCCTCCTTCTCCGCCTCCAGCAGGTCGAACAGCTCATTCATACCATCGGCCACCGCTTCGGTACGCGGCGGCACGTGCTGCGAGCCGCGCAGGTACACAGGGTGATTGCGATATCCCGCAAGCGCGCTGGCTTTGAGGATGCCGGCGGTCACTGACGGCGCGAACAGCTCCCGGTACCACTCCCGGTGAGTGTCCCGCGTCAACGCGCCGGCTGGCTTGCCGTTGATGATCGCGGCAACAGAGTCTTTGACCTTCTGGAATGCGAGGTAGTAGCCACGCGCGGCAAGCGCATCCCGGTTCTTGCGGTCCTCTTCATCAATCTCCGGATTCCAGCTCCCCTCGCGCACCCGGTCGATGAGTTCCGGGGTGACGCTGTACCCTTCTATCGACAGCGAATGGTAGGCGTCGCTTTCGTAGATATCCTCGACGAACTTCATATAGGCGTCTTTGTCGGACGGCAGTCCGGGTGCCTTCGGGAATATCTCGATGATGGCTTCGCGCTGCGATTGCCAGATCGCGCGCAGGCGGGCGACCAACGGCGGTACGCCCGCCGCAATGGTTGTCACTCCAATTTGTCCCGCGAACGGATCGGATTCGCGCACGTCATAGCCGGCGGCTTTGAAGGCGGCCACGATTTCATCGGCAAAGGAGTCGCGTCCTACGCGACGGAAGGCCCCCGCAAGCCGTCCCGCCACGGCGGAATGGCCGCCATCAAGCAACAGGGCCAGAACGGTTGATACGTCGCGCACCGACGCCATGGCGATCTGCATCTCGATAGGGGCGCGCTGGAAGAACGCTTCCGGCACCCGGGTAAGGGCGGCCTCGACAGTGAACACGCGCTGGCCGTTTTTCTCTGTCAGTTCGGCCGGCATCTCCTTGACCTTGAGGTCATAGATCGAAGTGCCGAACAGCAGGTCGATTTTGTTATTCGTGCCTTTGGGGGTATTCACCACCACCTGAGGCGGAATAGTGGGCGCTTCCGCGTGCAGAAGCAGCGACTGCTCCGGTGACAGGAACCAGTCCTTGCCGAACCGGTCATTGCAGTAAAGGGAGCAGAACTCCCAGAAGCTCGCGTACCAGGAGGTGGTGTCTTGCTGCTGTGCCTGCGGGCCGGTCGACATGAGCCAGCCTTTGATAACATCGCGCAGGAACCCGTTCTGCAGCAGCCGCTCCCGGTGGACGCGGGTCAGCTCATCGGACTTGAATATGCGCCGCCCACCCTCCTGCAGCTCTTTGAGGACGGCCAGTGATTCAGCGAGTTTTTCATGGGGCTTGGCCATGGCCGTGCCTTTGCAAGTTTTTAGAGCTGTGCGATTACAAGTATATAGTGCTGATAGGCGACAAGTCAATGATGCTGTGGAGTTGCAAGTTTTTTATGTTGTGCGATAACAAGTTTTTTATGCGATAATCGGGAATAACCCAGTGAAATCACCCCTTTGATCGTGTCCATAGCTCGTCTGCGCGAAGGATTGTTACCCGGATGGGCCGAGACCCAGCTCCCCCGCAGGCTACGCAGGGGCTCGGGGCGAGCCTAGAGCCTGGATCTCCGAAGCGCTTCGAAGGAGGACGCGCCCAAAACTCGCCCGTTGTGCATCGTGGGTACCCGTAAACGCGAATTCTCAAAGAAAAGACGCTCCTTACCTCTCCCTCCCGCCACGATCATCACGGCCGCGCCCGCGCTCACTACGCCGCGACGCCCGCGAGATCGGCTTCTCGGCAATCGCGCCCTCATCACCACTGCCCTGTCTGTCCCCGCTCTTCCCGTCATCGGCTGCGCGCGCGAACCGTCACGCACGTCCACCGCTTTCGACAACGGCGACTGCGCCGCCAGCGCATCCTGCATCGCCTGTTGCAGGTCGATGGAAGGGCTGGCCGCCTGGTCAACCCGCGCCTGCCGCTCTTCCGGCACACGCAGCGTATCCTTGTAGCGATTCTGCGCCTTGCGCACCAACGCGCCGCGCCCCTCGGCTTCAGCTCCAGCGTCAGCGCCGGCATATGCACATGCCCCGCCCGGTCTTTGATCCGCTGCTCGCGCCCGCGCTTCACTTCCAGCGATTGCAGCTCGCGTTTCTCGACCGCCGCCAGCGCCTTCAGCGTGCGCTCGCCGTCTACGGCCTGCAGCCGGTGCCGCTCCCGCTGGATATGCGCCGCCCCGCGCTTCGCCTGCACGAGCTCTGTCTTGCGCGCAACAAACGCCTCCAGCCGTTGCCGGTCCCGGTAACGGTGCAGCTTATCCCGGATCAGTGTGATGCCGGTGACGCGCCCGAGGAACGCCGCCAGCGTATCGAAGCGGCCCAAGATTGATGCGGGTGCTAGAGTGTGAAAGATGTCCCTGAAAGGTAATCAGTGTCATGGCAACAGCGGGCACTACGCTAGATTCGAAATGGATCAGCTTGAGTGGGTGATACAAGCGCTGTCCATGCCGTCAATTCGCGGATCGAGTGGTGAGTAGCGTGCATGCGCCAGAGGAATGGAACAGCATGCTGAGCGCGGTGCATCCAGTAGTAAAAGAAGTCGCCGGCAATCGCGACTAAGACCCCTGAAATGACGGCGAATCCAGTGTTAATGACTGCGTTGTCAGAGTGAAGAAACGCACCGAAATTGATCGTTACGAGCGGCTTTATTCCTAACCAGCCCAAGCTCGCAGCGTAGAGATGCCAGATAAATGTACCCCATCCGAGCCAATATCCAATTCCGCACGCCGCGAACATTTGAGGCAAAACTGTATCGAGAAGCCGGAAAGGTTAGCTCCAGCGCCGCGCAAACGGTAGCGAAGATCACAACCAGCTCAAGCGATGTTAGGTAGTACTGGACCATCTGATTAACGTCGAGAATCTGCATTTGTTTGCTCCTTCCTTCGCGCGGCCCTTGTCTCGCCCAGCAAATGGGCTCGCGTTGACAAGGCTAACCGAAGTACGATCCAAACGGTGAGCATTCTGCCGGCACCGCTATGCGGGCATCCTGGTAGATTGATAAAATTAGTTGTTTGGATGACCCATCCGGGTCCCAAATGGTGGAGGAGTCCAGCAGACGAGGTGGGTTGCGCGAGGCGACCAACTATGCACCAGTGTGCGCGCCGGCGGCTACGATAACGTTGCTTCGAGTTATGAGCTGTCTACTAAAATTTACTCGCTCTTATTTTTTGACTGTTTTGCGGCTATGATCGCCGCAAACTAGATTTAGTCAGGTGTGCACAGTCGCCGACGCCAAGATCCCCTTGGTGATAATCGCCGCCAACGGGATTCTTGCTCGCGCAATATGATCCTAGATTCCACGCGATTGGCGGTGCCTGGCTCCCGCTGCTAATCGTCTGCTGAACCGAAGATCATTCACCCATCGACGAAACCAGAGCCACAAAAGCGGTCAGGATCAGATGCTTTTGTCATAAGCACCGGCCAGCGAACATGACCCTCCGTTGGCTGAAATCGTCGGCGATAAAATGGGGCCGCCTATCGCGAGCCTGATTCTCATATGGGGTGTTTCCAAATCTTTTCGAACACCAGAAGCTTGGCCTGGCGCACCGCTTCCTCAATCGAGGCCCCGATCGCCAGATACGCGGCTATCGCGCTGGCCAGGGCACAGCCGGTGCCGCGCATCGTTCTTGCCAGCCGACGAGTGTCAAGGCGCACGGGTTCTTGGTTAGGTCGAACGAGAACATCCGTTGAGCGAGGTCCTGAGCCGTGGCCGCCTTTGATCAGCAGGGCCTGAACCCCGGCGGCGAGCAGTTGTTGTCCTTGTTGAAGCGCGCCGACCTCATCCACCGCTAGCTCTGAGCCGGCAAGAAGCGCCAGTTCGATGAGATTGGGTGTGACGATACGGCAAAGTGGCATCAGATGCTGCTTCATGATGGGGATGGCGCTTGCTTCAAGAAGCGCTCGGCCCGACGTGGAAGCCAGCACCGGATCGAGGACTGCCGGTATGCGCGGATTTTCGCGCAGCACAGCGGCAACCGCAGCGACGATCTCAGCCGTTGCGAGCATGCCGATTTTGACGGCCGCCAGCTTGTTGGCCTGCAGCGCTGCACGCATCTGATCGGCCACCAGACCGGGTTGCAGATGAAGGATGTCCGTGACGATGTCGTGTGTTTGCACCGTCACCGCAGTGACGGCAAGGCAGCTGCGCACGCCCATGGAGGAGAGCGTCTCGATATCGCGCGCGATTCCGGCACCCCCACTGGAGTCCGATCCGCCGACGACAAGTACATGCGATTCCTGCCTCAGCGCCATCGGGCGGTCTCTTTTATCCACTCTCTGGTGCGCGCTTCAGGGTCAGGATGCAGCGTGACGTCGGTGACCACCGCGGCACTGTCTGCCCCAGCCTCGAATACGCCGTCGAGCCGGTCGGGGTTGAGGCCACCGATGGCGACCAGCGGGATCGGCGCGACCCGTCGTTTCCACTCGCTGAGCCGTTCAAGCCCTTGCGGCGGCCATTTCATCTTCTTGAGGCTCGTCGGATAAATAGGACCCAGCGCCACATAGTCCGGCTCGGCCGCCAGCGCCGTTTCCAGTTCGGTGTGATCGTGGGTCGAAAGTCCGAGCTTCAATCCGCCGTACTTAATGGCCAGCAGGTCGGCCGCAGCCAAATCCTCCTGGCCGAGATGAACGAAGTCGCAGCCTTCCTCGATTGCCGTGCGCCAATAGTCGTTGACGATCAGTTGGCAACCATGGACCGCGCAGACGCCGTTCGCGCGGCGGATTTCCGCGCGCAACTCGTTCTCGTCCATGTTCTTGATGCGGAGCTGGACCAGCCTAACGCCGAGCGGCACCAGCCGTTCGATCCAGGCGGCACTGTCGACGATCAGGTAGAAGGGATCGAGCTTCATGAAAAAACCGCCCTGCCGATTGTCGGCGTCGATGGCACGGCGACGCCGCGCGGCTCGAGCAGTCCCGAACCATAGGCTTCGCGACCGGCGTCGACCGCCTTGCTGAAAGCGCGCGCCATGCCGACCGGATCGGCCGCCTTGGCAACTGCGGTGTTCAGGAGTACGGCGTCAAAGCCGAGCTCCATGACGGTTGCCGCGTGCGATGGCCGTCCGAGACCAGCATCCACGATCAGCGGGACATCAGGGAAATGTCCGCGCATCGAGCGCAGCGCCATGATGTTGACCGGCCCGAGGGCGGAACCGATCGGTGCGCACCAGGGCATCAAGACCTTGCAGCCCGCCGCAAGCAGCCGCTCGGCGACGACAAGGTCGTCGGTTGTATACGGGAACACCGCAAAACCGTCCTCGCACAGGATGCGGGCGGCTTCGAGCAGACCGAACACGTCCGGCTGCAGCGTGTCGTGATTGCCGATCACTTCGAGCTTGATCCAGGGCGTGCCGAAGACTTCGCGCGCCATTTGTGCGGTCGTGACCGCTTCCTTGACGGAGTGGCAGCCAGCAGTGTTGGGCAGGATTCTGACACCAAGCGAGCGGATCAACGACCAGAATTTTTCGCCAGCCCTGCCGCCTGCCATTTCACGGCGCAACGAGACGGTCACCACCGCCGTGCCCGAAGCCCTGACTGCATAGGCAAGGATGGCCGGCGAAGGATATTGAGCCGTGCCAAGAAGCAGGCGCGACGGAAGCTCGGCTCCATAAAGCTCGATCATGGCCTAGCCGCCCTGCATGGGCGAGAGGATTTCAATCCGGTCGCCGTCGTTCAACTGGAATTCCGCCCGGTTGGCTTTGTGCACGAGGTCATTGTTGACGGCCGTCGCCAGCCAATCGCCCTCATAGTCAAGCGCGGCAAGCAGCGCCTCCAGCGTTGTGGCGGCAACCTCATGCGCTTCGCCGTTGACCATCAGTTTCATGAGCAAGCTCCTTGGTTCTGTCTTGAGTGAAAACCAGATCGGCAGCCTGGCGCGCCATGGCGGGAGCCAGGAGAAAACCGTGACGATAGAGCCCGTTGATCGCGATGATTTCACCCTTGATTTCGACGCGCGGCAAATTGTCGGGAAAGGCTGGGCGGACGCCGACACCGGTTTCAACGATCCCGGCCTCGCCAAAGGCCGGGTGGAGGGCATAGGCGGTACCCAGCAGTTCCATCATCGAACGCGCCGTAACCGGTCCGACGGACTGGCTTTCAATCATCGTCGCACCAATCATGAAACGGTGGTCGGTGCGCGGCACTGCATAGAGTGGAAAGCGCGGATGCAGCAGCCTGACGGGGCGCGACAGCGAGAAATCAGGGATACGCAGGGTGAGCATTTCGCCGCGAACGCCGCGCAGCCAGTCATTTTGCGCCGCCATTCCTGTACAGTCGATCTGACGATCGAAACCAAAAACATGCTGGGCGTCGGCGCCGAAGCGGAACTCGACCCCCGTGGCCGCGAGCTTATCATGAAGTGCTGCCATCGCCTGGCGCGGATCAAGATGGCCCTCAGCGGGGAAGAGCAATCCGCGGCGGAAGCGGCCGGCTAAGTCGGGCTCCAGCAAGGCAATTTCATCTTCCTCGACGCGCCGATAGCCCGTCGTGCGGCTGGCGAACCGGTCGAGCTCGCCCGCATCGCGCGGCGCGGCCACGACCAGCGTTCCGGCCCGCGTCACCTGGCCGGGCGTTGCGGCATCCCACCAGTCGGCGGCACCGCGCCCGAGATCCAGCACCGGTTGCCCGGCGCTTTCACGCTCGCACCATGGCGCCAGCATGCCGCCGGCGAACCACGACGCATTGCCCCCAAGGGCAGGCCTTATCTCGGCAACGGTAACCGCCGCGCCGCGTGCGGCGAACTCGAAGGCGGCGGTGAGGCCGGCGACGCCGGCCCCTTTGACCAAGACCCTCATGATCGCTCACGTGGCTGAGGTATGAGCGGTGCGCCGGTCTCGTCCGCCGGCACGTAGAGATCGCGCTCGCGGTATTTCGCCGCCATCGCCGCCATGCCCTCCTTCTGCGCCTCGGCACGAATGTCGTGGGAAATGCGCATGGAACAGAATTTCGGTCCGCACATCGAGCAGAAATGCGCCAGCTTGTGCGCCTCCTTGGGCAAGGTCTGATCGTGGAAGGACCGCGCTGTTTCGGGGTCGAGCGACAGGTTGAACTGGTCCTCCCAGCGGAACTCGAATCTGGCCCGCGACAGCGCGTCGTCGCGGATCTTCGCCGCCGGGTGACCCTTCGCCAGGTCGGCGGCATGCGCCGCGATCTTGTAGGTGATCACGCCGGTCTTGACGTCGTTGCGATCGGGAAGCCCGAGATGTTCCTTCGGCGTGACGTAGCAGAGCATGGCGGTGCCGAACCAGCCGATCATGGCAGCACCGATGCCGGAGGTGATGTGATCGTAGCCCGGCGCGATGTCGGTGGTGAGCGGTCCAAGCGTATAGAACGGCGCTTCGCCGCAGACCGCGAGCTGCTTGTCCATGTTCTGCTTGATCTTGTGCATCGGCACGTGGCCAGGCCCCTCGATCATCACCTGGCAATCTTTCGCCCAGGCGATCTTGGTCAGCTCGCCGAGCGTTTCCAGCTCGGCGAATTGCGCGGCGTCGTTGGCATCGGCAATCGAGCCGGGACGAAGGCCGTCACCGAGCGAGAAGGACACATCATAGGCACGGCAGATGTCGCAGATTTCGGCGAAATGCTCGTAAAGGAAGCTTTCCCGGTGATGGTGCAGGCACCATTTGGCCATGATCGAGCCGCCGCGCGAGACGATGCCAGTGACCCGGTCGACGGTCAGCGGGATGTAGTGCAGCCGCACGCCGGCATGGATGGTGAAATAGTCGACACCCTGTTCGGCCTGCTCGACCAGCGTGTCGCGGTAGACCTCCCAGGTAAGATCCTCGGCGATGCCGCCGACCTTCTCAAGCGCCTGATAGAGCGGCACCGTGCCGATCGGCACCGGCGCATTGCGCACGATCCATTCGCGGATGTTGTGGATGTTGCGGCCGGTCGATAGGTCCATCACCGTATCGGCGCCCCAGCGGATCGCCCAGACCATTTTTTCGACCTCTTCGGCCATCGAGGAGGTGACAGCGGAGTTGCCGATATTGGCATTGATCTTGACCAGGAAATTGCGGCCGATGATCATCGGCTCGCTCTCTGGGTGGTTAATGTTGGCGGGAATGATTGCGCGTCCGCGCGCCACCTCATCACGCACGAAATCCGGCGTGACGAAATCGGGCAGTGTCGCGCCGAAAGCCTCGCCGTCCCGCTCAAGCTTGCCGTGCAGGATCTCGCGACCAAGGTTCTCGCGGATGGCGGCGAACTCCATTTCGGGTGTGATGATGCCGGCGCGCGCATAGGCAAGCTGCGTCACCGCCTTGCCTGCTTTGGCTCTGAGCGGTCGGTGGCGAATGGGAAATTCCGGCGTCAGGCGTTCGCCCGTCGCGAATCCGTTGTCCTCCGGCCGGACATGGCGGCCGTCATAGGCCTCGACATCGCCGCGCGCCGTAATCCATTCGTGGCGAAGCCGTGCAAGGCCATTTTCGATGCTGGTTTCGACAGACGGGTCTGTATAGGGGCCGGACGGATCGTAGACGGTGACGGGCGGTTCGCTGGCCGTCGGATGGACGGAGATTTCGCGCATCGGCACCCTGAGCTGCGGGTGGATGGCACCGGGCTTGTGGATTTTGCGTGAGGCGGGCAGCGGTCCCGTCGAGACGGCGGGGGTGAGGGCATTCATCTTGAGGCTCCTTTGCTCGTTGCATTGGAGACCCAGTTCTATGCCGGGAGGATGAAAAGACGCTTCTGTCGACCTGCCGAAACAGGACCTCGGGCGTAAACTCCCGCAAAGCGCTTGCACCGTCCCTACGCCAGTATGAACTGGATCAGGTTCAACGGGTCACTGCGCCGCGAATGCCAGCAGTATCTCAGCCCCTTGCCGGGACTCCCCTGGTGAATGCGTGAGGTTGGACGGGACGGCTCCGGTTTGTCAAGCGCGTTCTGGCCGCGGCGAGGATCGTCGGGCGATCGTCTCGGCCAGGCGCAAGATCGGATGGAGCGTCGCCTGAGAATCGTCTGTTCCTCGATCAGCCTCGCTTATGCTCTGGAGCTTGTTCTCTCGCGCCCGAATTTCCGCGGGGATGGCTGAACGGAGGCGATCCATTTGCGATTTTCAAGTGCGTCGGGCCGCACCCCACAATCGCTCAACAAGTTGAACACGTCCTGACCCGACTGGGCCTTCGAGTTTGGAAAACCTGGCCGGGTACTGCTGGATGGCAGGGTCCGTCAAGCGGGCGGAAGGGATGAGGAAATGAAAGAGCTGCAGATCAAAACACATAATCGAGCGATGAATATCGCCTGCGCGATCATCCGGACCAGATCTGATATGAAACATCGTCCGGCCCCGAGATCGAGGCTCCAATCTCGTATAGCTTCCATGCGACGTTCTCTTGGAGTGTTGCGGGATTGGTCCGCTCAACCGGATCTCGGAGCTCAACCCTTTCATCCGTTAGAATGAGCGTTCGAAACGCAGGATTCCGCCGACACTGCTCTTCTTGTTGGCGTTGGTCCAATTCACGTTGGAAGCGTCCAGCTTGCCGACGGCGAAGTTACCGTATCGGCCATAGTCGAGTTCCGCCGTAACTGTGAAATCTGGAAGAAACGCATAGGCGACGTTTGCAGCGACACCATGGTTCTTGAGCTGATCACCGGAGAGCTGAAGCTTGAACGAAGTTGTCTCGTTGAGCTCGTAAGCGGCGCCAGCCCAGAAAGCCCAGTTCCCGCCCCAAATCTTATAGAAGCCGCGACCATGAGCGTCGATCGCGTTCGTGGAGTCGTCGTTGAGCTTGCCCCTGGAACCGTAGCCGAACATTCCGAACAGCAACAGTTTGTTGGTGACATTGATGTCGACACGGACCTTGGCGGCCACCGATTCGTAGTTGCTATCGTAAGCGGCAACGCCGGTGATCGCGCCCCAGCCATGTGTGTATTTCAAGCCGCCGACTACGTGCGGAGCGTAGCTGTCGATTGTGCCGACCACGCCCGAGCCTTCTTCGAGCGAAACCACGGCCGAAAAGCCGTTCCCGACGTCGAAGTAGTACTGAACCACATTGGTATCGAAAGGGCCGTACGGAACCGGCGTCTGGTTGAGTACGTCACCGGCGCCGCCAATAAACATGTCGAAGGCCGACCAGTCCTTACCAACTCGGAGGCCACCAAGCTGAATCCAGGCGAAAGTCAAAGTGCTGTCTCCGTTGAAGGCATAGGGCCGAGAACTGTCCGAAACCGAAGCGCCGCGGTTGCCGAAGTTCATGCGGGTTTCGGTGTAGGTCTTCAACGTGCCGAGTTCGGTCTCCTGGCCGGTCCAAGTTTTCAATGTGAAGCGCGTGTTGTTTTGCCATGTGCCCTGATCCTCACCAGTCCTCACATCCGAGGTTCTTGCGTGATCAACCAATCCGACATGGCCCAAGCCGACGTCGTAACGGACATAGCCGCCGATGCGCACGCAGGTCTCAGTGCCTGAAATGTAGACGTAGCCCGAGCCGTAGACGTCGCAGATTTTAACGTACTCAGTCGGGTCAGGCTCGGCAACGGCGGTCACGGCGCGAGCGTCGGAAACGGCAATCAGTGCCGCAGTTGAGCCGAGGAGGAGGCTCCTAATGTTCATTGTTGATCTCCGTTCAAAGAGTAAAAGGAATGGACGTCAGTGATGAAGTCTTGCTAAGGAAACAGTCGATAACGATGCGCATTGAGTTGAATTTGAGCAGTTTTGATGCGCTAGTCACGCCAGATATTCATCAGAAATTGAGCATATGATTTGGGTGTTATTGTTACAAATATGCGATTGTTATTACAAATATAATAATCGCCGAAACGACTCCATCCAACATTTCTGTACAAATCATCCCCGTCATCTCCGCTAGTTGTGGGCGGGCCGTCACAAAGGCTTCTACTGCAAATGACGTGCCATCCTGACGACGCAGCTGCGGCTTGAAGCTCAAGTGTGCCGGCGGACCTTGGTTCGCTCTTCCTTCCTTTTTGCCTTGCGGATCAACCCAAGCACGAACGGCAAACGTTTCGGCTACGGTTCGTGTGTTCGCTTCGCGACAGTTTCGTTCAATGGCGACAGCTTTGTTTGCTGTGAGCCCCGACGTTGAGACGTCATGCGGCGGCACCGCTCGGTACGACTCCGTCATTTTGGCGAGCGCGATGATCGGTAATCACGCGCTGAACGCCCAGCCTTGCCTCCACCACGGAGTCAGTAGGCGCGCCGGCCTGGCATTGCGGCCGACCTGACGGTCGCGTCGAGCAGCCTCTCGTCCTGATAGACGGCGCGCCACAGCTAATGCTTCTTGCCAGCAATTCACACAACGAGCTCATCGAGATGCCAGAGATCACTATGGGGCTGCGCTAGCTGGCGAGCAAAGTCTGATCCGAACGCCGTGTTATCTCGTTGGATGCGGCAGCCGCGCTCAGCAGAATCTACTCGACCAGGCGCAGGCTGAAGGGAAGGGATGGTGGAACCAAACGGTGCGCGTGAGGGTCGCGGCGGGAACAGCCATGGCCAGTCGCTGACCGTCCAGCCAAGACTGAACGGCCGCTATGGCTGAGAAATACAACTTTCGAGCCCAAAGCGGAACGGACTGACATAGCGCAAAGACACAGGCGAGCGCAGCGGTAAGGTTGGTGGTTATCAGCATGGGACGGTAACTGTTGCAGACCACAAAATATCGCGAGGCCGGCCTGCCTTGGTACACTATCTATCCGACTGTGTCGGAGTTCTCTGGGGCGGTCGGCGCCGAGGCTTATGAGGAATGGCTCAGGAACCTGCCGGCGGACGATCCGGTGTCGCTCTATTTCCACGTTCCGTTCTGCCGATCAGCTTGCTGGTATTGTGGCTTCCCCACCACCATCACCCGCCATGATGCGCCGATCCTCAACTATCTGGCGGCCCTGCGTGACGAGATCCGTTTGGTCTCGGAGCGAGCGCCGCAGACGCTGCCCGTGAGCGACATGCATTTCGGCGGCGGAACGCCGTCTCTCATAGGACCAGCCGAGTTCCTGGCTCTGATGGAGTTCCTGCGACGCCGCTTCGCTCTCACGAAAACAGCTACGGTTGCCGTCGAGATTGATCCGCGCACGTTCACGGCCGAGATGGCCGAGGCCTTAGGAGCAGCCGGCGTGAACCGTGTGAGTCTCGGCGTGCAGAGCTTCGATCCCATTGTTCAAAAAGCAATCAACCGGGTTCAGAGTGAGGCGCAGACGTCGGCTGCCGTGGAAATGCTGCGCCGGCATGGAGTAAGCCGCATCAACTTCGACCTCATCTTCGGTCTCCCGCATCAAACGGTGCAGTCCTGCGTCGAGACCGCGAGGGCGGCGGTCGCAATGCGCCCCGACCGGCTTGCGGTGTTCGGCTATGCGCACATCCCGTCGCTTATAAAGAATCAGCGCCTCATCGAGGAGGCAGTTCTTCCGGGCAGCGCTGCCCGCGCCGAACAGTATGCGGCCGTGGCCGCGACGCTGATTGCCGCCGGCTACCGCGAGATCGGGCTCGACCATTTCGCCTTGCCGGACGACGAGCTCGCGCTGGCACAGAAAACGGGTCGCCTGCGGCGTAACTCGCTGGGCTACTCGGCCACCACCTGCAGAACCCTGATCGGTTTCGGCGCGTCGGCTATCGGCCGCGTCGGCGAGGGGTACGTCCAAAACGAAGTTACACGGGATTCCTACATCCAGCACATCGCAGCTGGCCGTCTGGCGACGTCAAAGGGCTATCGCCTCACCGACGACGACCGCGTGCGAGCCGCAATTATCGAGCGACTAATGTGCGATCTCGAGGCCGATGTGCAGGCAATCTGTGCCGCCCACGGATCTGATCCGATCCGTCTTCTCGATTCAGCTGAGCGCTTGGTGATGCTGGCCGAGGACGGGATAGTGGACTTCGAAAACGGTTTTGTCCGCGTACGGCGGGAGCATCGCTTTGTAATTCGCGCTGTCGCTGCCGCGTTCGATGCTTTTCTCGATCGGGATGGCCGTAAGCATAGCCACAGGTGAGGGCAAGCATCCAACCGGAAGCTAAACTCGACGCCCTTGGCCGAGGCCTGTCATGAAGCGCGCGTCAAGGATGCGAAAAGCAGAGCTGATCCGCCTATTTCATCTCATCTTCAATGACATCGACCTCGTGGCTGCCACCGAGGCGTCTCCATATTGATCGTGGTAGGTGCGGGGCATCTGGGTGTTTCGCCGTCAGCGCATGAATATCCCCGCCATGTGATGGGTCAGGAAATCGCGGTGGCTGCAATCAGCCCGTCCATCGATGACAGACCGCGGCCACGCCGCTTCGCGAGGCCCGTCAGGTCGCCCCAGGCCAGGGCAACCAGTTCGTCCACGGGCAGGACTCTCGGCTCGAAGCGCTGCGGCAGGTCCCGGGCGAGCCATCCGGCCAGTGCGTCACGTTTCCGACCTTTGTCCATGAGGGCAGCGCCGCGCCGGATCTCGGCGATCGACACAACGCTGATAAATGAGCGGTCTTCATCGAGCCCGTCATCCATTCCAGCACGCGCGCGTCAGGGCTCGGCCTCGTCACCTCGGAGAGGCCATTAGTGTCGAGCAAGAGCCTCATAATGGCAGACCATGCGGTTCATCGCGTAGCCGCTCGATGTACAGTTCGGCGTTGCGCAGCGGCGATGCGCAGCGAGTGCCCAGAAAACAGCAGCCAGCTCCCCTTCCGGAAGATCGGAGCGGACGCCACGCAAAAAGCGCCAATCCTTGGCGCCGGCGGTCTGTGTGTTTGCGCGCTGGCGGCTTTGGTGTACTCCTGTGCCGTTTCGACGAGGCTTCCAGCCGGACCGGCAGGGGAGGAGGCTTTGGCGGCGCGGCCGGCACACGGCCCACCTCGAGGACGAGATCGACGATGTCGGGCAGATCCTCGGTCGCCTCACAAATCGGTGAGGTCGTCGGGACACCGTCTTCCACTTTTGTTGATCAGCCGCCTTCCTGGCCATGTTCCGAGACAATAAGGCGCCCGTGCGCCGCCGCCTCGATTAACCCAAGACACGCAAGGATCTTTTGCCGGAGACAACGAGGTCACCATCCTGCGGTGCCGCGTTGCGTCACAGTCGGCATGAGATGTGCAAAGTGGACCGTCGTCAAACGTCAAACAGAGGCGTTGGTGACTGGACTGAACGACCAGAACGGGCTGCTTGCGCCCTTTCGGACTTCACAAAGTTCGAAAATGGCGTCGTTTCAGGGCATAATCGCCGCTTGTCAAAATGTTTGCGACAAGTCCGGTGAAAGCCTACCGAGTATCTTGTGCTTGGGGGGCGGTTAGTTCCGATAAACTAAGCGGCATACACATGCTAATCTATTTGATTTACGGGCCGACCTGCAGCGGCAAAACAGACGCGGCAATCCAAATTGCACGAGAGACCGGATGGCCGGTCATTGCGCTGGATCGTGTACAATGCTGTCCTCAAATCGCCACCGGCAGCGGGCGTCCCTCGGATTCCGAACTGCAATCTACCCAGCGGATCTACTTGGATTCGCGCCCGCTAACCGCGGGCATCATCGACGCCGAGACCGCCCATCGTAAGCTGATAATGCAAGTGGATGAGCGTAGTTCCCAGCCGGGGCTCATCCTCGAAGGCGGTTCGATCTCCCTTCTCAATTTAATGGCGCGAAGTCAGCATTGGGATGGCGCTTTTCGGTGGCATGTAAGGCGGTTGCGGCTCGGCAACTCGGACGCCTTTCTGGAGAGAGCCAAGCGTCGGGTCACAGACATGTTTGTCACAAGAGAAGGACAACCTTCATTGCTGCAGGAACTTGCGGATCAGTGGAAGGAAGATGCAGTCCGTCCCACTTTGGAAGACGTTGACGGATATCGTTGCGCCATTCATTTTGCGAGAGAGCACAGCTTGGCAATCAGCGAAATGCCGTGCCTTCGCAAAGAGCTCCAACAAGATCTTGTAGAGGCGATTGCGAGAGAATATCTCGGATATGCGCGTTGGCAAGAACGCGACTTTCCAGAATGGCAAACTGAGTGAGCAAGCCTCCCCGGACCTCGCCTGCGATGCGGGCACGGTAGCTCCTGAGAATTGCGCTAAGTGGTTTGCTGAAGCAAGCTAGTGCCAGGCGACATTAGGTCCGTGTGGCAGCGGAAGGATTGCTTTCGCCACGGTGACTGCGGAGGAGGCGACATGGCTGCACTGCTCATTTCAGGCATGGGACGGAATGTACCGATGACAAAGTGCTGCGCGCTTCGTAGCGACCGCTACCGTGGCTGACTCGCGAACTACTATCCGCCAGCCCAGTCTGTGGCGTCGTCTCGGCTTTCATCGCCACCGCCTTCGCCCAGGAAACGCCCGAGGCCGCAAGCGTCGCCGTGGCAGTGCGGCACCCGGCAAGATGGGTGGTCATCGGCCCTATCTGATCGACGGGGAGCACCGTGCTTTCGTCCTGGGCGAGGTTGAGCGAGATGCCAACATGACGCTTCATCAATTGACGGCGGCACTGGCTGAACGTGGTCTCCTGCGAGCGTCGGTCGCTTCCTGCACCGCGAGGGCAAGAGCTTCAAGAAAACCGTTCTGCCGGCCGAGCAGCTCAAGCCAAAGCTGATGCGCGGGCGTGCGCAATGGATACGCTATCAGACCCGCATTGACCCTACGCGCCTGGTCTCCCTGGATGAAACATGGGTCAAGACCAACATGGCGCCGTTGCGCGGCTGGGGTGTGCGCGGCAAGCGGCTGATGGCCCACGCACCATATGGCCATTGGAAGACGATGACCTTCATCACCGCGCTGCGGCAGGATCGGGTGGAGGCGCCTTGGGTCATTGACGGACCCATCACTACGCAGGCCTTTCGCGTCTATGTCGAAACCGAACTCAACAAAACACTGAAGCCGGGCGACATCGTCATTCTCGACAATCCGGTTCTCACAAGGGCCAAGCCGTCCGCGACATCGTCAGGGCTGCTGGCGCAAGGCGGGTCAAGCCCGCGACAGCGGCAATTTTGTTCCGGCTATCACCCTCTCGTCGAGAACGGCGTGACGGAAGCGATAAAGTTGCGCCGGCCGGCCGCCGGTTTCCGCGGTTGTCTCACCGGTTTCCTCGACCAGCTCCTGCTGCTCGATTAGCCGGCGAAAGTTCGGCTTACGTACGAGCCTGCCGGCAAGCGCCTCCACGGTGCGCTGCAGCTGCAAAAGCGTGAAGACCGGCGGCATCAGTTCGAATACGACCGGCCGGTATTTGATCTTGGAGCGCAGCCGCGCAATGCCGGTCGCCAGGATGCGACGATGATCGGCGATCATCGATCTGCCCGACACCGAGGTGGGCGCAGCGGAATGTCCGGCGCGTATTGCTTCCTCCACCAGGGCGGCTTCGTAGAGCAGCTCATAACGTTGAAGCGCAAGTTCCTCGTTCCAATGGCGGTCGTCAAAGCCGAAGGCGATCGCCGCCCGCCGTCGTCGGTCGAGGCGTGTCGTACCGTCGTCAGTGCCATCCGCCCATTCCATCAGGCGCGGCCGCAATTCGTCCAACACGACCGCCGGTGTGCCGGAGCGGTGATCCTCCCACGGGAAATAGTCGTACCAGCTTCCCCAGTGTCGCCCGGCCGGGTCGCCAGCTTCGTCTTGGTGGGTGAGCGCCAGATAGCTGATAGAGACCACGCGGTCGTCAGCGCCAACCCTGTCGCGATCGGCGAAGGTGTAGAGCTGTTCGATATAGCCGAGCGGCTGGCCGGTCTGTTGTTCCACCCATCCCCTGAGGCCCGACTGCAGCGAACGGTGAGCAAGCTCGAACGGGCCGGAGGGCAGGGCGTTTGCCTGCGGGATGGTCAGAACGCAGGGGGCGCTGCTGTCCATGGCGACCACAACGGCGATCAAGTCCGCATTGACCTCGTTGGCCTTGCCTCCAGCTCCGCCTTTCCTAATCCCTTTTGCGCGATCGTCCATGGTCCCCGACGTCGTTGAGCAGAGCCCTGCCGCGTAGGCGGCTGAACCGATTGAATTCCGTTTTTGTCTGATAATTGTCGGCGCGTCAACACCACCCGTCGTGGCGATTTTAGCTCTTCGCAGCTGCATAAAAAGTGCCAACGCGACATCCGTGCTTGGGGAAGGAGGCCCATTGAGTGCGCCGATTCAAAGCTCGTCGATCGACATTGCGACGTTGTTCTCGTCGGCGACAGCGCGGCATAGTTCTCCACGGCTTGGCGTCGACGCTGGGCGTGACGCTGGAGATGATGATCATGCACGGTCAGACCTGCGCCGTGGCCTGGAGCCGGCGCAAATGGTCGTCGACCCGCCGTTCGGTTCCTTTTGAAGAAACCCGGAGCAGGCTTTCCGCAATGCCTGATAAAGCCCTTCCAGTGCGCCCGCGCCAGCATCATCGCACTCGCACTCCAACACAACCTATGCGAGTCAGTAAATCGACTCGCCGGCACTATTGTTTCAGGGGAAATGAATCTAGTTTCAAAGGGTTCGGCCGATAGGCCGGGCACAGCTGCGGCCTTCACGGCCTTTTTGACATAAACGCGTCGCCCGATTGAGATTATCTTGACGGTAGCGCAGTGCGCCATCCATGCCAGTCGAGATGATCATGGGCAAATATCGAGACCATCGCGAGCCACGCCGGCATCGCTATGACGATGACCCCGTTTCCTTTTCGGAACGGACTTCCGAGCCAAGCTATTTTCAGCGCCCGCCGCCCGTGACGGCAGATCCTGTCGATGCGGAGGTATTGTGGTTCACAGTCAGCAAGGGTTTTGGCTTCGTCAAACTGTCGGACGGCACGGAGGCCTATCTGCACGTGCGAGTGTTAGAGGCGGCCGGAAGCCGGGATGTTGCCGCGGGAACGCCTCTCAAGATCACGGTCGAAAAAAGTCCAAAAGGTCATCAAGTCGCGCAGGTGCTGGAGATCGGCGATCACCGCGCGAAAACTCCGTCACATACGCGCGTCGCTGGAGGGACCTTCGTTGAAACCGGTGCGCAGCTGGAGAGCGGGGGCACGGTCAAGTGGTACAAACCCGAAAAGGGCTTCGGCTTCATTGCTCCTGACAACGGTGAGAAGGACGTCTTCGTTCATGCCAGCGCCCTGACGCGCTCAGGGCTCAGCGTGCTGGTGGCGGGACAGAAGGTGTTTGTCGAAGGCGGGCAAGGCAAGAAAGGCTGGGAAGTCCGGAGCATTCGCCTTGCCTAGACGGCGATGCATTGCTCGCCTCGAAGGAGATGCCGGAGAGCGTCGGGCGGCCGCCATACTGGTATCCTATTGGCGCCCCATCGGGTTCCCGGATTGAGCAAGTCCGGATCCCTATTTTATGCCGCTGCCAGCGTTGTGTCCGCCATGTGCACGCGCGCTGCCGCTGCCAACAGGTCGGTCTGGGTGATCAGCCCAATAATGCGTCGCTCGGCATCGACGATGACCACGGCATGGCTGCGGCCGTCGGTGAGCACCGGCAGCAGGCTCATGGCCGGCGTATCGGGAGAGGCGGTGCCAGCCTTCGACATCACAGCCCTCACCGCGTCGGTCGCCTTCGTCAGCTCGCGCAGGCCAACTACACCGACCAGCCCGCCCTCGGCGTCGGTCACCGGCAGCGTCCGGATGTTGTGATCGAGCAGCAAGTGACGCGCCTGGTCGGCAGGCGCATGTTCATCGACCGAAATCACATCGCGCGACATGATGTCCTCGCACAGCAGGGTCCGGTGGGAGCGCACCATCGCCTGCAACTCGACCTGCCGTAGCAGACGCTCAAGATCGTTGCGGTCGATATCGAAGGTTTCCTCCAGCGCGCCGAGCGCGGCATCGATATCCTCGGGCTGGAAGCCGACCCGCTCCCGCCGGCGGATCGATGGTTCCATGCGCGCTTTTAAGGGCGGGAGCCGCCACATGCGGATAGTTGCGCCGCGACAGTTTATGGATGCCGTAGCCGAGTGCGACCAGCACGATCGAGTTCAGCGCTACCGGAACGAAGGGAAACAGCAAGCCCGAGCTGAAGACGGCCGGTCCGCCGAACACCGCAGTTAAGGCGGCGGCGCCACCCGGCGGATGCAGGCAGCGCGTGAACGACATGGCGGCGATCGCCAGCGCCACCGCAATGCCGGTAGCAAGGACGGGTTCATGCACGAAATGCGCCACGATCACCCCGACCAGCGCCGAAATCGTATTGCCACCGATAATCGACCAAGGTTGCGCCAGCGGGCTTGAAGGCACGGCAAAGAGCAGCACGGCCGATGCTCCCATTGGAGCAACCAGCAGTGCGACATGTGGGCCAGACCCGTTCGCCAGCGCACTGATCACGCCAGTCAATGCGATGCCGATCATGGCCCCGATGCAGGCGAGCAGCCGCTCGCGCAGCGTTGCACCGGCAAGGATCGGAACAAAGAGACGAAACGCCATGGCATACCCTTGGGCGAGTGGTCGGAACTCCGCGCTCCGCAATGCAGGCAAAGCCACAGATTTGGAAGTTAAGCCAATTCGGAAAGTCGGCTCACGGGGGAAAACTTTTGCGCGAAGCGGCCATTGCCAAATGGGTGCAGACATTTTGATCAGCCAGAGGAGGCGGACGGCACGCTGATCCGCTCGAGCGCAGCTAGAGGCCAAGGGCTGCCGTGCCGCGGGCAGCCGGAAATGGGGATGGTCGGAGGTCGAGCTGGGATGGACACTAAGGAATTCAGAGGCTTCGAAAAGCGTGCTGACAATGTCGGCATGGCAAGACAAATCAGGCCCTTGTCGCTCCACTTCCGAGGCGAACTCCAGCGGAGTACGGCTTCTACGCGGTGCTTGGTCTGCCTGTCCTCGCCACCATCGGATTCGTTGGCTGCTGAA
Organism: Mesorhizobium sp. M0410; assembly: GCF_040321435.1. Taxonomy (NCBI): domain Bacteria; kingdom Pseudomonadati; phylum Pseudomonadota; class Alphaproteobacteria; order Hyphomicrobiales; family Phyllobacteriaceae; genus Mesorhizobium; species Mesorhizobium sp. M0410. The sequence goes on from NZ_JAMYRN010000018.1 coordinate 66,863, forward strand.
ACGTCCACCAGTAGCCGCTGAGAAGACGACTGCCGCCAGTGCCGTCGTGGAACCGCTATATGACGGCGGCGTGGTTACAGAGCCGGCTCGTGTCGATCGGGCGGGGGAGCCTGATGTGACGTACATGGTCCAGAAAGTGGCCAATGAAGGTGCTGGCATCGTCAACGTGATCAGGTCACGTAATAGCGGTAACACAACCGCGACCACGAGCCTCTCAGGCGTTCGATAAGGCGGGAAAATCCGATCGCCGGACCAAGCGCGATTCCGCCACACTGCCACACACGAAACCGATCAGGTCACGTTCCAGGCTCGCCAGAAGATTGGAGCCGAGGCCACCTCGGCTGAACTCTGCCATGCCGCGGGCCGCCACCTCTCACAGCCGCGGTAGAAAACGTGGGTCAGCAGCGCCGGCATGGGCGAGCAACTCCCAAATCGCGAGCAGCGCCATCGACACCGCAAGCGGCCGCAGATGTCGGCCGATGAAGCGGAAGTCCGGCGGTGCGATGGAAGCGCCGTGCGACAGCCTATCCCGACCTGCAATCGTGATCAGGCTGATCGTGGGGTCTCCGGACGCCAGCGTTGCAGATGGTTTTAGGCAAGCGTGAGCAGGCCGTGGATCACCAATCCGGTCAGGCCGACCACGATCATGGCCGAAAGAACGAGTTCAAATTGAAAGAGCTGACGACCATAGGCCATCAGGTAATCGGAGCCCTTCGAACGATGCGATGAGTTCTACCGCAACCAGGGTCTGCCAGCCGTTGGCAAGGCCTTCTCGCAGCCCTGTAAAGATCCACGGCACGGCGGAAGGCAGCACGATCATCGTGAGTTTCGACCAGCGGCTGAACGAAAGGACACGGCCAGACCCGTCTCACGACGACGCCGTTGCGCTTCGCCGCCATCAGCTGGGTAGAGGACTTGCACCTCCAAGCTGTCGATCATGCTCGGCACACAAAAAAGGGCGGCATTGCTGCCGCCCTTTCCGCTGTAGGTTGATAGGGGGCTGGATTAGAAATCCATACCGCCCATGCCGCCCATGCCACCGCCGCCCATGCCGCCAGGCATGCCGCCGCCAGCCGACTCCTTCTTCGGAGCCTCGGCGATCATAGCTTCGGTGGTGACCAGCAGGCCGGCGACCGAGGCCGCGTCCTGCAGAGCCGTGCGCACAACCTTGACCGGATCGACGATACCCATGGCGATCATGTCGCCATATTCGCCGGTCTGGGCGTTGTAGCCGAACGTCGCGCCCTTGTTCTCAAGGATCTTGCCGGCAACGATCGATGCTTCCGCACCGGCGTTGGCCGCGATCTGGCGGGCCGGAGCCTGCAGCGCGCGACGCACGATTGCGATGCCCGCGGTCTGGTCGGAGTTAGCGCCGGTGACGGTGATGGCCAGCGAAGCGCGCAGCAGGGCGACGCCGCCGCCGGGAACGATGCCTTCTTCGACGGCCGCGCGGGTCGCGTTGAGGGCGTCATCGACGCGGTCCTTCTTTTCCTTGACTTCCACTTCGGTCGCACCGCCGACGCGGATGACGGCAACGCCGCCCGCCAGCTTGGCGAGACGTTCCTGCAGCTTCTCCTTGTCGTAGTCCGAGGTGGTCTCCTCGATCTGCTGCTTGATCTGGGCGACGCGGCCCTGGATTTCTTCCTTCTTGCCGGCGCCGTCGACGATGGTGGTGTTCTCCTTGGAGATCGACACCTTCTTGGCGCGGCCGAGCATGTTCAGGCCGACATTCTCGAGCTTGATGCCGAGGTCTTCGGAAATGACCTGGCCACCGGTGAGGATGGCGATGTCTTCCAGCATGGCCTTGCGGCGATCACCGAAGCCCGGCGCCTTGACGGCGGCGATTTTCAGGCCACCGCGCAGCTTGTTGACGACCAGCGTGGCCAGGGCCTCGCCTTCGACATCTTCCGAGATGATGACCAGCGGCTTCGAGGTCTGCACGACGGCCTCGAGGATCGGCAGCATGGCCTGCAGGTTGGAGAGCTTCTTCTCGTGGAGAAGAATGTAGGCGTCTTCCAGATCCGCAACCATCTTCTCGGCGTTGGTGACGAAGTAGGGCGAGAGATAGCCGCGGTCGAACTGCATGCCTTCAACGACTTCAAGCTCGGTCTCGGCGGTCTTTGCTTCCTCGACGGTGATGACGCCCTCATTGCCGACCTTCTGCATCGCTTCCGCGATCATCGAGCCGACCGACACGTCGCCATTGCCGGCGATGGTGCCGACCTGGGCAACCTCTTCCGAGGTCTTGATCTTCTTGGCGTTCTTGATCAGCGTCGCGACGACGTCGGCGACGGCGAGGTCGATGCCGCGCTTGAGGTCCATCGGGTTCATGCCGGCGGCAACCGACTTGTGGCCTTCCTGGACGATCGACTGTGCCAGAACGGTCGCGGTGGTGGTGCCGTCGCCGGCGATGTCGTTGGTCTTCGAAGCAACTTCGCGGACCATCTGCGCGCCCATGTTTTCGAACTTGTCCTCAAGCTCGATTTCCTTGGCGACGGTGACGCCGTCCTTGGTGATGCGCGGTGCGCCGAACGACTTGTCGATGACGACGTTGCGGCCCTTGGGGCCGAGCGTGACCTTCACCGCGTCGGCGAGGATGTTGACGCCGCGCAGCATGCGCTCACGAGCGTCGCGGGAGAATTTTACGTCTTTGGCAGCCATTTTTTACTCCTGGGCATTTCGCCCGAAATTCAGATTGGATGGTGCGGATGAAAGGCGGCGGCGTGTCAGCCGATGACGCCCATGATGTCCGCTTCCTTCATGATCAGAAGGTCTTCGCCGTTGAGCTTGACTTCGGTGCCCGACCACTTGCCGAACAGGATGCGGTCGCCGGCCTTGACGTCCAGCGGGACGAGCTTGCCGACCTCGTCACGGGCGCCGGAACCGACGGCGATGATCTCGCCTTCCTGCGGCTTTTCCTTAGCCGTATCGGGGATGATGATCCCGCCCGCGGTCTTGGATTCGGATTCGACCCGACGAACGACCACGCGGTCATGCAGCGGCCGGAAATTCGACTTTGCCATTTTTGGATTTCCCTGGTGCGGATGTTGAACGGTTCTCCGTTGCCGGAGCGTGTTTAGCACTCACCAGAAGCGAGTGCTAACGCGGCAGTGAGATAGGCCGTAGGCTCCTGCTAGTCAAGACGGAAGAGGGACGGGCGAAGAGCAAACGAGCGTGGAAGCACCGAGCCTTTTACGTGAACGACGTCGGAGATCGGACATGGATGGGGCGGCTCACCATTTGCAACTGAAGGCTTTATTCATTTGGCACGATTGGTGCAGCGAATGATCCGCAAACGTTGCGCGCGACCGATATAATGAGAGGTGAGCGCCATCAGGATTCCTGCGTTAACCGTCCACTCGGTCTTTACGGTGTGGCCGCCGCGCGGGCGCCAGGACTCCGGCCATCCCGATAGTCACCAATCCAATCTGCGGAGAACAGGAGGCAAGATGAGAGCGACAGTCAGCACGAACTCGAATTTGAAATGTTTGGCCAAAGCAACTGCCATCGCCTTGCTCTGGACGGTCACGGCTACATCGGCGCACGAAGGTATGTGGATGCCGGGCCAGACTGCGGAAGTGTGCGCGGCCATGCGCGCGGATGGGCTCCAGATCGATCCCGCCCAGCTGGGCCGTCTAGACGCTGACCCGCTCAACGCGATCGTATCACTGGGCGGATGCTCCGCCTCGTTCGTCAGTCCACAAGGGCTGGTCGCAACCAATCATCATTGCGTGTTAGAATCCATCCAATACCACAGCAAGGAGGGCCAGGACTATCTCACAGACGGCTTTCTGGCGAAGAGCCCTGGGTGAAGAATTGCCCGCGGCGCCAGGCAGCCGCATCTATGTGATCGAGGACATGCGGGATGTGACCGCCGAAATGCTCAAGAGCGTCTCGGACAAGCTGAACGGGTTTGCCCGCTATGAGCGGCTCGCCACGAACAAAAAGGCCCTGATCGCCGCATGTGAAGGACAGCCCAATCGCCGTTGCGACGTATGGCGGCGTCTCCTACTATCTCCTCCAGAAGCTCGAAATTGAGGACGTGCGCCTCGTCTATGCGCCCGCGCTCGGCATCGGCAACTTCGGCGGCCAAACGGACAACTGGATGTGGCTGCGCCACACGGGCCAATTCGGCTATTATCGCGCCTATGTCGCTCCTGATGGTTCCTCCCGGCCATATGCGCGCGACAATGTGCCTTACCGGCCGAAGAGTTGGCTACCCATAGCCTGTGAAGGCGTCAAGGAAGGCCACCTTGTGATGGTCGCCGGCTTTCCCGGCGCAACCCACCAGTTCCTGACCGTGGATGAAGTCCGGTTCAACTTCGCGCAATTCGAACCGCGGTTGCAGCGTTCGCTCTCGGATTATCCTGCCCAGATCAATCAGGCAACGGCAGGCAATCGCGAGGCGCAGATCCATTGACCGCCCGCTTCACAAATTGGCTCGGCCTAAAACGCATGGGAAAAGCAGAAAAGGCAACAGATCGGCACCAGAATGAATATGGCCGCGCGAACTGACAGACGCGCCAACAATCGGCATCTCGCATGGTCGTTGGCACTGGACGTGGCTCCCACCCTGCTGGCGCGACTCCCCATCAGGTCGTCGGGGTTTCACTGGCGAAAAAAACTTCCGCGTGTCTCTGCGCGATCCATCCCGCTTGCGCGTGCCTAGTCAACCAAAAAACTGACCATCTGCAGGATCAGGATCAGCAAAAAAAAGCCAAAGGCAGACGCCAAAACAGCTGCCACCAGGACGATGCGTTGTTTCTTCACCCACAATTCCCCCGGGAGAGAGTCTAATGATAATCCTTAAAAAAGGCGCCCTGGAACAGGGCGCCCCACGCTCATTCGTGCAAGTTTAAGTTTAGCTTGCCTGCTTTATTTAATTAGACGTTTCTTTTATGCAAACACTTTTCCAAGTGTTACTTGCACAAATCGAACGTATCGCACGTTTAGACGAACTGTACATTCGATATCGACTTTGACGCACGCGTTTACTGGCGGTACACATCCTTCACCGTTGCCGCAAGGCATTGGCCCAGGCGCGCGGCACCTCCTTCACGACAAAGGTTGAAAGCCCGTCCTCGGGCGTTTCATTTCCAAGATCACTTCGATCCACTCATACGGGCTTCCCGAGCGAGACCGCGGGTTCGGACGGTGCGAATGAATTTCTCGTTATAATCGAATTGATTATAAGGGATATTTCTACGTTGAGTATAAAGGATGTCAAGCCCGCGCCAGCGGCAATTTTGTCCGGGCGACCTCCGTTTCGTCGAGGACATGGTGGCGGAAGCGATAAAGCTTCGCCGGCCGACCGCCGGTATCAAATGCACTTTCGCCGGTCTCCGCCACCAGTTCCTGCTGCTCCATCAACCGGCGAAAGTTCTGCTGAAGCGCCCCTGCCGATCTAATCGTCAACGGCGTCCGCGTCAGCGCATTGCCATCGGTCAGAAAGCCGACGACATTGTTGATGACGAATGTAACGATCCGCGGCTTCAGAGAGGAATGCGCGCTTCGTCCAGATGGATGGAGTGGGCTGGCAGGTCCGGGCGGCCGCGCCGTTGAGGATGCAGCATCGAGAGCCGCGCTCGCCGAGGATGACATAGATCGAGATTCCCGCCGGAAGTCTTGCTCCATGTCTCCCATGAATCCATTGGCAGGATCCCGGCTTCTTCGCAGTGGTCAGGGTCGAGCGTTATCGAACCGTGGTAGTTGAGGTTTGCTTCGGTGACGTGGATGCCGTGCAGCTTGCCGGCGACTATTTTTCGCATGGTGCCCTTGTCCTATTCATCTCACAAAGTCAGTCCTGATGTTGAGCAGCTTCGCTGGGCTAAATCCCGACGACGAGCGCCCCGCCGCTGAGTCCCGCACCTGCCGCCGCCAGGAGTATTTTCTTGCCCGGCCGAAACGGCTCCGCTTGATTGGCGAGCGACAGTGAGAGCGGGATCGTCGCGGCCGAAGAGTTGCCGTATTCGGCAATCGTCTTGACAATTGCTTGATCCGCTATGCCGAGGTTACTCCCGACAGCATCGAAAATGCGAGCATTGGCCTGATGCGGCACGAACCGGTCGACATCCTGTGGTCGCACTCCGGCAGCGGCTAGCGCGCTTATCGAGCAATCGGTCATCATCTCGACGGCCTTTGCGAACACTTCGCGGCCGTCGGTCATCGTCATTCGGGTTTGCGCGAGGTCGAGGTCACCGTGGAACGGGATGTTGCTTCCTCCTGCGGGAATCTGGATCAGGCCGTATCGCGAGCCGTCCGAATCAACGGAGGCACCGAGAATCCCCCGACCAGTATCCTCGCACGGACCGATCACGACGGCGCCGGCGGCATCGGCAAACAGCACGGCGCTGGCGCGCTCAGAGGGATTGATGCGGCGGCTGAGGATATTGGCGGCGATAACAAGGCTCGCTTTGCCGTGCAGCCGGGTAAATCCGTCCGCAAACATCAGCGCATAGATGAAGCCGGCGCAGGCGCCGGTCAGATCGACAGCGCCGGCGCGGCCGAGCCCCAGCCGATGTGCGACCAGGGGCGCGCTGGGCGGCAGGAGGTGATCGGGCGTCGAGGTGGCAAGCAGCAGCAGACCGATGTCGTGGCGCGCAATGCCGGCGCTGGCCAGCGCCATGGCGCCGGCCTGCGCAGCAAGGCCAGACAGCGTGTCTTCGTCCGTTGCCCAGAAGCGCGACCGGATTCCAGTACGCCGCTCGATCCAGCCAGGTTCGAGCCCGAGATTGTTCTCGATCTCGGCATTCTCCACTTTGCGCCCAGGCGCATGATGGCCAAACCCGAGAATGCGCGACGACCTGGTCATGGCTTCGAACCGAAGCGTTCGCCGGCCTCCTCGATGGCGTCATAGAGCCCGTCCAGTTCCTCGCCGGTGATGCAATAGGGCGGCAGAAGGTAGAGGACATTGCCGAGCGGGCGCACGAGCAGGCCGCGCTCGAGGAAAAAGGCCCGCAGCTTAGGTCCGATCTCGGCCAGATAGCCGGCAGAGCCGGCGCGCAGGTCGAGAGCCAGGATCGTGCCGATCGCGCGGCTGTCGGTGAAGTTGGCATTGTCGCGAAAGCGTCGAAACCCGGCGGCCTGTCTCTTGCTCAAGGCCGCGATCCGCTCGACCACCGGCTCGTCACGCCAGATCTCGACATTGGCGAGTGCTGCCGCGCAGGCAATCGGATTGGCTGTGTAGGAACTCGAATGGAAAAACGTCTTCTTGCGATCCGCCGAATAGTGAGCCTGGAAGATGGCGTCAGTGGCAAGCGTGGCGGCCAGCGGGATGGCTCCGCCGGTCAAGCCCTTCGACGTGCACAATATGTCCGGTGAGATGGATGCCTGCTCGCAGGCGAACATCGTTCCGGTGCGTCCCCAGCCGGTCATCACCTCGTCGGCGATCAGCAGCGTGCCGGAGGCCTCGGCGATCTTCTTCAATTCGGCAAGAACCCAGGCCGGATACATCAGCATGCCGCCGGCGCCAAGCACGAGCGGCTCGACGATCAGCGCGGCCGCGCGCCGGTCGCGGGAGACAGCCTCGAACCGATCCAGCGTTTCCTGCTCGCGCCCGGCGGCCGGGAAGGGGATAGTGTCGACCTCGAACAGCAAAGGCTCGTAGGCGGCGTTGAACACGCCACGGGCACCGACGCTCATCGTGCCGATCGTGTCGCCATGATAGCTGTGCTCCATGACGACGATGCGCGAGCGCGGCGCGCCGATGTTGCGGAAATAGCCGAGCGCCATCTTCAGCGCGACTTCGACGGAGGTGGAGCCGCTGTCGGAATAGAACACCCGGTCGAGGCCGGGAGGAGCGAGGCCGATGAGCGCCTCGGCCAAGCATTCGGCAGGCTCGTGCGTGAAACCTGCGAAGATGATCTGGTCGAGGCTCGAGGCGGTCGTCTCGATTGCCTTTATAATGCGGGGATGGCGGTGGCCATGCGTGACGACCCACCAGGAGGAAATGGCGTCCAGAACGCGCGCGCCATTGGCTTTGTGGAGATACGCGCCTTCAGTCAGGACGATTTCAGGGATCGCCGGCTCGAGCGCGTGCTGGGTGAAGGGATGCCACACACGGGATTGCGGCATCATCCGCCTCCGGCAATCAAAGCGAGGTCGAAGCCGGCAATCATCGCTTGTCTCAGCGTTTTGTCCGTCAGCGGATCGAGGTGCGGCAGCCTGCCGAGTTGCGGCACGTCGCCGAATTCCACGATCGTCCGTTGCGTATCGGTCATCTCGTCGCCGATGAAGGCGATGCCAGCCAGCGGGATAGCGCGCGCCCGCAGGGCCTCGATCGACAGCAGGGTGTGATTGATTGTTCCGAGCGCGGTGCGGGCGCACAGAATGACCGGCAACTGCCATTGCTCGAATATGTCGATGAACCTTGTCCGGCGGTTCAGCGGCACCATCAGCCCGCCGGCGCCTTCGATGACGAGCGGTGTCGGCAGGACCGGAAACGAAAGATCGGCAGCCTCGATCGAAACGTCGTCGATTTCGGCCGAACGATGCGGCGAAAGCGGGCTCTTCAAGCGGTAGGCTTCCGGCAGCACGCGCCCCGACGGCAGCCCGGCAAGCCGTGCAACCGCCTCGCTGTCGGTCTCGCCGTCGATGCCCGATTGCACCGGCTTCCAGTAGAAACCGTCAAGCAGGCCGGCAAGCCCGGCCGAAAACACCGTCTTGCCAATTCCGGTGTCTGTTCCGGTGATGACGATGCGCTTGGTCATGTCGCCTCCGATCATGTCTGAGCCAACACCTCGACGAGCGCCTCGACCATGGCGGAAATGTCGGCTTCGCCGATATTGAGCGTCAGTGAGATGCGCAGCCGCGACGTGCCCTCGGGCACGGTCGGCGGACGAATGCCGCGTATGTCGAAGCCGCAGGCCTGCAGGCGCGCCGCCACTGCCATGGTGCGCCTGAGATCGCCGATCACCAAGGGCTGGATCTGAGAGCCACTTGGTATCACGCCGCAGCGATCGACCAATTGGCGGCCTGCGAGGGCGACGCGTTCATGCAGCTGAAAACGCCGCATAGGCTCGTCGGCGAGCATTGCGAGCGCTTCGCGCGCCGCGACCGCCATCAGCGGCGATGGCGCGGTGGCGTAGATGAATGGCCGGCAACGGTTGATCAGATACTGGCACAGTGTCCTCGGCCCGGTCACGAGCCCACCAGATGCGCCGAGCGCCTTGCCGCAGGTGTGGAGCGCGACGATGTTGTCGCGGCCCTCGAAAGCGGCGGCCAGCCCCCGGCCGTCCGGTCCCCAGACGCCGGTCGCATGCGCCTCGTCAATGACGATGAATGCGTCGTGCCGATCGGCAAGCGCGGCCAGGCTCTCCAAAGGCGCGCAATCGCCATCCATGCTGTAAAGGCTTTCCACCGCGATCCAGACGCATCCCATGCCGCCTTCGGCGCGCCAACGCTTGATCGCGTCCTCGACAGCATCGACGTCGTTGTGCGCGGCCAGCTTGAACTCGGCACGTCCGGCCTGTGCCCCCTCATGCATGCTGGCATGGGCGAGCTCATCGAGGATCAAAAGGTCGCCCTTCTGCGGCAGCGCCGTCAGCAGAGCGAAGTTGGCGATGTAGCCGCTGCCGAAGAACAGCGCGCGGTCGGCTCCAAAGAATGCCGCCGCGTCTGCCTCGAGCTGCTCGTGTTCCGGCGCATTGCCGCGCAACAGCCGCGACCCGGTGGCGCCAACCGGCGTGCCACGCGCAATCGCCGCCGCAACCGCTTCGCCAAGTCTTTTGGAGGCGGCAAGCCCGAGATAGTCGTTCGACGAGAAGTCGAGCCCGGCGCGCGGCTTCAGCGTCCGCAGCCGGTCCTTGCGCGCCAGTCCCTGCAAGGTCGCCTCATAGGGGGCAAGCGGTGCCCCGTTCATTGCGCCTCGAGTTCCATCGGCTCGATGCCAAGGCGCCGGAACAGCAGGGTATCCTTGTCCTCACCGGGATTGTCCGCCGTCAGCAGCGTGTCGCCGACGAAGATCGAGTTGGCGCCGGCAAAAAAGCACAGCGCCTGCATCTCGTCGGTCATGGCCGTACGGCCGGCGGAGAGACGGATATGCGATTTGGGCATCATGATGCGCGCCAGCGCGATCACGCGCACGAATTCGATCGGCTCGATGGGCTTGGCGTCGGCAAGCGGGGTGCCGGGGATCGGGATCAGCATGTTGATCGGAACGCTTTGCGGATGTTCCGGCAGGTTGGCCAGCGTCACCAGCATGCCGATCCGGTCCACCGGCTCCTCGCCCATGCCGACAATGCCGCCGCAGCAGACCTTGATGCCGGATTGGCGAACGTGCTCGAGCGTCTCGAGCCGCTCGGCAAAGCTGCGCGTGCTGATGATCTCGCTATAGTAGCGTTCCGACGTATCGATGTTGTGGTTGTAAAAGTCGAGACCAGCCTGCTTCAGTCGAGCGGCTTGCTCAAGATCGAGCATGCCGAGCGTCATGCAGGTCTCCATGCCCAGCGCCTTGACGCCTTCGACCATCGCCACCACCGCATCCATGTCGCGCGCCTTGGGGTTTCGCCAGGCCGCGCCCATGCAATAGCGGGTGGCGCCGGCGTCACGCGCTTTCTTCGCTTCGGCGACGACGTGCCGGACCTCCATCAGCTTCGACGCCTTCAGGCCGGTCTCGTGATGCGCCGACTGGCTGCAATAGCCGCAATCCTCCGGGCATCCGCCCGTCTTGATGCTGAGCAGCCGGCTGAGCTGGACCTTGTTTGGATCGAAATTCTGGCGGTGCACGGTTTGCGCGAGGAAGAGGAGATTGTTGAAGGGGGCATCGTGAAGTGCCCGAGCCTTCTCCAGGGTCCACGCTCCAGGGTCAGGGGATTGAGCCTGTGGCGATGTCTGCGTTGGACTGGCTGTTTGCATGTCCATGCTGTTCCTCCGGTTCTGCCTTGCTTTGCTGTCTGATTGATGACGATCGGAAGGACAGTTGACTCGATCCTGTTCGTCCCTCAGGCAATCATGGGCCCCAATAGTCGAGGCCGATATCCAGGATCGGCGCGCTGTGGGTCAGTCGGCCGACTGAAATCAGATCAACGCCGGTCGCGGCAATCGCTCGCGCTGTATCGGATGCGATCCCGCCAGAAGCCTCGGTGATAGCACGGCCGCCAACGATTGCGACGGCGCGGCGAAGATCGGCGAGGGACATGTTGTCGAGCAGAACCGCATCGGGAGCGAAGCCAAGTACCTCCTCCAACTGGGCCAGCGTATCGACCTCGACTTCGATCTTGACGAGATGACCGGCCCGTCTTCGTGCTCGCTCGAGCGCCGGGCGAACGCCGCCTGCGATGGCGATGTGGTTGTCCTTGATCAGAATTGCGTCGTCGAGGCCGAAGCGGTGATTGGATCCGCCACCCGCGCGCACGGCATATTTTTCGACTGCCCGCAATCCGGGCGTCGTCTTGCGCGTGCAGACGATCTTCGCGCCATATCCACGAACCGCAGCGACGATCGATGCCGTTGCTGTAGCGATGCCGCTCAGATGACAGAGAAAATTGAGCGCCGTCCGTTCGGCTGTGAGAATGGCCCGGGCCGGACCACTCACCGTTGCAATGACCTCTCCATCCATGACATTGCAGCCGTCTGCCCGCTCCACCGAGATTTCGACATCAGGATCAATCAAGCGGAAAGCGAGCATCGCCAGATCGAGGCCGGCGACAACTCCGGACTGGCGCGCCGCCAGCACGGTTCCCGCTTGGTGTGCCTTCGGCACGATGGCCTCCGTGGTCAAGTCGCCGGCTCTGCCAAGGTCTTCAAGAAGAGCTGCCCTTACAAGCGGCTCAAGCATGACCGTGGGAAGCGGTGAGAGCGTCATCACTTTGCCCCTTCGAGGCTTGGCGAGTTTCCGAGTTCCCGCGCAGCGGCCAAGGCGGCTTCGAGGGTGATTTCGGACCGTCGGGCGACAGTCGCATGATGAGGAAAATCTGTCCGGTAATGAGCGCCGCGGCTTTCTTGGCGCAACAAGGCGGCAACCGCGATCATTAGCCCGACAGCCGCCGCATCCGAGGCCGCGTCCAGGCTTTCGGCGAGCGGCAATAAGGCACGTGCGGCTGCTTTCAGACCTTCACCATCCCGGACGATGCCCAGTGCACGCGACAGGAAAACACGCACGGGTATCGGAGCGGGCGATGGGTAAACGTCGGCAACCGCAGGCCTTGTTCTGCGAGCAGGCGTTCCGGCGACACTTTCAGCGACCCAGCGCGCGCACACGACGGCCTCGGTCAAGGAATTGCTGGCGAGCCTGTTGGCGCCATGCAGTCCTGTCGAAGCGACTTCGCCGCAGGCCCACAGCCCCTTGACGGACGTCCTACCGGAGCCGTCCACGGCAACGCCACCCATGTGATAGTGTTGGGCCGGACGAATGGGGATGAGATCGCGCGCGGGATTGATGCCCGCTCCACGACAGGCTGATGCGATTGTCGGGAACTGTCGAGCAAATTCCGGGCCAGGCCGTTGCCGCGCGTCGAGAAAAACACGGTGGCCGTTGGCAAGATGGTTCCAGACGGCGCGCGCCAAGACATCACGAGGCGCGAGTTCCGCCCCTGGCACGCTCTGGAGAAAAGCTTGGCCGGTTTCGTCGATCAGGGCAGCACCTTCGCCGCGGACGGCCTCGCTGAGCAGCACCATAGGGCGTTCCGGGCCGTCAAGCGCGGTCGGGTGGAACTGGATGAACTCGAGGTCGGCAAGGACAGCTCCAGCGCGGGCCGCAAGCGCCAGGCCCTGTCCACAACTGCCCGAAGGATTCGTGGTGTCGAGAAACAGTCCCCCGATCCCACCGGTGGCGAGGACGACCCGCCGTGAGCCGAAGAAGACAGGTCCTATCGAACCGCTCGCCCAGACGCCTCGGATCGCATTCTCTCGCACCGCCAGCCGGCGCGCTTCCACGCCCTCCACGACAACAATCGAGGGAGTGGAACGCACAGCCGCGATCAGGGCACGCATGATCTCACGCCCGGTGCCGTCACCATGCGCATGAACGATGCGACGTCGGCTGTGTGCGGCCTCCAATCCGAGGCACAGTGATCCTTTCGGCGTACGGTCGAAGGGAACCCCAAAGCCCGCAAGCCCCTCTATCGCCTTGGGCGCGGCTTGGAGGATGCGGCTCGCCACGTCTCTGTCGCAGAGACCATCCCCGGCGGCAAGCGTATCGGCCAGGTGCAGTGCCGGATCGTCGTCTTCGCCGAAACTTGCAGCCAGACCACCCTGTGCCCACGTGCTCGAATTGTCAGCTCCCAGCAGCGTCCTGGACAGAAGCAGCACCGGCTCCGGCGCCAGTTGAAGCGCGGTCATCAGTCCGGCGATGCCGCCGCCGATGATGATGGGCCGCCCGAAGAAGCTGCGGACATCGGCGCTCAAATTGCCAGCATCCGTTCGACCGCAAGCCGCGCGCGCCCGGCGATCCCGGGTTCGATGGTTACGATATGGTGGTTCTGCTCGAGCGCCATGCGGATGTTGGCAAGCGTGATCCGCTTCATGTGAGGGCACAAATTGCAGGGCCGGATGAACTCGACCTCTGGGTGCGCTAACGCGACGTTGTCGCTCATCGAGCACTCGGTCATCAGCATGACACGTGCCGGCCTTTGCCTTTCGACATAGTCGGACATGGCAGCGGTCGAGCCGGAAAAATCTGCTTCAGCCACGACGTCGGGCGGGCATTCGGGATGCGCGAGCACGATCACGCCGGGATGGCTTTCGCGCAACTCGCGGATGTCGGCCGGTGTAAAGCGCTCATGCACCTCGCAATGCCCTTTCCAGGCGATGATCTGCACATCGGTCTGGGCGGCGATATTCTGGGCCAGATATTCGTCCGGCAACATGATCACCTGGGGAACGCCAAGGGATTGGACGACCGCCTTGGCGTTGCCGGATGTACAGCAGATATCCGACTCGGCTTTCACTTCGGCCGACGTGTTGACATAAGTGATGATCGGCACGCCGGGATAACGCTGGCGCATCAAGCGCACGTCTTCTGCCGTGATCGATTCCGCCAACGAACAGCCTGCCCGCAGGTCCGGAATGAGCACCGTCTTTTGCGGATTGAGCAGCTTGGCCGTTTCGGCCATGAAATGTACGCCGGCCAGCACGATGACTTGCGCCTCGATCGTCGCAGCCGTGCGGGCCAGTGCCAAGCTGTCGCCGACGATGTCGGCCACGCAATGGAAGATCTCGGGGGTCTGATAGTTGTGCGCCAGGATGATGGCGTTGCGCTCGCGCTTCAGTGCAAGGATCGCCTCGATATCCTCGACGAAAGCCGGCCATTCGATCGGCGGGATCACTCGTCGGACGCGCTCGTAGAGAAACGCGGTCGCAGGCAGCATGGCGCTCATCGACCCCTCCAGCTTATACTCTAGTTGAAAATAACCAGCATATACTTGCTGTGAGTATAAGCGATGTCAACCCCGCGCCAGCGGCAATTTTGTCCCGGCGATGACCCTCTCGTCGAGAACGGCGTGGCGGAACCGGTAAAGCTTCGCTGGCCGGCCGCCGGTCTCCGCGGTTGCCTCTCCGGTCTCTTCGACCAGCTCCTGCTGCTCGATCAGCCGGCGAAAGTTCGGCTTACGCACGAGCCTGCCGGCAAGCGCCTCCACGGTTCGCTGCAGCTGCAAAAGCGTGAAGACCGGCGGCATCAGCTCAAAGACGACCGGCCGGTATTTGATCTTGGAGCGCAGCCGCGCAATGCCGGTCGCCACGATGCGGCGATGATCGGCGACCATAGACTTGCTGGGCACCAGCGGAGGCAGCGTCGCGTCCCGTCCGCTTCCGGCCTCTTGGACCAGGCCTGCTTCGTAGACTAACTCATAGCGTTGAAGCGTGAGTTCCTCGTTCCAAAGGCGGTCGTCGAAGCCGAAGGCTATCGTCGCCCGCTGCCAGCGTTCACGTCGCGTGGCCGCGTCGCTGACGCCGTCTGCCCATTCAATCAGGCGCGGTCGCAGAACGTCCAGCACGACCGGAGGCGTGCCGGAGCGGTGGTCCTCCCATGGAAAATATTCATACCAGCTCTGCCAGCCGCACTTGGGCGAGCCAGCTGCCTGTTCCTTGCGGGTCAATGCGAGATAGCTGATGGAGATGACGCGCTGCTGGCGCTCGGCGCCGATGCGATCCCGATCCGCAAAGGTGTAGAGTTGCTCAATATACCCCAGCGGATGGCCGGTCTGCTGCTCGACCCACCCCCTCAAACCGGATTGCAGCGATCGGTGCTCAAGCGCAAATGGTCCGGAGGGCAGGGTGTCCGCCTGGCCGATGGTGAGGACACAGGGTTCACTGTCGTTTACGGCGACGACAAAGGCGATCAGGTCCACTTTGACTTCGTCGGCCTTGACGGCGGCTCTGTCTTTCCTGGGTCCTTTTGCCTGATCGTCCATGTTCGCGAAAGTGGTTGGCCAGCTCGGGGGCGCCTGAATCGATTTAAGTGTAAGCGCGCCTGTCCGCACGTCAACACCGCACAGCTGCACGGCCATTTTTAGCTCTTCGCACTTGCACAAAAATGTGGCAAACGCGACACCCGCGGTTGGTAACGTTGGGGAAGGAGGGTCCATTGAGTGCGTTTGGTGACACCAAGGCGGTCACACCGCCGGATATTCGTTCGCGCAAAGGTGGGACGCCGCTCGTCTGTCTTACCGCCTACACGACCCCAGTCGCCCGGCTTGTCGATCCCCATTGCGATGTGGTGCTGGTCGGCGACAGCGTCGGCATGGTTCTCCACGGCCTGCCCTCGACGCTCGGTGTGACGCTGGAGATGATGATCATTCACGGCCAGGCCGTGCGCCGTGGCCTCGAGCAGGCGCTGATGGTCGTCGACCTGCCGTTCGGTTCCTTCGAGGAAAGCCCCGAGCAGGCTTTCCGCAATGCCGCGCGCGTCATGGCCGAGACCGGCTGCGCGGCCGTCAAGCTCGAAGGCGGCGAAACGATGGCAGAGACGATCGGCTTCCTCGCCGCGCGCGGCGTGCCGGTCATGGCCCATGTCGGCTTGACGCCGCAGGCGATCAACACCATCGGTGGCTACCGCGTGCAGGGCAGAGGCGGGGATGCCGAGCGCATCAGGCGCGACGCGCTTGCGGTGAGCGAAGCGGGCGCCTTTGCGGTCGTGCTGGAGAAGGTTCCCGAGGCGCTCGCCCGCCGGATCACCGGGGAGGTGGCGACCCCGACCATTGGCATCGGTGCCTCGGCAGCCTGTGACGGCCAGATTCTCGTCGTCGACGACATGCTGGGCCTCTTCGGCGACTTCCGGCCCAAATTCGTCAAGCGCTATGCTGAAATGGGGGAGGCCGCTGCGGCTGCGATCGCGGCCTATGCGCGGGAAGTGAAGGAGCGCCAGTTTCCGGCCGCCGAGCACGTGTTTGCCGATGCGCGCAAGCCCGCCGACGCGGACGCCACCAAGAGCGGAGAAGCAGCGTGAGCGT
The DNA here is from genome assembly GCF_040321435.1 of Mesorhizobium sp. M0410. Lineage (NCBI taxonomy): Bacteria > Pseudomonadati > Pseudomonadota > Alphaproteobacteria > Hyphomicrobiales > Phyllobacteriaceae > Mesorhizobium > Mesorhizobium sp. M0410. The sequence continues at coordinate 83,251 of NZ_JAMYRN010000018.1, forward strand.
GCCGATTGTCAGGAGCGTTGCCCAGCTTCGCGAAATTGTCGCCGCATGGCGCCGCGAGAGCGTGAGGATTGCCGTGGTGCCAACGATGGGCGTCCTGCATGAGGGCCATCTCAGCCTGGTGCGCGCGGCACTCGAGAAGGCCGACCGGGTGATCGTGACGCTCTTCGTCAACCCGAAGCAATTCAACAGCCAGGCCGATCTCGCCGCGTATCCGAGCACCGAGGACGAGGATGCCGCCAAGCTGGCACCGCTTGGCGCGCACCTGCTTTATGCGCCGGATGCAGAGGAAATGTATCCGGCGGCCTTCGCCACGACCGTTTCGGTGTCCGGTGTCAGCGAGGGCCTGTGCGGTGCCTTCCGGCCGGGACATTTTGATGGCGTGGCGACCGTCGTCGCCAAGCTCTTCCTGCAGACCAGCGCTGACTTCGGCTTCTTTGGCGAAAAGGACTTTCAGCAGCTTCAGCTAGTCAGGCGTATGGCCCGGGACCTGGATATTCCAATCACCATTGTTCCTTGTCCGACAGTCCGCGAAGCCGACGGTCTTGCACTATCATCGCGCAATGTCCGGCTCTCGCCAGCAGAGCGTGCTGTTGCCCCCGAGCTATCATCGGTCTTGCTCGAGACGGCTGAGCGGCTTGCCCGCGGCTCGCCCGTCCTGCCAACGCTTGCCGAAGCGCGCGCAGCAATTCTGGCTGCGGGCTATCGCGAGGTCGAATACCTGGAACTTCGCGACGAGGCAGATCTGCGACCCATGACAAGCCTTGACCGACCTGCACGCTTGCTTGTCGCGGCCTGGCTCGGCGGCACACGGCTCATAGACAACGTCAGAATATCACGGGTTTCAACAGATTAACGGGGTTCTCGGCACGCGCTGTATCCGTCCGGGATCGTTTAAAACAAGGTCTCTGCCTGGCATCGAGCGATCACGGAGGTTACGCAAAGCGCAAATGCATCGCGTGTTTGAGAACTTCGTTGAGCAACTGTCTGCAAGTGTTGATGCTGCCGATCTCCGTGAGGCAATGGCATCCGCCGCAGCCGGCTTCGATTTTCCGCTATTCGCCTATTTCACTTACCCGTCGGCCCCCGGCGACGCCCCGCAATTGATCTCAAACTATCCTTCATCCTGGACATCACGTTATCTGCAACAGCGGTACCACAGTCTTGATCCGGTCATCCTGCGCGGGCTGCAAGGCTGGGATACTTTTGATTGGGGTGTGGATCGCGCTCGGCACTGTCTGCCGAATTCGCAGCAACAAATTCTGGAGAGTGCGGCTGAGTTTGGCATCCGCGGCGGCCTGACGATGTCCATGCATGATCATTGCGGCCGGTTTGCTGCCCTGACCTTTGCTTCCGACGAGTCCCGCCCGCCTCTGTTGCGGTCACTGACACGTTACGAAAAAGCATTGCAGCTGGTGGCCATCAACTTTCATATCCATGTCCGGCGCAGGCTCGCCGACGATCGCGTGGTGGATGGTGTAACGCTCACCCCGCGGGAGTTCGAGTGCCTGAAATGGGCGGCGCGCGGCAAGTCGGCTTGGGTTATCAGCCAGCTTCTCGGCGTCTCAAAGCGCACCGTGACCTTTCATCTGGAAAACGCCAAGGCAAAGCTTGGCGTTCGAACGATCAACCAGGCCGTTGCACGACTGGCTGCCTCCGGCCAGGCGAGATCCTGATTCGTCGGCCACGATAGCTGTAAACCTCTACAGGCTGCATCGCTGCCGGCTTTGCCCTTCGATGGCGGGAACACATTCCCGCACGGAGGCGACCATGATGCAGCTGATAACACCAGACCTTTACGACGAGTTCGCAAGCGAGCTCAAAGAGATGCACGGGCTGAGGTTTCGGGTGTTCAAGGAAAGGCTCGATTGGGAAGTTGATACCGAAGACCAGATGGAAACAGACCCGTTTGATGGTCTGAAGCCTGTCTATCTGCTCCTCAAGGGATCCGACTGGCGAATTCGCGGTTGCGTGCGTCTTTTGCCCAGCACCGGACCCACAATGTTGCGCGACACGTTCCCGGTGCTGCTGGGTGCTGACGTCGTGCCCTCGACCTCCGACATATGGGAGAGCAGTCGTTTCGCGCTCGATCTTCCTCCGTCGGCGCCCAAGGCAGCGGGCGGACTGGCCCAGGCAACCTACGAGCTCTTCGCGGGCATGATCGAGTTCGGCTTGGCCAAGGATCTGACCCGGATAGTAACGGTGACGGACACGCGCATGGAACGGATCCTTCGCCTCGCGACGTGGCCATTGTCGCGCATCGGACAACCCAAGTCCGTCGGCAAAACGGAGGCGGTGGCCGGGTTTCTCGAGATTTCCCGCGCGAGCCTTTTGCGCATCCGCAGCAGGGGACGTCTGAGCGGACCGGTACTGTGGCAACCGGTTCTAGGCCCGTCGGCATTGTGGACACCTGAGCCGTGAAGGATGCTGGTCTGCCCAAGGAAGCGACGGTCGGTCTTGTATGCTGGCCGGACTGGCGTCGTCACGAAGCTTACCACTACGCCAGACGATTGCCACGCACTGCCTGGGCCTGGGAGTTTCTTCGGCGCAATCCACAATTCCAGCGCGACCACGCCAAAATGGCACCGTCCGCCTGCATTGTCGGAGCCCAGGCCGACATGAACATAATCGAGTTGACGACAGGATCATCTTTCCTAAGACAATGGAGCCTCCTTTTTCGCGGACGCGCCACAGTCGGACGCTACGTCGGCAAGGGTCTTTTGGGATCCGCGCGACTGCGCCCGTATTCTACGAGCGGCCGCGGAGCTGGTTGGGCTCGACCACGATTTTGAACCGCTTGATCTTTCGTCGCTCTCATGCTGCAAGGACATCCTGCTGACACCTGCCGGCGTGCAGCACGTGCTGCTGAGGGAGGACTGCCGGAGTCTGCAGATCGCCCTTTCCGGTGCATCCGTTCTCCGCCCGTTGCGGCTATATGTCGACGCGATCGTGCAGCCGCAGCACCTGAAGTTCCATGTCGCTGCCCTTCAGTTCCTGAACGACATCAGTGGTTGCGGCCGCCTGGCAGCTGCTTGCTTTCCGCCGGAACCCCGCGGAGCGCGTCTGCGTATCGTGCTCCAGGCTTTGGATGGCTCGCTTGCGGGAGCATCTCATCAGGAGATCGCCATTGCCCTGTTCGGGAGACGCCGTGTCGAAGAAGATTGGTCTCATCCAGGTAGCCATCTTCGCGATCAGGTGCGTCGCGCCATCCAACGTGGCCGCTACCTGATGGGCGGTGGCTATAGACAGTTCCTGATGTAATTCGGGTGACAGCTCGGTGATTGTCTTATCCGAAAACGGGCAGGCATCAATCTCCATTTCTCACTGCTATTGTGCCTTGTACAAAACGTGACACGCGCCTAGTTCTTCCGCTGCGGGAATCGGGTTTGAGTAGGCCGTAGACTCATAAGCGCGAAGCCACAGTCGCATTGAGGCGAGTTGGATCATGGCGAGGAAGTTGGCTGCCAGTTTGTCGT
>NZ_JAMYRN010000019.1:0-84011 GCF_040321435.1 Mesorhizobium sp. M0410
GCGGAGCTCACAAAGACGAGCGAAATCCCTGCGATCCCGCCCCATCCAAACATCCCCGGTTACTGCGCAACAGGCCCACAAGGGGGAAGGAGAAGCGCAAACCCTTGCCGCTCCCGGCTGCATCGGTTAGGACACCGGCGCCGTGGAAATCGGTTATTTAACCGATCCCCGAAGCGCCACGAAACACCGAGTACCCATCCCATGGCCGACAAATCCGAAAAGATGAAAGCGCGGCTGCCGCGCGGCTTTGTCGACCGCGGCGCCGACGACCTGCGCGCTGTCGAGAAGATGATGGCGACGATCCGCTCGGTCTTCGAGCTCTACGGTTTCGAGCCGGTCGACCAGCCGCTCATCGAATACACCGATGCGCTTGGAAAGTTCCTGCCCGACCAGGACCGGCCGAACGAGGGCGTGTTCTCGTTCCAGGACGACGACGACCAGTGGCTGTCGCTGCGCTACGACCTGACCGCGCCGATGGCGCGCTTCGTCGCCGAGAATTACGAGCGTCTGCCGAAACCCTATCGCAGCTATCGCTCCGGCTGGGTGTTTCGCAACGAGAAGCCCGGGCCCGGCCGCTTCCGCCAGTTCATGCAGTTCGATGCCGACACGGTCGGCACGCCGGGCGTCGCCGCCGACGCCGAGATGGCGATGATGATGGCCGACGTGATGGAGGCGCTCGGCATCAAGCGCGGCGATTACGTCATCCGCGTCAACGACCGAAAAGTGCTCGACGGCGTGCTGGAGGCCATCGGCCTCGGCGGCGACGAGAATGCGGGCCGCCGGCTGACCGTGCTGCGGGCCATCGACAAGCTGGACAAGCTTGGCGTCGCGGGCGTGCGCCTGCTTTTGGGCGCCGGGCGCAAGGACGAGAGCGGTGATTTCACCAAAGGCGCCGGGCTGGACAATGCGCAAATCGACGTTGTCATCAGCTATTTCACAGTCATGGCGCAGCATGATCCCGAAAAAATTATCCAGACACTGGGATCCATCAACCCCGGTGTCAGCAATCTTATCGAGGAAAGGAAACTCGAACATCTGGGCATCACGAACGCCTCGTTTGTTGAGGGTCTTGCAGAGTTGGAGCAGATAAGAACCATGGTCGCACAAAGCGGCTACGGTGAGGATCGCATCCGCATCGACCCCTCCGTCGTGCGTGGCCTCGAATATTACACCGGCCCGGTCTACGAGGCCGAGCTGCTGGCCGAGATCCCCAATGAGGACGGCCAGATCGTGCGCTTCGGTTCGGTTGGCGGCGGCGGCCGTTATGACGGTCTCGTCTCGCGCTTTCGCGGCGAGCCGGTGCCGGCGACAGGTTTTTCCATCGGCGTCTCACGGCTGATGACGGCGCTGAAGAACCTGGGCAAGCTCGATATTTCCGATGTCATCGCGCCGGTCGTCGTGCTCACCATGGACAAGGATACGGAAAGCCTCGGCCGCTACCAGAAGATGGTGGCCGAGCTGCGCGCCGCCGGCATCCGCTCGGAAATGTATCTCGGCGGCGCCGGCATGAAGGCGCAGCTGAAATACGCCGACCGCCGCGGCAGCCCCGTCGCTGTCATCCAGGGCGGCGACGAGCGCGCCAAGGGCGAGGTGCAGATCAAGGACCTGATTGAGGGCGCCCGCATGTCGGCCGAGATCGCCGATAACGCCGAATGGCGCGCCGCACGGCCGGCGCAGGTGACGGTGGCGGAGAGTGAGCTGGTTGCCGAAGTGAAGAAGATACTTGCGGCGCAGGCGGCTGACCGCGCGAAGGGTGGCGCGTGAACACCCCCCTCTGGCCTGCCGGCCATCTCCCCCGCAAGGGGGGAGATTGGATGTCGCGCCTGCTTTCGCCAATCTCCGGCGTTGGAGAAAAGGTGCCGGGGCCCAAGCTGCCGATCTCCCCCCTTGCGGGGGAGATGTCCGGCAGGACAGAGGGGGGTGCCTCGCGCCCAACCGATCAATGACCTCCCGCCCCGCCATCGCATCCGACATCGCGACGCTCTTCGCCGCGCGCAACACCCATGCGGTCGAAGTCGCCGTGCTTCAGCCGGCCGACCCGTTCCTCGACATGGCCGGCGAGGATTTGCGGCGTCGCATCTTTCTCACTGAGAGCGAGACCGGGCAGACGCTTTGCCTGCGGCCGGAATTCACCATTCCGGTCTGCCTCGACCACATTGCCAGCCAGGCCGGCACGCCGCGCCGCTATTCCTATCTCGGCGAGGTGTTTCGCCAGCGCCGCGAGGGCGGCAACGAATTCTTCCAGGCCGGTATCGAGGACCTCGGCGACCGCGACACGGCCGCCGCCGACGCCCGCTCGCTGGCCGATGCGCATGCGCTGCTCTCGCTGGTGCTGCCCGGCCGCGAGCTGGTGGTCACGCTCGGCGACCAGACCATTTTCGAGGCGGTGCTGGCAGCACTCGGCCTGCCGCGCGGCTGGCGCATGCGGCTGGCGCGCGCCTTCGGCTCGGCGGCGATGCTGGAGGCAGCCCTTGCCGACCTCGCCAATCCGCCGCGCAACAGCCAGCTCGCCGGCGCGGTCGCCGCCCTTGTCCTTGATGGCGATCTGGACGCTCTTTCGGCGCATATCGCCGGCGGCATGGAAGAGGCCGGCCTGTCGGCAACGGCCGGGCGTTCGCCCTCCGAAATCGCGCGGCGCCTGGTCGAGAAGGCCGAATTGCGCAGCGTGCGGCTGTCGAACGAGGCATTTGCGGCGCTGAAGGGGTTTCTGGCGATCGACGTGCCGCTCGACAGCGCCGCCGGAGCGCTCGAAAGCTTTGCCGCCGATGCCGGCCTTTCGCTGGGCGCCGCGCTGGAGAATTTTGCCGCCCGCGCCGCGGCCATCGAAAGCCTCGGCCTGCCGATGTCTGAAATCCGCTACGACGCTGCCTTCGGCCGCCCGCTCGATTACTACACGGGCCTGGTCTTCGAGATCGCGGCGCAAGGCGGCGACCGGCCGCTCGCCGGTGGTGGCCGCTACGACCGGCTGCTGACGCTGCTCGGCGCAAAAACGCCGATCCCCGGCGTCGGTTTTTCCGTCTGGCTCGACCGCATCGAGGCGCTCCGGGAGAAGGCGCCATGATCACGCTGGCGCTGCCGTCGAAGGGCCGGCTCAAGGAGCAGGCGCTGGAGGTGCTGGCCAAGGCCGGGCTTGCCGTCAGCCTGCCCGGCGATGAGCGCAAATACCGCGCCCGTATCGATGGCATGGACGGCGTCGAGATAGCGTTCCTGTCGGCCTCCGAGATCGCGGGCGAAATCGGCCAGGGCTCGGTCGATCTCGGCATCACCGGCGAGGATCTGCTGCGCGAAAACCTTGCCGATTGCGAGGCGCGCGCCGAAATCATCGCCCGCCTCGGTTTCGGCAATGCCGATGTCGTCGTCGCCGTGCCCGACATCTGGCTCGATGTCGACACGATGGCCGATCTCGACGACGTCGCCGCCGACTTCCGCCAGCGCCATGGCCGGCGGCTCAGGATCGCCACCAAATACTGGCGCCTGACCCAGCAGTTCTTTTCGCAAAAGCACGGCATCCAGGTCTATCGCATCGTCGAAAGCCTGGGCGCCACCGAAGGCGCGCCGGCGGCCGGATTGGCCGATATCGTCGTCGACATCACCACGTCAGGCTCGACGCTGCGCGCCAACCATCTCAAGGTGCTGGCCGACGGTCTCATCCTGCGCTCGCAGGCCTGTCTCGTCGCGTCGCGGAAGGCGCGGGCGGCGGCGGACGAGGCCGTGCTGCGCGATATTGCGGGCAGGATGGTGTCGGTGAACGCAGGCTGACGCCGCCGATCTCCCCCCTTGAGGGGGAGATGTCGCCGAAGGCGACAGAGGGGGTCGGTACGTCTTGACGCGACTCTCCTGACCGACAGAACAGGCTGGAGCTCCACGCGCGGCGCCCCCCTCTGGCCTGCTGGCCATCTCCCCTCGAGGGGGGAGATGAGCAGCTGCGCCGACCCGAAGCAATTTCCTGACATACAGCAATTTTGTTCTTGCTTTGTGCCGGCAGCTATGCTACTAATCTCGCTATGGTGCCAATTGGCCCTGAAGACCCGCCCGCCGAGGCGGGTTTTTTGTTTTCGGCCCTGACAGGCGAGTTCCAGCGCATGCCCCACCATCGACGGGATTTCCACCACCCCGCCGGGCTGATAGGCTCGGCTGGTCTGCGGAGGACACGGCGATGCCGATCAATCTCGACGAGTTGAAGAATGCCACCAGCCTGCGCGGCAAGCGCGATGGCGGCTCGTTCATTGCGCCGGTCGACGGCACGGCGCATGTCTCGGGCGAGCGCAGCGTGCCGCTGCTCAACCTGACGATCCCGGCGCTGTTTGCCGATACGGTCAGCAAATACGGCACGCTCGATGCCGCTGTCTTCGTCGAGCAGGACAAGCGCTTTACCTGGGAGGAACTCTCGGAGACCGTCGATGCGCTGGCCGCCGGCTTCCTGGCGCTCGGCCTCGAGAAAGGCGACCGCGTCGGCATCTGGTCGCCGAACCGCTGGGAATGGCTGGTGACGCAATTCGCCACTGCCCGCATCGGCCTGATCCTGGTCAACATCAACCCGGCCTACCGGCTGGTCGAGCTGGAATATGCCTTGAACAAGGTGGCTTGCCGAGCGCTCGTCACCGCCGCCAAGTTCAGGAGTTCCGACTATCTCGGCATGATCGAGACGCTGGCGCCGGAGATCGCCACGGCCACCCCCGGCAAGCTCGACGCCAGCAAGCTGCCGGCGTTGAAGATCGTCATCCGCATGGACGAGGAGAGTTCGCCGGGCATGTTCAATTTCGCCGATGTGCTGGCGATGGCCGGGCGCGACGAGCATGACCGGCTCGACCGCATTTCCGACGGGCTGAAACCGGACGACGCCATCAATATCCAGTTCACTTCTGGCACGACCGGCGCGCCGAAGGGCGCGACGCTGACCCACAACAACATCGTCAACAACGGCAATTTCGTCACCGCGGCGATCCGGCTTACCGTCGACGACCTGCTGTGCATCCCGGTGCCGCTCTACCACTGCTTCGGCATGTCGATGGGCACGATGGGCTGCGTCACCAAGGGCGCGACCATGGTTTTCCCGAGCGAGGGGTTCGATGCCGGCGCCACGCTGAAGGCGGTGGCAATGGAACGCTGCACCGCGCTTTACGGCGTGCCGACCATGTTCGTCGGCCTGCTCGACCACCCGGAGTTCGCCTCCTTCGATCTCACCAGCCTGCGTACCGGCATCATGGCCGGCTCGCCATGCCCGATCGAGGTGATGAAGAAGGTGGTGTCGCTGATGCATATGGCTGAGGTGACCATTGCCTACGGCATGACCGAGACCAGCCCGGTGTCGTTCCAGAGCAGCGTCGACGACCCCTTGGAAAAGCGCGTCTCGACCGTCGGCCGCGTCCATCCGCATGTCGAGGTCAAGGCCATCGACGCCGAAGGCGCCACCGTCGCGGTCGGCGCGCCGGGCGAGCTCTGCACGCGGGGCTATTCGGTGATGAAGGGCTATTGGGACGACGAGCAGAAGACCCGCGAGGCCATCGACGCGGAGGGCTGGATGCACACCGGCGACCTCGCCACCATCGACGCAGACGGCTATTGCAACATCGTCGGCCGGGTCAAGGACATGGTCATCCGCGGCGGCGAGAACGTCTATCCGCGCGAGGTCGAGGAATTCCTCTATCGCCACCCCAAGATCAAGGAGGTGCAGGTGTTCGGCATTCCCGACCCGAAATACGGCGAGGAGCTGTGCGCCTGGATCGTGCTGAAGCCCGGCCAGATCACCACCGAGCAGGAGATCAAGGCCTTCTGCGCCGGCCAGATCGCCCATTTCAAGATCCCGCGCTACATCCGCTTCCGCACCGAATTGCCGATGACGGTGACCGGCAAGCCGCAGAAATTCCTGATGCGCCAGGCGATGATCGACGAACTGGGATTGGTGACGCAGAAGACGGCTTGAGAAGGCTTGCGTCTACGCGTGACGGAGGCGTTGTTTGGACAACATATTGAGGGGGGTGTTCCATGCGGATTGGGTTAGGGGTGCTTTTCTTGGCAACGCAGCTGGCAGCCACCGCGGCGCTGGCGCAGACGGCGGCCGAGCGTGAGGCCTGCCAGGCAGATTACCAGAGATTGTGCAAAGGCGTGCTGCCGGGCGGTGGCCGCGTCGTCAAATGCCTGGCCGGTCACATGAGCGAGCTGACGCCCGAATGCACGAAGGTCGTCAAGGCCAACACGCCCGGCTAGCGTGTGAGCTTGCCTGCGGATGACATGATGTTTCGGACCAGGGGACAGGCGAGGTGTGCGGGGGCAGGAGGATTCTTGCGAAGAGGACCCCCACCCCTGACCCTCCCCACAAGGGGGAGGGGGACTTTCGGTGGCGCCGACCTTTGCAAATTGCCTGCGTTTCGTCGCCAAAAGGAAAGCAAGGGCGCGCGGCAGCATTCCCTCCCCCTTGTGGGGAGGGTTAGGGTGGGGGTCCATTTTCGCAAGACTCCAAATGCGATTGCCCTTCCCCTTGAAGGGTGGGGTACGCTGCGATTGAGCTCGTCATGACCTGTCATATGCGATTCCTCTGGATGGTCGCGGTGCGCAACAGTGGTTGCAAATCGCCCTTCCACGGGATTCGCGGGAAGGCAAAACGGTGACAATGAGTGGTTTCGCAAGATCGGCGATTTCCTACGGCATGCCGTTGGCCGCGCTGGCGATGGCTGTCGCGGTCAGGGTCAGCGGGGTGTCGGTGGACGAAGGGTCGCTGGGCACCAGGATATTTATCGGCGCGCTGTCGAGCGCGATCATGTTCATCACCATTTTCGTGGTGCTCGACCACGCCGAGGCGGTGGCCCGGCGGGTAGGCGAGCCGTACGGCACGTTGGTGCTGACCATCGCCGTGACGGCAATCGAAGTGTCGATCATCGTTTCCATCATGCTGCACGGCGCGAACAACCCGACGCTTGCACGCGAATCCGTGTTCTCGACGGTGATGATCACCTCCACCGGTGTTGTCGGCATGTGCCTGACGTTTGGCGGCTGGCGCCATCGCAAGCAGGCAATCGTGCGCCAAGGCACAAGCGCCTATCTGGCGGTTCTGGTCGCGCTGAGCGTCATGACGCTCATTCTGCCGACCTACACGCGAACCACCGATCCCGGCACGTTCTCGGCGGCGCAGCTTGGCTTCGTCAGCGTGCTGTCAGTGCTGCTGTATGCCGGTTTTCTGTTCGCGCAGACTGTCCGCCACCGCGACGATTTCATCGACGCACAAGCACACGGCGCCACAGTGCGAACCGACGCTCACGAAAGCCTCGCCGCCGGCGCTATTCTCCTGCTGATCGGGCTGATCGGCATTGTCATGCTGGCCGAGCAAGTCGCGGCAAGCGTCGAAGATGCGCTCATTGCCTATGAGGTGCCGCAGGCCGACGCCATTGTCGGCGCGATGATCGCCGGGCTGGTGTTGATGCCGGAGGCGATTTCGGCGGTCCGTGCCGCACTCAGCAACGAACTGCAGCGCGGCCTGAACGTCGCCATGGGTTCGGCCTGCGCGACGATCGGCCTGACAATACCGGGCATAGCCGCCGCCAGCCTGCTCACCGGAAGAGGGCTGACCCTGGGGCTGCCGGCGACCGACACGGTGCTTTTGGTCCTGGCGCTTTTCATCTGCAATGTGAGCTTTAGCACGGAGAGAACGACGTTCCTGACCGGGCTGGTGCACCTTGTGGTGTTTTTTACCTGGGTGTTTTTGATATTTGTGCCGTGAGGGGTGGGAGGCGCAGATGGGCTAGACTAGTTTAGAAGCTCGAAGGCGAGGTCGCCCGAAATGCCGCCGAGCCGAGATGGGATAGCGGCGATCATGAAGGTCAGCGTGCCCTCACCTCCGGCGCCACCGCCGAAGAACGCCGCCTTGTAGATGGCGAAGCGGATCGTCCCTCTGTCGACGTGCAGCCCCGTCAATCAGGCTTGGTGCTATATTATTGCAGTGACCCTGCCCGACGCATCGAGGCGACAACTGACTTGCGCCTGCCGGACTTCGATGCCGTCTTCTCTTGCGTAGTCTATTCGCACCTCGATCGGCGCCGTGATTGCACCCCGACGTTGATGCAAGGCGCCTGCGCTTACCGCGTGGACACGGACGGCGCCCAGCGGCGTTGCAGCGGCCATGATCGCCGCGCGGCAGGTTCGCACGACCGCAATCGGCGTACCGGGTTTCGGTGTCAGTGGCCCCAGAGATCCAAACGGATACCCCTTGGTGGAGTCACCCTCACCGGCTTTGGAAGGCCTGAGGACGGGTGGCAGGACGATGGATTGCCTGGCCGTCTTGGCAGAGGCAGGGGCCGTCGCTGCAGTCGAACTGTCGGGTGCGGTAGCCGCCTCGTTTTCGGCGGACGGATCGTCGCCCACACTGGCACTTGTGCTTGTGTCACCAACGTTGCCGCCGGCACCAACGCCTGCGTCGACTGACCCGTCATCTGCACCGACCGAAGTTCCAACATTTGCTCCGCCTACGCCGTCGACGCTCGTGCCCGCCCCGACAGATACGCCTTGCGAACCGGCGCTCACTCCAGCACCGACTCCGACACCGCCGGCGCTACCGCCCACGCCTGCTTCAAGTGCCGAGGCAGGCCCAATTGTAGTCCCGATCACCAACGCAGCTGCGACATACTTGTTCATAGTCGTCTCCCCTGCGGCTTTCGCTCACTAGTCTTCACTCGCGCGGCTCGAGCTTTTTGATGGCCGTGTTGGAAGCAATGCTGCGGGAAGAGGTATGGTTGCCAGCAGAGCAGTTTGCGGCGACTTTTGGACCTTCACTCTCTGTTTTTCCGGCAAGCCCGGTTTACGGGCTGGTTTGGCGCCCGAACGCGATAACCTACTTGCAAGTGCACTCGCGGGGGTACGTGTTTTCGGCGCGCGCTCCACAGCCGCAGTCCGACGCTTACCCTTGACAGTATCAATTGCCTCACGCGCCGCACTGAGGCTGCGGGCCAGGCCGATAGCCCTTTCACGCTCTTGGTCGAGCGCCGCACTCAATGCTACCGAATTCTGCTTTAAAGCATCGCGCTCCTGGCGAACAATATCGAGGTCACGTACAGCTGAATCTGCTCGTTCGCGTCCCCGTTCGAGTCTTTCTCGAACCTGCTTTAGAGCGGCCTCGGCCACCTGTCGGTCCCTTATGGCGGTGGCCTGCTCGACGGCTGCCAGATTTGCGCCTGTCTTAAGAGCATCGATAGTTTGGCGAGCCGTGGCAAGTTCTTGTTCCAGGAACTCAACCTTGTGCCGCTCGTCATCAAGCGCTCGCTTCGCAGCAAGCTGGGAGGCTTCCATAGAGGGGTGCGCGCCAAGCGCGGCAGCCTTCTCGCTGTTCCAGAGACTGGCTTCAGCCCTGTAGCTTTCGATAACGCGCTGCGCCGTCTCCAGATCGAGCGCGAGCGCTTCGTCTGTTCGCTGCTGCTCTTTTAGGGCTTGTGCTTGCTGAGCCACCGTGTCTGCCAGCACGTGTGCTTGGGCGCTTAGCTCACGTATGCTGCGCTGCATGACGAGTAGCTCCGCTCGTGCTGCGGCCAATTCGCGGCGTAAAGCCACTTCATGCTCGCCCAGGCGCGTTTGCGCACCCTCCTTGAGTGCCTGTGTTTCGCTGAGCACCAGCTCTCTAGATAGACAGGATCCGAGCGCGCTCGGTTGTGGCTTGCACGGTTCTTTGTCGACCTTGGTATGTTCGGAAACCACGACCGACGAGCTGTCGTTAGCTATGGCAACCGCTGGCGCTTCGGGCGCCAACTGACCATTTGCCGGAGATGCCAACAGTAGAACGAGGCATAACGGAATGAGGGACGGCGCGCCGTTACGCCCCCTGCCGCTTATCTGGTGAGGTAAAATCAAGGGCCGTCGTTTAATAAAGGTGAAGTCAGAGCGGAGACATTTTGACCTGGTACTCTGCACATGATTCATCACTGAACCTCACCGATCGCAGCCCTCACCGCTATTGTATTCTCCACTTACTGCACGCCGCGGCGCCGTGGATGCCGCACCAAAAAGATCAATGCTAGTGAAGCACCCTCGGCAACGCCAAAGCACGGAATTGCGCGCAAAGGCTGTTTCCTAATTTCCTTAGTTGTCATCATTCGAACAAACGGAACTTTCGGCTTTTTGGGATGACCATCTTCTCTACCCAACGGCTGTGATGCGGCGCAAAGCAGCCATTCAGGCTGCGAAGGTCGACTTCGGGTCACACCAGACTTTCCGTTTCACGGTACGGCGCATCTCGCCCTCCAATGCCGCCGCCTCCGACCGACGAATATTTGTTGCCAGTTCCACACCTCGTCGTGCTGGATCTTGTCGCGACGCCAAGCACCGTCCATGACTGCCGCACCGTTCGCAGATCTCTGCCGCCAGCGGAACCGACCGCCATCCAACCGGTTAATCGGCATGAAGCTTCCACCAACCCCAAGGGCCCACCATGAGCATTCTGCAAACCACGAAGAAAGCCGTCGAGCAGGTCACTGGTATCGCCAGACCGGACAGGCGAGAGGTTGCCGACCTCCTGAGGCCGCGCAAACCAAACGCGTTTCGGTTCAGCGATGATGGCCTGGTGCCCAACCATCCGTTCTGGCCGCTTGTCGTCTATCGCGGCGCTGTGAAGCTGCCCGAAGACTTCGATCCGGCGGCCGTCATGGAGGCGCTTTTCGAAGCAAATGGCTGGGGCGATAGCTGGCGCAACGGCATCTACGGTTACGTCCACTACCATTCGCGCATCCACGAGGTGCTGGGCGTTGCGCGCGGCACGGCCAAGGTCCGCTTTGGCGGCAGCAAGGGGCGAACGCTGTCGCTGAAGGCCGGCGACGTCGCGGTGCTTCCGGCCGGCACCGGGCACCAGCGTCTTTCCGCATCCGACGATTTTCTGGTCGTCGGCGCCTATCCTCCATCCGGCACCTATGACCTGTGTACGACCGCTGCCGATCATGACAGGGCGGTCGTCACGATCCCCAGGGTCGGCCGGTCGCGCAAGGACCCTGTCTACGGAAGCAAAGGCCCGTTGCTCGCAGCCTGGGAAAAAGGTTGAAGTCGTCCCTTTCGAAGGGGGCCTGCGGGTCCGCTTCGGGCTAACCGGATCCAACATCCGCCGCTCTACGCCGCCAGCACCGCCGCATCCAGCCCGCGGATGATCTTGGCCAGTTCGACGCATTCGTCGTGGCGCACCTTGTTGCGCCGCCAAGCGAGGCAGATCGTGCGCTGCGGCATCGGCTCCTGGAACGGAACGATCTTCAGGTCGCGCATGGCGCTCGCCGGCCCTGCCGCCATTTCCGGGATGAGCGTGACGCCGAGCCCGTGCGCCACCATCTGTAAGAGCGTCGTCAGGCTGGTCGCGCCGTAGCTTGCCATCGCCACCGGCCGCACGCTGCCGCAGACGGCGAGCGCCTGTTCGCGCAGGCAATGGCCTTCCTCCAGCAGCATCAGCCTTTCCAGCGCGGGGCTTTCCGGCGGCACCGGCGGTGAGGCGAAGGCGGGGTCGCCGGCCGGCACGGCAAGGAAGAACCGGTCCGAGAAAAGTTCTTCGGTGACCAGGCCCGGGTAATCGATGGGCAGTGCCGCGACGAAGGCGTCGAGCTTTCCCGAGCTGGTGTCGTCGACCAGCGACGCGGTAACCGCCTCGCGCAGTTCCAGCTGTAAGGCCGGGAAATGCCGTTTCAGCTCCGGCAGCACATGCGGCAGCAGATAGGGCGCCACCGTCGGGATGATGCCGAGCCGGAAGCGGCCTTCCAGCGCCGGGCGGCCGCGCCGGGCCGTCGCCTCGATGTCGCGGACGTCGGCAAGGATGCGCTCGATGCGCGGCAGCAAGCCCTGCGCCTCGTCCGTCATCCGCACCGCCTTGCCGCCGCGCTCGAACAGACGACAATTGAGCCGCAGCTCCATCTCGGCGATCTGCGAAGACAGCGCCGGCTGGCTGACGCCAGCGAGCTTGGCGGCGCGGCCGAAATGCAGCGTCTGCGCCAGCGCCTCGAAATAATGCATCTGCCGGACGGTCAAACCGATCATAAGAAAAACCTATCAGAATAAACAGCAAAGGCAATTTGTGTTTATCGGCCGGGCAGGCTAGTCTGGAACCATTCCAGGATGGCGCGGCTCGCTGGCCCTGCCCGGAAAATCAACAAAATCCCGGAAAATCAACAAATCGGAGGCAAAGATGGACGCGAAAACCGACGACAACAGCGCCGGCAAATGCCCGGTCCCACATGGATCGGCCAGGAGGAGCAACCGTGACTGGTGGCCAAACCAGCTCGACCTTGGCGTCCTCCACCAGCAGTCCAGCCTCTCGGATCCGATGGACGAGGACTTCGACTACGCCAAGGAATTCAAGAGCCTCGATCTCGATGCGGTGATCGGGGATCTGCACCAGGTGATGACCGATTCGCAGGATTGGTGGCCGGCCGATTTCGGCCATTACGGCCCGCTCTTCATCCGCATGGCCTGGCACAGCGCCGGCACCTATCGCATCGGCGACGGCCGTGGCGGCGCCGGCGCCGGTCAGCAGCGTTTCGCGCCGCTCAACAGCTGGCCGGACAACGCCAATCTCGACAAGGCGCGCCGGCTGCTGTGGCCGGTCAAGCAGAAATACGGCAGGAAGATCTCCTGGGCCGACCTGTTGATCCTCACCGGCAACGTCGCGCTGGAATCGATGGGCTTCAAGACCTTCGGCTTCGCCGGCGGCCGCGCCGATGTCTGGGAGCCCGAGCAGGACGTGGACTGGGGATCGGAAACCAAGTGGCTCGCCGACGAGCGCTATTCCGGCGACCGCGAACTTCACGGCCATCTCGGCGCCGTGCAGATGGGGCTGATCTACGTCAACCCGGAAGGGCCGAACGGCACGCCCGATCCATTGGCCGCGGCGCGCGACATCCGCGAAACCTTCGCTCGCATGGCCATGAACGATGAGGAAACCGTGGCGCTCATCGCCGGCGGTCACACCTTCGGCAAGACCCACGGCGCCGGTGATGCATCGCTGGTCGGCCCGGAGCCGGAAGGCGCCGGCATCGAGGCGCAGGGCCTCGGCTGGTCGAGCAAGCACGCTACCGGCATTGCCGGCGACGCCATCACCTCGGGCCTCGAGGTGACCTGGACCACGACGCCGACCAAATGGAGCAACAACTTCTTCGACAATCTGTTCAACTACGAATGGCAGCTGACCAAGAGCCCGGCCGGCGCCCATCAGTGGACCCCGAAGGGCGGCGCCGGTGCAGGCACTGTGCCGGACGCGCACGATCCGTCGAAGCGTCGCGCCCCGGCGATGCTGACCACCGATCTCGCTTTGCGCGTCGACCCGGGCTATGAGAAGATCTCGCGGCGCTTCCATCAGAATCCTGATCAGTTCGCCGATGCCTTCGCCCGCGCCTGGTTCAAGCTGACCCATCGCGACATGGGTCCGGCCGTCCGCTATCTTGGCCCGCTCGTGCCGAAGGAAGAGCTGATCTGGCAGGATCCGATACCGGCAGTCGACCACGAACTGGTCAGCGAGCAGGATATCGCCTCGCTGAAGGCGAAGATCCTGGCCTCCGGCCTGTCCGTCTCAGAACTGGTCTCGACCGCCTGGGCCTCGGCCTCGACTTTCCGCGGCTCCGACAAGCGTGGCGGCGCCAATGGCGCACGCATCCGCCTGGCGCCGCAGAAGGATTGGGAGGTCAACCAGCCGGCGCAACTGGCCAAGGTGCTCGAAAAGCTCGAAGGCATCCAGAGCGAGTTCAACGCAGCGCAGTTCGGCGGCAAGAAGATCTCGCTTGCCGACCTCATCGTTCTCGGCGGCGTGGCCGCGGTCGAGAAGGCGGCGAAAGACGGCGGCCATGACGTGGGGGTGCCGTTCACGCCAGGCCGCATGGACGCCTCGCAGGAACAGACGGATGTCCAGTCCTTCGCCGCGCTCGAGCCGAAAATCGATGGCTTCCGCAATTATGTCAGGGGCAAGCCGCCGATGTCGGTCGAAGCGATGCTGGTCGACCGGGCGCAGCTGCTGACCTTGACGGCGCCGGAGATGACGGTGCTCGTTGGCGGGTTGCGGGTGCTCGGCGCCAACACCGGTCAGTCGAAGCACGGGGTGTTCACCGACAGGCCGGGCACGTTGACCAACGATTTCTTCGTCAACCTGCTCTCCATGAACACTGTCTGGGATCCGGCGGCCGGCTCCGATGAAGTCTACGAAGCGCGCGACCGCAAGACCAGGGCGGTCAAGTGGACCGGCACCCGCGCGGACCTGATCTTCGGCTCGCATGCGCAGCTGCGGGCGCTGGCCGAGGTCTACGGGTCGGCGGACGCCGGGCAGAAGTTCGTCAGGGATTTCGTCGCCGCGTGGACCAAGGTGATGAACGCCGACCGTTTTGACCTGGCGGCCTGATCCGGGCATACGAATTTCTCGACGCAACAAAAAAAGGCGCGGGCCTCGACCCGCGCCTTTGTTCGTTGGGCTTCCGAAAAGTCAGTCCTTCTCGAAGATACCGGCCTTGGCAACCACGCCGGCAATGGCGCCGCCGATCAGCGGCGCGACGATGAACAGCCACAGCTGGCCGACCGCCGCAGTTCCCGAAAACAGCGCCGGTCCGATCGAACGGGCCGGGTTGAGCGATGTGCCGGTCACCGGGATGATGGCGAAGTGCAGGCCGGCCAGCGTCAGGCCGATTACGAGGCCGGCGAACGCCGTGGTGTGCTTGGCGTTGGTGACGCCGAGGATCACCGTGACGAAGGTGAAAGTGCCGATCAGCTCCCACAGCAAGGCCGAGCTGACGCCCCATTTCGTCACATCCCAGCCATTGGCGCCGAAGCCGCCGGTGTGGCCGCCCACCTGTCCGGAGACGATGATCCACAGTGCCAGCGACGCGATGATGGCGCCGATGACCTGCGCGATCCAATAGGGAATGACATCCCTGGCCGGCATCCGCCCGGCGAGGAATACACCGAGCGTCACCGCCGGATTGAGGTGCGCGCCCGAAATCGGGCCGATCGCATAGGCCGCCGCGATCAGGCCGATGCCGAACGCCAGACCGATACCTTCCTGGCCAAGCGGCAGCGCGCCGCCGAAGCCGCCCGTCACCACCGAAGCCGTGCCGATGAACACCAATAGGAACGTGCCTAGAACTTCCGCCAGATAAGTCTTCATTGCCCTCTCCTCGTATCGACCCGCGGCTCCGCCTTTTCTGCGACGCGAATCACCGCGCAAAGAGTATTCGCAACCGGAAAACTTGGAAAGCAGAGCAGTTTCGCAAGCCGCTATGCTTGTGAGCGCCAGACATGCACATTAGAGACTTGTAATATATTAATGAATTGTTTGGTTACGCATGCCGGCGCCCGCTTGGTGGCGGCGGCTCGCGATGCACCAACCCACCCTCGTCACCCCTTGCATGGATTGTCTCGCCGTCGGGGAAACAGAACTGTTTCAATCAGGACACGAAAAGCTCTAAGAGCAGGGCCGGATTTTGTTTTGCTGAGTAATGGAAGACGACAATGAGACTGGGCGGGCGGCTGGCGGCAGCCATTGAAGTGCTTGACGACATTGGCCGGCGCCACCGGCCGGTGGCTGATGCGCTGAAGGACTGGGGCCTGTCGCACCGCTTCGCCGGTGGCGGCGACCGCGCCGCGATCGGCAACATCGTCTATGACGCGCTGCGCCGCAAGCGCTCGGCCGGCTGGCTGCTCGGCGAGGACACGCCGCGCGCCATCGGCTTCGGCGCGCTGCTGCTCGAATGGGGCCAGACGGCGCAGTCGCTGAACGAGGCGCTCGAGGGCGACAAGTTCGCGCCGCCGCTGCTTACCGCCGACGAACTGACAACGCTCGGCGGTCGCCGGCTCGCCGATGCGCCGCCGGCTATCAGGGCAGATATCCCCGACTGGTGCATGCCGCTGTTCGAGCGCGCGTTCGGCACGGCCTGGGTGGAAGAGGGTGCCGCGCTGGCGACACGCCCGCCGCTCGACCTCAGGGTCAATACGCTCAAGGCCGATCGCGGCAAGGTGCTGGCCGAGTTGGCGGAGACCGGCGCCAAGCCTGCGCGGATCGCGCCGCACGGCATCCGCATCCCGCCGATCGAAGGCGACGGCAGGCACCCGAACGTGCAGGCCGAGCCGGCCTTCCAGAAAGGCTGGTTCGAGGTTCAGGACGAGGGTTCGCAGATTGCGGCCGAACTGGCCGGCGCCGAACCTGGAATGCAGGTGCTCGATTTTTGCGCCGGCGCCGGCGGCAAGACGCTGGCGCTGTCCGCGGCGATGGACAATCGCGGCCAGATCTTCGCCCACGACGCCGAGAAGGCCAGGCTGGCGCCGATCTTCGACCGCATCCGCCGCTCGGAAAACCGCAATGTGCAGATCGTCACCAGGCCGGCCGAACTCGCGCCGCTCAGCAGGCATATGGACATCGTCCTGATCGATGCGCCCTGCACCGGCAGCGGCACGTGGCGGCGCCGGCCGGATGCCAAATGGCGGCTGACACAGAGGCAACTCGACGCGCGCAAGGGCGAGCAGGAGACGATACTCGATGCCGCCAGCGACTTCGTCAAACCCGGCGGCCTGCTGGTCTACATCACCTGTTCGGTATTCGACGAGGAAAATGGCGACCAGGTTTCGGCGTTCCGGGACCGCCATCCCGGTTTTGTCCCTGTCGATCACCGCCAGCTTTGGGACAGCCGTTTTGCGGGCCACGAAGCGGCCATGCGGATAGGCGCTGCGGGCGGCATTTCGCTGTCACCGTTGCTGAGCGGCACCGACGGTTTCTATTTCTGTGCGCTGCGCCGCGTTGGCTGAACCTTTGCCATGGATACAGAGCCGGGGCCGAATGCTGCAGTGCAGCATTTGCGATTGCCTGCCGCCCACCCCTCTGCGATAAATGCCTTTGCAATAGGATTTGCCGAGAAACGAAGGGCGACGGCCATGGCAGCAAAGATCGTTCCTGCTCCCGACTATGAGGACCGCGTCAGGACGTCCTTTGCGCGCCAGAACGCGATGATGACGATTGGCGCCGAGCTGACGCTGGTGACGCCCGGCATCATCGAGATCGAAATGCCCTATTCGGCGGCTCTGACGCAGCAGCATGGCTTTCTCCATGCTGGCGTCATTTCGACGGCTCTCGACTCGGCCTGCGGCTATGCGGCATTCTCGCTGATGCCGGAAAATTCCGGCGTGCTGACCATCGAGTTCAAGGTCAACCTGCTGGCGCCGGGCAGGGGCGAGCGCTTTCTGTTCCGCGGCTCGGTAACCAAGCCTGGCCGCACCATTATCGTCGCCGATGGCCAGGCCTATGCGTTCGCCGTCGATGGCGAGGCCAAGCTGATTGCCACAATGACCGGAACGATGATGACAGTGCTCGGCCGCGACGGCATCGAGGGGTGAGGAGCGGTCCGCGCAGCGGACGAAAAGCCCCTAAATGGGCTTTTCGAGCGACGAACGCCCGGAGCCATAGCGAAGGGCCGGGGGTCGGTGAGGGCACGTCGCCCTTCTTACCTTCCGGCTCCGATGGTCGGGCCAGAAAGGAGTAGATCGTCGTGACCGGTAAAGTGTCTCGCCTGTCCGGCAAGTCCGTTCTCTTCGTCATGGCGGCCGAGGCCGAATACGGTCCACACCTGCAGCGGCTGTTCACGCCGCTGATGACCGGCGTCGGACCGGTCGAGGCCGGCGTCGGACTTAGCGCCGAACTGTCCCGGCTGAAGACCGAAAAGGCGCTGCCCGATCTCGTCGTGTCGCTCGGGTCGGCGGGCAGCCGGACGCTGGAGCAGACCGAAATCTACCAGGCCGTTTCAGTCGCCTACCGCGACATGGACGCCTCGCCCCTGGGGTTCGAGAAGGGCGCCACGCCGTTCCTCGATCTGCCTGTCAGCGTGCCGCTGCCGTTCAGAATTCCTGGCATCGGGCAAGCGACGCTGTCGACCGGTGCGGCAATCGTCACCGGCGCCGCCTACGACGCGATCGCCGCCGACATGGTCGATATGGAGACCTTCGCCTGCCTGCGCGCCTGCCAGCTGTTCGACGTGCCGCTTATTGGCCTGCGCGGTATTTCCGACGGGGCAGCCGATCTGAGGCATGTCGGCGACTGGACCGAATATCTGCACGTCATCGACGAGAAGTTGGCCGGGGCGGTGCAACTGCTGGAACAGGCGATCGCTTCCGGGGCGATCGAGTTTGATCTGTCGCGTGAAGATGCGGAATCGGAGTGAGAGAGAGGCCTCGCAACCCATTGCGCCGACTCGTTTCTTTCTTTAAACGCTCGCCATGAAAACAGCCAATCATCCCGACACCGTCCTGATTGTCGATTTCGGCAGCCAGTTTACCCAGCTGATCGCCCGCCGCATCCGCGAGGCCGGCGTCTTTTCCGAGATCGTGCCCTTCCAGTCGGCCGAGGCGGCGTTCAAGCGCATCGATCCGAGGGCGGTAATCCTGTCCGGCGGCCCGGCCTCGACCGCCGACATCGGCAGTCCGCGCGCGCCGCAGATCGTCTTCGACGCCGGCGTGCCGGTGCTCGGCATCTGCTATGGCCAGATGGCGATGTGCGTGCAGATGGGCGGCGTCGCCGAAAGCTCCGATCACCGCGAATTCGGCCGCGCCTTCGTCGAGATCGCCAAGGACAGCCCGTTGTTCGAGGGCCTGTGGGCGCCCGGCCAGCGCCACCAGGTGTGGATGAGCCATGGCGACCGCGTCATATCCTTGCCCAAGGGGTTCGAGGTGCTCGGAAAATCGGAGGGCTCGCCCTTCGCCATCTTCGGCAATGTCGAACGCAAGATGTACGGCCTCATGTTCCACCCCGAAGTGGTGCATACGCCGGACGGCGCCAGGCTGCTCCAAAACTTCGTCCACAATATCGCCGGTATTGAGGGCGACTGGACGATGCGCGCTTACCGCGAGCACGCGGTCGAGACGATCCGTAAGCAGGTCGGCAAGGGCAAGGTGATCTGCGCGCTTTCAGGCGGCGTCGATTCCTCTGTCGCAGCACTCCTGATCCACGAGGCGGTCGGCGACCAGCTTACCTGCATCCTCGTCGACCATGGGCTGATGCGCAAGGACGAGGCATCAGGCGTGGTGGAGATGTTTCGCCAGCATTACAATCTGCCGCTGATCCTGGTCGACGCTGCGGACCGTTTCATCGGCGCGCTCGAGGGCGAATCGGACCCCGAGAAGAAGCGCAAGACCATCGGGCGGCTGTTCATCGAGGTGTTCGAGGAGGAGGCCGAGAAGCTCGGCGGCGCCGATTTTCTGGCGCAAGGCACCCTCTATCCCGACGTCATCGAAAGCGTCTCCTTCAGCGGTGGCCCGTCGGTGACGATCAAGTCGCACCATAATGTCGGCGGCCTGCCCGAACGCATGAACATGCAGCTCGTCGAGCCGCTGCGCGAATTGTTCAAGGACGAGGTGAGGGCGCTCGGCAAGGAGCTCGGCCTGCCCGACAGCTTCATCGGCCGGCATCCGTTCCCCGGTCCCGGTCTCGCCATCCGCTGCCCGGGCGGCATCACCCGCGAAAAGCTGGAGATCTTGCGCGAGGCCGACGCCATCTATCTCGACGAGATCCGCAAGGCCGGCCTCTACGACGCCATCTGGCAGGCCTTCGCCGTGCTGTTGCCGGTGCAGACCGTCGGCGTGATGGGCGACGGCCGCACCTACGAGTTCGTCTGCGCGCTGCGCGCCGTCACCTCGGTCGACGGCATGACAGCGGATTTCTACCACTACGACATGGCCTTCCTCGGTGCCGCCGCTACGCGCATCATCAACGAAGTGCGCGGCATCAACCGCGTCGTCTACGACGTGACGAGCAAGCCCCCAGGTACAATCGAGTGGGAGTGATGGGGCGTACTGCGGAGTAGAAGAGGATAGAGCAGCATGTTTAAAGCGATGTTGGCTCGGCGATAATAGTCAATAGTCCCAGCCCCCGGCCACCCGGCGACGGCATAGACGAAGCATCTGGCCGATCGGCGAATGTCTGGAACGAACGTCCCACAGAGAAGCGTGGAGCAGCCTAGCCTTGCTGGGTTTGACACCCGGGGTCCGCGGCAACGGCCACCGGCGAGGCGTTGCATCTGCCGGCCACGTATCCTTTCGCTGGGTTCATCCGTCTTAGCTGTTCATGGGCACGGTCATCCTTGACATCGCCCTCCTGGACGAATTGGAGCGTGACAAATGAACAGCAAGCAGAGCCTAGCGAACAAGATACACTACGAAACGCTCGCGGAGGCTTTCCGCCGCGGTCGAGAATCGCCACAGGAAGCATCCGAGTGGTCCGTTTTGACGGCAGAACCGGGCGGCGTCGATTACGTCGAGACGAACGTCGGCGACAAGACCGCGCTGTGGATTCAGCCAAAAACGGCAGCCAAAGACCGGGTCATGCTTTACCTGCACGGCGGTGGCTATGTCGGCGGATCGATCTGGACCCATCGCAAGATGGTCGGACACCTTGCTAAGGCGATCGGCTGTTACGCTCTGCTCGCTACGTACGACTACGTTTTCCAGAGCAAGTTTCCGCGCCAAATCGAGCAGGCCGTGACCGCGTTCGAATGGCTCGCCGAGCAGGGTGTCGCGCCGAAGCACACCATAGCTGCAGGCGATTCCGCTGGTGCTGGCCTGATCGTTGCGGCGACGATGAAACTCCGCGATGCGGGACGGCCGCTGCCGGCCGCGATCCTCAGCATCTCTGGCTGGTATGATCTGTCGGCGAGCGGGCACTCCTACGAAAGCAACCGCGAGAAGGACGCCTTCTTCCAGAAGGCGGTCGTGGATATGCTGGTATCGCAAGTCCTTGCAGGGACCGATCCCCGGCATCCACTCGCCAGCCCCATCTTTGCCGATCTGAAGGGCCTGCCGCCGATCTATCTGCAAGTGGGCGGAGACGAAACCCTGCTCGACGACAGCCGAGCGCTCGCCGACCGCGCGAAAGCCGCCGGCGTCGAGGTGCGCATAGACGTATTTCCGGGGATGCTGCACTCGTTCCAGATGATGGCCGGCCGCGCTCCCGAAGCCGACGACGCGATCGCGCGGTTGGCACAATGGGTTCGCCCCAAGCTTGGTCTGGCCGCAACCGCGGAAACACGCGCGGAAGGTCAGGAGGTCGCATGACTGGCAAATTGAAACCCAGATGTGGCAGCTGAAGGACATGCCCGAGCGACCGACCGGCCTGTTCGATGCAAGATATCGCGCCTTCCTCGAGACGGTGTCAGGCGTCCGCGCCCAACTGCATCGCTACTGCGCCCGCATGACGGCCTCACGCCTCGACGGTGAGGATCTCGTGCAGGAGACGCTGTTCGAGGCCTATACGAACATTGAGACCCTCGACGATGCCCGCCGGCTGAAGCCCTGGCTGTTTCGCATCGCTCACAATCGCTGCATCGACTTTCTGAGGCGACGCGATGTGCGCGAGCGCGCGGAGCACGCCTATTCGGACGACATCGGCGTTGTCTCTGCAGAGCCGGCAGCGACCGATGCACGCCGCGCCATCGAACGGCTGGTTGGCCACTTGCCGCCCAAGGAGCGCGCCTGCATCCTCCTGAAGGACGTGTTCGACTATTCGCTGGAAGAGACCGCAGAACTCGTGGACTCGACGGTTGGGGGCGTCAAATCCGCGCTCTCCCGCGGACGGGCGAAGCTCGCCGACTTGCCCCCTGAACCTGCCGGTGAACCGAACCGTCCGCTTGATCCCGACACCGCGGGGCTCTTGCAGCGCTATGTTGACCTCTTCAACCGCCATGACTGGGATGGCGTGCGGAGCCTCACCAGCGCCGATGCTCGGTTGCGGGTCGCCGACTGCTTCGACGGCCTGCTCAGAAGTTCTCCCTATTTCGTCGAATACGAGCGAAACCCGGAGACGTGGACCATGGAGTTGGGGGCGATCGACGGAGAGCCTGTCCTGATCGTGCTCTTCCAGCGAGGCGACCGGTGGCAGGTCGCGTGGCCGGTTCGTGTCCATGTCGCCGGTCGCGTCATCGATCGCATCGAAGATTATTATGCCTGTCCATGGATGTTGGAAAACGCCGCGGAAACCGACCTGAATCTCATGACTGGGCCAGCCATTTTGGGAAGAGCATAAGGCGACGATTTCTCACTTCTGGCCTGGCGGAGTTACGATGGTGCGTCCTCAACGAAAAATCGTGGCGTGCAGCTTTGGCTGCGGTACCGATCGGTGTTCCGGACCTGATCGCATATCGTCGGATGGCACCGTCGCATCACCTATCAAATGTTGTCCCGACTGCTGCCGGATCTGCGATGGAGAGAAGCGTCGACCGCATCCAGCCGGGAGCTTGGACCGCGGTAGATGCGAGCGTCTTTTATCGTTGGGAGAAAGATGAGGTGCCGCGATCTGTGCAAGCTCGGCCGCGCGCGCCGGCCCAATATTACGAAGCGCCTGGACGACGGTCCCGGCCAAGCTGCCCGGAGCAATCAAATGCTTATCCGCCCGCGTGGTCGTTGCCACCGTGCGCGGCGATGAACATGGCGACGGCCGACCGGCAATAGGATTCGATTTCGTTGTCGTCCTCTGCTCTCGCCTCATCGAAGCGTGCGATAATCAGGAGATCGGATCCTTTGAAAAGCGCGGCAAACAAGCGGGCGGACCGGAGAGGATCGGGCACGTTCAGAACCGCCTTCGCGTGCAACTGACGCAACAGGGCCTCGATTTGGGCGATGACATGGGCGGGACCGGCTTCGTAATGGAGCTTGCTTAACGACTTTTGATTCGTCTTATCGGCCATGATCATGGCTTCGACACTGCGGACGTCCGGGCTCAACAGCGTGCGAAGCAGGGATGATCCCACCGCCATGAGCTGATCTTCGGCCGAACCGTCGACGCCTTCAAAAAGGGCCTGTGGTGCAAACTGATGGCAGCGGGTCGCGATGGCCGCGCTGAACAGCGCCTCCTTGTTCTCGAAGTGCCGATAGATGCTGAGCTTGGATATCTTCGCCCGCTGGGCGACCTTGTCCAATGTCGTCGCTTGAAAACCCAATTCCACAAAGAGTTCGCACGCGGCGTCGACTATCGTTTGGCCAAGCGCCTCGTTGGCGGGCCGGCCGCGCCGGCCCTGGCTGTTTTCGGTCACGACAATTCCAGTACTTGACAGTATCCTAATTCTTGCATTACGATACCATGTAGTATCTGAAATGTGCAAGCCAATGGGTAGGTTTCAACCTGTCCTCCAAATCAAGTTTCCCTGGGCCGCCCGGCGATATCGAATGCGGCATTGTCCGGCCGGTCAACACAGTGATGGGCGACTTTCTCGTCGATGCCGAAGCCCTGCTCGCTGCCCGTCTCGAGCGCGTATCGCTGGACGATATTTCGCGCCAGGCCCAGCCCAACCCCCTCCATCCACAACACGGAGTTTATCACCATGGATGACGTCATCATCATCGGCGGCAGCTTTGCCGGTCTCGCCGGCGCCCTGCAGCTCGGCCGTGCCCGCCGCAAGGTTACCGTTCTCGATACCGGCCTGCCGCGCAATCGCTTCGCCAGCCACTCGCATGGCCTGCTCGGTCACGATCACAAGCCACCGCTGGACATCCTGGCCGAGGCGCGGCAGCAGCTGGCGCGTTATCCCACGATCAGGCTGGTCAGTGCCCGGGCCGACAGCGTTTCCGGCGCCATCGACGATTTCTCCGTCCTCACTGGCGATGGCGAAAGCCTTGCGGCGCGCCGCCTGATCCTGAGCTATGGCGTCGCCGACCAGATGCCTGATGTTCCGGGCTTTGCCGAAAGCTGGGGCACGTCCATCGTGCCCTGTCCCTATTGCGACGGCTTTGAAGTCGCCGGCCAGCATTGGGGCCTTGTCTGGTCCGGCCCGCAGTCGCACAATTATGTCAGGCTGTACCACGATTGGACCGACACGTTGACGCTCTTCGCCGATGGTCACGACATTCCACCCGATATCCGGGCCGATCTGGCGCGCCGCAACATACCTGTCGTCGACGGCCGGATCACCGAGATCGCCCATCACGGGGGCCATATCGCCACCGTCAATCTCGATACTGGCCGCAATGTCGCGGTCGACATCCTGTTCGCCCATCCGCGCAACAGCCGTCCGCAAGCCTGCATGAATCACTGGGCCTCGCCACGGTCGATACGCCCCTCGGCATCGCCCTCAAGGTCGACGAGCGCCGCGAAACTAGCATTCCCGGCATCTACGCCGCCGGCGACCTCGCCAACCCCCTCATGGCCTCGGTCACCACGGCATCATCGCACGGCGCGATGGCGGGTATCTTCGCCCAGCAGTCGATGCTGGTTTGAGAGCACAGATTCCCTTCTCCGGTTGCCGCGGGCCATCATATTATGAAGGTTGCGGGCCGGTGCCACGGAACGCAGGCCCCCTCTCCCCTGAGGGGCGTCTTTGGCCGGTCAGCCGTCTCGAAGGGGCAGTTGAGCAAAACGATTCCCAGGCTCAGGCCGGTCCGCAAACCGTCCCAAAAGACCCACAGGTTTTCCACAGGTTATTCAACCTCCCCCGGCCCCCTCAGGGAAGAAGTTCAGCAAGCGAGGGCGCGGCATTGAACCTTGAACCGTGCTGTCGCGCCCTCGGAGCGGGTGGGTCTTGAGGTGTCCAGTTTATGCTGCCGGGAGTGTCCAGTTTGCACTGCCAGCGGTATCCAGTTCACCTACAAAACGGAGAGGGGATGGCGCCTGGATGACGCTGCCGCGGCGGGTCGCGTTGTGGCGCGCTGTGCTATGAAAGTTAGTGACGGGTACTTTCTTCGTTCGCTGTGAAACCACCTGAGTTGCCCAAAGTGGGTCCGGAAAGGCGATCGACTTCGATAGATGCCGAAACCGCACAAAAAATTTTCGTGCTATTTTTCCCTCGGAAATCAAGACTGTAACGTTTTGACGGCCCATAGGTCGGCTTCTCAATTCTATTGGTCCGCGCTTCCCACGTCAGCGCACTTTCACGTCGCCTGTTCGCTTGTTATCGATGTGAACTGGATTTTTGTTGGCAGCGTCCGATCCGCTCTTTACGTGATCGATAAAGGCTCGCAGTTTCGGCATCATTTGATGGCGGCTGGGATAATAGAGAAACACGCCCGGCGCTATCGGCGCGAACCGCTCCAGAACGCGCACGAGTTTTCCGGCTTTCACTGGCCCAGCTGAGATCGGCGCAGGCACTTGCGCGAGCCCCATGCCCTCCACTGCCGCGCCAAGTACGGTGGGAAAGTCGTGGGCGACGAGCGGTCCCGAGATGAGCGCCTCGACCGGCTTGTTGCCGTTGACAAAGGACCAAGGCGCGATCGACCCGTTCGAGCGGCGCATGCGCAGGCAGGCATGCTCACGCAGATCTTCGATACGCTCCGGCCGCCCCTGCCGGCGTAGATACTCGGGGCTGCCCACGACGACGAGCGGAAACGGCGGCGTGAGCCGCACCGCGATCATGTCCGCTGCGATGAACTGACCGAGCCGGATGCCTGCGTCAAATCCTCCGGCCGCGATATCGACCAGTTCCTCACTCGCGGCGATCTCCACCTCGACCTCGGGATTGGCTTGGCAGAAGGATGCGATCAGTGGCTCCAGCAGGATCGGCACCACCGCGCGCGGTACCGAGAGACGCAATAGTCCAGCCGGCCGCTGCCCGAGGTCACGCGCGGCCTCGCTTGCGGCGACGAGCTCCTCGAAGGCGGGCTTTGCGCGCGACAAGAAACGTTCGCCGGCCTCGGTCAGACCGACGCTGCGTGTTGTGCGGATGAAGAGTGCTGCGCCGAGGCGCGCCTCGAGCGCGCGTACCGCCTGGCTGATCGCCGATGGAGTCACCCCGAGTTCCGCGGCTGCTCTGCGAAAGCTGCGGTGCTGAGCAACGCTCAGGAATGCCTCGACGCCGTCGAGCGCGCCTTGCCTCACTGTGAAGTTCTGCTTCATGGCCCATCAATATTATCGCGGATAGTCGCTTACCGGAAGCGATCCTAGATTTGATGGGCAAATCCTGAATGGAGATTTCCCGATGGCCGAGCCGTCACCCACCCAATCCCAGACCTCCACCGCAACGACCACTGGCGTGTTTGCACTGTTGACGGCAAAGCCCGGCGTGAAGCGCGAGCAGGTTATGGCCGCTATACCCGCTGAGATACGCGCGACGGTCCAACTCTATCTTGAAGGCAAAATCCGCGAATGGCACTCGCGGGAAGACGGCAGAGGCGCCGTCTTCCTTCTGAACGTCAAAGACGTGGCTGAGGCGAGTTCGATCATGGAGGCCCTGCCGCTCGCTCAAGAGAATCTGATGGATCACGAGTACATTCCCGCCGGTCCGCTGATGCCATTGCGCCTGCTATTGGGAGCCAGTCAGCCAAGCAATAACTCGGCAGACCGTGAACCCAGCGTTTAGTGCATGAATCTCGGCGCTGGGGCGAAGTCTCATGGAAGGCCAGCTCGGCATTCTGACTCCGGTGTTCGAGGCCGCGTCAATCAACATCTGATTTGAGAAAGCATATGGAAGGACCGCTGATGCCCGTCGCCGCTGTTCCCGCTGGTATCGTGTTCCGAATGTGCTGAACAGCGCAGGCGCCGGCGCTTATCCCGATGTGCTGACCCCGGCTTCATGGTGCCATGCTCGATCCTGCTGCACACGCTGTCACTGCGCCAGTTAATCCGGCGCAGCCGGGCGGAAACGGCGCGGTATTCTGATAGCGGTGCTTGAGGCCGCATGAATCAAGTCGCGATAGGAGATTTCATGTCACCGGCAACGATCTTCGACATTCAACTTGTTCTGGGCTACGTGCCGTGGCTCATCTGCTTCGGTGTGTATTTCTGGCCCAGGCTCAAGTCGATGGACCGCGTTGAGGCGCAGCGCGCCATCGCGATCCTGCACGCTTTCCGCTTTTTTGGGCTGGTCTTTATCCTTCCGGGCGTTGTCGGCCCCGATCTGCCCGCTGGCTTTGCAGAGTTCGCCGCATATGGCGACTTCGCAACAGGACTGCTGGCCATCCTGGCGCTTCTCACGATCAGGGCGCGCTTCTTCTTCTGGCCACTCGTGCTTGCTTACAACATTGTGGGGATAGTCGATCTCTTCGTCGATTATTATCACGGCACCGTGTTCAATCTTGCGGCGCTTTCGGGACAGTTGGCCGCCACTTATGTAATCCCGATTGTCTATGTGCCCTTGCTCATGATCACACACTTCGCCGCGCTCTATCTGCTGGTGCGTCCGCAGTCCAATCCGGCTCGGGCCCACGGCAGCGATTCGGCCGTTGTTGACGGTATTCCGGCAGCTGAGCAAACGATGCTTCGCCAAGGCGCAATTCGAAATTCGATCGATCGATGCCGGTAGTCTCTGAAACCGAGCAAGTTTCGACTTGGCGAATTTTCCCTTTATATTCAAGATCGAAAATGTCTGACGAAGGGGACGAATGCATCGAATTTTTCGCCGCCTGCGCGATGCCAGCTTTGCAATCAGCATGGCGGTCAGGCTTCTGGCGCTACCACCGTTCCGACTGTGCGGCCGAACTATCCTCGACGAGGACATTTGATTGCGGCCCACCGCGCACGTCGGCCTCAGAATGCGTTTCCGAATGCGGTAGTGCTCCAGCGTAGAATGGCGCGCAAAAAGGTGGTTGAGGCGGACGCGCACGACGAGACACCTCGGTTGGTCGTATTGTCAATGAGGTTGATGATGGTCTCGTAGGTCCGCAGAGGGCGGCGACGACCTCGTCGGGGTTCTCTTCCGCGTAGTGAAGAGCCAAGCGGCCGACCGCGAGATCGACGACTTCATGACCGTCCCACGCGCGCGCCCAGGGTGATAAGAAGCTCGTCCAGTTGCTCGAACGTCTCGACCATTGCATCCGCCGCCCCGGTGCCGGCAGCGTCGAGAACTTCCTTCGAGGGATAGAGCTCGTGCAGGACCAGCAGCGTCTTGCCACCTTTTTCCTCGAAGGTCACCGTGGTCACGGGCCCACCCTCACCATCTTCCTCATTGGTCCAGACGAGGCGCGAGTGCGCTGTCACTTCGAGGTACGTGCCGAAGAACACCATAGCATCGGGTTCGAACTCGAGACGGTACTTGCCCCCGACACGAACATCCATTTCGCAGGAACGCAGGAGCATGCCCATCGACTTCGGCACCCACCACTGCTTGAACAGCTCGGGCTTGGTCCACGCCTCGAACACGATGCGCGCCGGGGCGTCAAAGGTACGCGTAACGACTAGCTCACGCTCGGACTTCCGTTCCACCGTCGTGCGGTTCTTCATGGGGGTAGGCTCACTCTCACTTCCTGCGTCCATCGACCTTCTCCTTCTGTTTCAGTTCCTCGATAACCTTATCCAGCTCGTCGAAGCGTGCGTCCCAGAGCTGGTTGTACCTCTCGATCCATGCCGCCTCTTCCTCTAGTCGGCGCAGGCCGAGCTTGCAGGTCCGCACGCGTCCGACCTTCTCCGTGGTGACGAGCCCCGCCTGCTCCAAGACGCCGACATGCTTTTTCATGCCCGTGAGGGTCATGTGGAACTTCTCGGCAAGGTCCGTGATCGAAGCGTCTGCACGTCCGAGCTGCTCCAGAACGCCGCGTCGGGTGGCGTCCGAGAGCGCGGCGAACGAGGCATCGAAGCGGGTCCGAGCATACTGAACCATGTGGTTCAGTATGTAACACATGGATTAGCGGCATTCAAGGGGAGACCGAGCGCGCGCTGCGTTGGTTCTCCATTGAGTGTAGAAAAAATTGCGCCGTTAGATCAGTGCGTTGCCATATTCAAGAACAATCGAGTGGGAGTGAGGGGCGTGCTGTGGAGTAAAGTAGGATAGGATATCGCGCTGTAGGCGATACCAGCACAGCAAAAGTAGCCGATAGTTCTCAATTCGCGATGACTGGGATCAGCCGGCATTAGCGTCGGCTCCGATGATACAAACCCTCGACTGCAGAGGTCACGTTCCGAGGGTTTGTATCAAATCCGGCTGTGCCTGGTGTGGGGCGGTCGCGACCAGCATTCCTTGTCGAGCGCCTTCGACTATGGCTAGTTCCGCGATGCCTTCTTTGGTTTCGCGGCCAAGTCCGGGACGCTTCGTGAAAGAGATCGCCGATGTCGTGTCGCCCTAACGCAGCAATAACCGAGCACAACGCACCCGCCGCCGGCCAGAGTTTTTTGGAGCTGCCCTTGTCGCCGTGGGCGGGACTCTCGCCACGATCAATCAGAAGGCATATGCAATGACAACAACATCTCAAGATAGTCGTTATTCGCGCGGTCTTGAAATCTTACGGCAGATTGGCGGAGAGAATTTCGACGCGCCGATTAATAGTCTTGCCGAGACATCCGTCGACCTTTCTCGTTTCACCGTAGAATACCCATACGGAGACATTCTATCGCGGCCAGGTCTCGACCTCCCATTGCGTCAGCTGTGCACTATTTCAATGCTGCTTGCCGACGGAAGCGCCCAGCCGCAGTTGAAGTTTCATATGGCGGGCTTTCTCAACGCCGGCGGCGAGCCAAAGGCGCTCATCGAACTCATGTTTATATCTGTAGCGCTCCTCGGCTTCCCGCCAACGGTAAATGCGATCGGCCTTATTCGTGCGGTGTTCGCTGAGCGCAAGCTCGCTTTTGAACCCATCGAGCCCTCCGCAGGCGATGGATCGACACGCCGACAGGCCGGGTTGGAGGCGCTCGACCGGCTCTCTGGAGGCGATGTGCAGGCATATTTCGATGGCTTTGCTGCCGGTTCGCCTGACCTCGCGCAACTCTCCATCGAGTTCGCCTTTGGTGAAATGCTGGCGCGCGACGGCCTCGAACAAAAAGCCAAACTGTTAGCAATCATCTCGATGCTTGCTGCCAGCGGCAATCGTGCGGCGGCGCTCCGTCTTCATCTCGCCGGCGCGCTTGCCCATGGCGTGACGCGAGAGGAAATCATCGAGGTGCTGATCCAGCTCAGCGTCTATCGGGGTTTTCCGGCAGCGCTCAACGCGTTCGCCGTCGCCAAGGATATCTTCGCTGCCGGGTCGCCAACGATTGCGGCAAACGTCCCCCCACCCGCCGTGGTCGCGAGCCGCGCAGACCGGTTGGAACGCGGGCGTGCTACGCTTGCACAAACGTCCGGTTCATCGGGCGATGCCGTGGTCCGCAGTTTCGATGATGTCGCACCTGATCTCGGTCGAATGATCGTCGAGCATTCTTATGGTGAGGTGTTTTCGCGGAGCGGAATCGACATGAAGTCTCGGGAACTCAGCGCCTGCGCTGCTCTGGCAGCCGTTGGTTCTGCCACGACAGAGATTCCGCTTCGCGTGCACATCAACGCCGCGTTGAACGTTGGCGCGACGCGGGAAGAAATCCTGGAAACGCTCGTAAACCTCACTCCTTACAGCGGCTATCCCGCGACACAGCAGGCGGTTCGTATCGCAGCCGAGGAATTCTCTAAGCGTGGTTAGTCCCAAAAGGGCAGATCACCTTAGGGGTTTTCAAACGGCGGACGACGGCCGATAACGGTGGAGCGGACGTAGGAGAGGCCGTCGCGAAACGGTCTCTCTCGCCCATGCGCTTTACTGCTGACGGTCTTTTATCAGGCGCTATGCCGAATGTGCGCGTGCCTGCGAAGCGAAAAATCGACCAATTGATGTCGATAGTCACTCCTTCTTGAACAAATCCTGAAAGATAAGCTGGCCCCAAGTACGGCCGCGTGCGTGCACCAGCGCGCCACCCTCGTTGAGCTTTCCCAGCTTGACGGGTGCGAACCCGAGTTGTTTGGCCAAGGCCGCCACGGGAGCGGTCGCGTCCTCGTCGTCGCTCGACAGAAAGACGACCCGGTGGCCGCCGTCGACGACCGGATCCGCAGCCAGGGTGGCCGCAACCAGGTGATTGAAAGCTTTGACGAGCTTGGCGCCGATGAACGCCTTCGCGAGGACGACGGAGGACGGGAGACCGTCCAGCTCTTCAGGGACTGGAAACACGTTCGTCGCGTCGATGACTGTCTTGCCTTCCCAACTCGGCAGGGCCTTCGCAACCTCGCGGTGCTCCCAGAACGGGATTGCCAAGATGATCGTGTCGGCCTCGAGTGCTTCCCGCAGCGACTTGGCGACGACCGTGGGGCCGATCGCCCGAGCCTGCGGCGCCAACGCCTCGGGCGGCCGGCGGCTCGCGATGGTCACGTCGATGTTTTTACGGGCGAAGGCGTGGGCGAGGGCCTGGCCTATCTTACCGAATCCTACAATCGCGTAGCTCATAATACTTCTCCGATCCGTGTTGGTATTGATTCCCCCGGCCTTCAGATGGCCGAGAAGCCGCCATCAACAGACAACTCCACCCCATTCACGAAGCTCGAATCGTCGGAAGCAAGAAACAGCGCGGCCGTCGCAATTTCCTCGGGACGCCCCATCTTTCCCCGCGGGATCAGGGATTCGAACATCTGCTTCGCCTCCTCGGTGAGAACCTGGTCCTGCATCGGTGTGGCGATCGGCCCCGGATGCAGCACGTTCACCCGGATATTCCTGCCCTTGAGTTCGTTGAGCCACCCGCGTGCGAATGCGTGCAGCGCCGCCTTGCTCCCCGCATACACGCTGTAACCAGGAAAACCCTTTACCGAAGCAACTGACCCGGTCATGAAGATCGATCCGCCATCGTTGAACAGCGGCAACGCCTTCTGCACCGTAAACAGCGTGCCGCGCGTATTCAGGCCGAAGGCCGCATCGAAGTGCTGCTCGGTAATCTCGCCCAGTGGGACAGCTTCGCCCGTGCCGGCGCTCGCATACAGGACGTCGATCCTGCCCTTTTCCCGCTTGACTGTGTCGAACAGGCGGTCGAGGTCGTCGAGGTTGGCCGCGTCGCCGCGCACGCCGGTCACGTTTCGGCCGATCAGCTTGACGGCCTCGTCCAGCGTCTCCTGTCTCCGGCCCGTGATGAAAACATAGGCGCCTTCTTCAACGAACCGCTTGGCGCTCGCCAGCGCCATGCCGCTCGATCCGCCCGTGATGACTGCAACCTTACCCTCAAGCTTTCCCATGACTTCTCCTTTCGTGGTGTCGGGACAGCATCTGCCTCCGAGAACCTCGAAATGGGTCCGCCGGCGTCAGTTATTGAGTGCGGAAGCGCGCACATCGGTGGTGCGAAATCGATCCGGCTGGACGACTGGCGCTATGACCGGTGTCCGCCGTTCGGAATTGGGCCGCGCTCGCCGACATAGGCTATGATGACCGCGCGTATTGCTGTTCGATGTGTTAGATACGGGCTTTGGAAGGCGCACCCCGCGGTGCGGGATTGCACCATGATCGACTGGGACGACGTTCGCTACTTTCTTGCCGTCGCGCGCGGAGGCTCGGTGCGGGCTGCCGCCGAGCGCCTCGGGGTTAACCACACCACGGTGCTGCGGCGCCTTGCCCAACTGGAGGAGCGGCTGGGGGCGCAGATGTTCGAGAAGCTGCCCTCGGGCTACCGCCTGACGGCTGCGGGCGAGGAAGTCCTCGAGTTCGCGGAGCAGATGGAGGCGTCGTCGAACCGGCTTGAGACGCGAATCTTCGGGCGCGACCAGGGCGTACGCGGACTCTTGCGGGTGACGCTGGCACCGCCCCTCGCGACACACCTGCTCATGCGGGACTTCGCCGATTTCGCGCGCCTGCATCCGGACATCGAGATGGAAATCTTGTCGTCCGGCGAGCTGGCAAATCTGACCAACCGAGAGGCCGATGTCGCGATCCGCGTCGTTTACGACCGCAAAACCCTGCCGCTCAATCTTCACGGCCTGAAGGGACCGGAGCTGTTCGGCGGCGTCTACATGTCTCGCGATCGACTAACCGCATGGCGTGCGGGTTCGTCTGATGCCATCCGGTGGATCGTCATAAGCATTCATGGCGTCCCGGACTGGGCCCGCGAGGGTGAGGTTCGCACCACGGGGGTTCCGTTCAGGACCACGGACGGCGAGGCGCAGATCGTTGCAGTACGGCAAGGGCTCGGGATGACGACACTGCCGTGCTTCGTCGGGGATGCCGACCCCCTACTGGTGAGGGTGCCGGGCGCCGACCTGCACATGCATGGAACGCTCTGGCTTCTCACGCAGGGGGAGACACGCAAGACGAAGCGCGTGCGGCTCTTCACGGAGTTCGTATCCCGCAGGCTCGCCGCGTACGCGCCGCTTCTCGCGGGACTGTCCGTATCGCGCGACTGACGTCCGCCAGGTAGCCGATGGCGCGGTCTCAAGCGTACCCCAGCCCGATGTAAATCTCGCGACGGTCTTTTTGGGAACTGCCGGTACGGCTCGGTCGGCGGTCGTCAGCAAGAAATCGACTGATTGATATCGATAGTCGCTGAAACCGAGCAATCGTGGACCGTCGAAATTGGTGTTCGAAATCAAGAGCGCAAATTTCTGACGGATCGGCAAGACGTTCTTCGTCGTGAAAGCGGCGCTGTGACCGGCAGGTGTCACAGCTTCCCTATTCCGTTGTGCTAGCTTTTTTTCTGCGCCGATTGGTATGCGACTGCGCGACGGCCATTTTCAACTCGGGTGTGAGCTCCAACGGCGCATTCTCCGCTCCATGTGGGTTCTGTAGCCCCTGGACCTGGACGGTCGGAAATGGGAGTTCGATGCCCTGCTCCTTGAAGACCTGGCGCAGGCGTACATAGAACTTGCGTTTCATACCGAAGGCGCCTCCCGGTCTGGTTGTGGCCTTGACCCTCAACACGATGCCGTATTCGCCGAACTCCTGTACGCCCTGCATCTTGATCGGGTCGAGCACCCAGTGTTTGAACTCTGGATCTTCCGCCAGTTCGAGGCCGATCCGCTTGATCAGCTTGCGAGCGAAGTCGATATCGGTGTCATAACCAACGGTGATGTTGAATTTGTCGATAACCCAGTCACGGCTCTGGTTCTGGACTGCCCCGAGTTCACCGAAAGGTATCGTGAACAGCGGACCACGATGGTGGCGCAGCTTCACCGAGCGCAGCGAAAAGCTTTCCACGGTACCCTTGTAATTGCCCGATGAAATGTATTCGCCAACACGAAACGCATCATCGAGCAGAAAAAACACGCCTGAAATAACGTCCTTGACGATGGTTTGTGCGCCAAAGCCCACGGCGACGCCGACGACGCCGGCGCCGGCAATCAATGGGCCGATCTGGATTCCCAGCGAGGCGAGCATCATAAGCACCGCCATCACGATGATCGATGCGAGCAGAATGTTCTGGAGGATCGGCAAGAGCGTGTGCAGCCGCGCCTGTTGCGGATCGAGGACCGGAACGTCCTCGTCGCTGATCACAGGGTGCGGTGTTTCGATGCCGAGCTTTCGTTCAATCAAAGCTTTGATGATCGACCAGCCGAAGTCGGCGGCGAGGGCAATCACCACGACATTGATCAAGCCGCGCAATATGAACGTTGTCGTCGTATCGCTGTCCCGCATGGATTGCATGTCCAGACCCCAGACACGTGCGAGAAGGTAAGCCGCCGCCAGGATGAAAATCATTCGGATTCCGCGATCGATGACAGCGATCGTCACCGCCGGGATCGTGGGCCGGCCGACATCTTCCGAACCTGGCCGCAGAACGAAATTAACCCCGCGCTGCGTCACCACGATTGCCAAAGGCAGGAAGAATGCGGCGAAGGTGAACCAGAAGTATGTATTAAGGCCGGCGATACGCTGCAGGAACAGGACGACGAAATAAGCAGTCAATAGCCATGTCGCTTCCGTGTGACCGATGTGGCTCGCACCGTCTCGCTGCGTTCTTGGCCGACGCCAAATGGCAAGCAGCAGGAGCAACAGCAGCACGAAATCGGCGCCCAGTGACAGGACCATCATTCCGTCCTGATCGATGCCGAGACCTGGCAAGAGGATAAACGCGGCGCCGAAGAAGGCGAAGACGCCGACGATCCGGGGTAGCCAAAAGGACCAATGGTCAGCCGCTTCGTTGGTGATCGGCAAAGCACGAACCTCGACGGCGTTCTCGACGTTCATGAAGGAAGGAACGAGCATGGCCATGACGTACATGCGCACACCCCAAGTAACGACTGCCGCCATCAGAAATGTCAGTACAATCTCGCGGATAAGCATCGGCCAGTCGAACAACATGAATGCGCCGGCGCTGCCCAGTGCGAATGAGACTATCAGCATGCTGGAATAAAGCAGGCGGCCACCAATCTTCTTGGCTCGCCCAACGGGCGTATCCTTGGGTTGCGCGATAATCCACAGACGAAATGGGCGGGTGAGCTTGTACGTTGCCCAAGTGAGCGCCAGGCCGGCAGCGATGAACATTGCAATCAGCACAAATACGCCGGCAGGCCCCTTGCTGGACATATCCTCCATTGTCTCTGCCCGAACGCGCGCGAACTGGCTTGGCAGCAAGGGCAAAGTTCGCACGATTCTTTCGATATGATGCCTGATCCCATCGAGCGTCGAGGATGCCATCGTATTCATCGGGCCTGGTGCGGCCACGGCGCCGGACGATGCGTCGGTCGGCGAAGCCCCTGGCTCGGCAGGCGCTCCCGTTGACCCGGCGTCCTGATTTCGCTGTTCGGCCACCCAGGCCTTCACTGACGGATCGTCGAGAAGCTCGAACAGCCGTTTGACCCTTTCAGGCGGGACCGTCGCCGGCGCCTGCGCCTGTGCCTGACCAGCCAACAAAAGGGCGATCCCAAAGACGAGCGGCCTGGCAATCAAGGCAAGCATCGCAGTCAGGTCTCCGAGACGCCGTGCCGGGCGCGCCAGATTCCTGGCCCCCAATCGTCGAGTGATGCGTGGCATCGTGCTGTAACCTTCCGGTCAAATCGGCAAGCAACGACATCTATGTCCGTTGTTGCCTTACCTTGAAGAAACCGATGTTGCGGTGCAAGACGTCATCGTTCCGAGCCGGACCTTGCGCCGGGTACTTGGCGGTGTTTATTTAGCCGCGGGGGCAGGGCATTCCGACCTCGGCCCAGGTCTCCGGCCGTTCTATAAACTGGGCATCGACGTTAAACCTCAGGAACTGATTTCCTGAACTGACTAGGACAGACCTTTGGCGGTCGCTCGGTGGTCAACTGCTTCGCGCACCGCTGCGGACATTGGAAACCATGATGTTGCTTGAGATGCAATGCGCTTCCGAGTCGGCGCTGCCATGCGGCAAATCAGGCCGGGAGCCGCCACATTCGCACACGACCTGTACCACGCAATTCCGTTTCCTCGAGTGGGTCGCAAGCAAAATTTGGTCCAAGCAGTTGATGAGTTGCATCCGAAATGCGGATTTCATCGGGCTCCGCGGACGTTTGGATACGTGCGGCGAGATTAACGGTGTCGCCCCATAGGTCATAGGCAAACCGCCTTTTGCCTATGACGCCCGCCACGATTGCTCCTGAGTGAATTCCAATTCTGAGTCTTATCGGTTCTCCTGCGAAGCGTTCGCGCTTGACCTCGTTGCGCAGTTCAAGTGCATAGTGCGCAAGGGCTTCCGCATGATCGGATCGCGCGGCGGGCAGGCCAGCGACCACCATTACACAATCGCCGATTGTCTTGATCTTTTCGCAGCCGTATTGCTCCGAGAGCAGATCCGCCGCCTTGAAGAAGTAATTTAAAATAGCGAGCGTCGTTACGGCTCCGACGCTCCGCGCTCTTTCCGTAAAACCGACGATGTCGGCAAAAAGCACACTCACGTCAGCATGGTTGTCTGCAATTTGTTCGTCCGCTTTTAAGCGCTCCGCGATCGACGCCGGAAGAATGTTGAGGAGTAGGGCTTCGGCGCGTTGGTATTCACGCGACAATCCCTCTTGGCTCGCCCTCAACGCCTCGTTCATCGATTGTAATTTCTCGTTGAGTTGACGCTCCCTCTCTTGCAGAAGCGTCATTTCATAAGCCTTCTGTTGAAGCCGCTGCCTATTGTCGCGTTCGGCAGCGGCGTCAAGAAAGAGCAGCCACACGCAGGCATTGTCAGCAAAAAGATGGAGGTCCGCGACACGCCCGCCGGGCAGTTCGACCATGTCCATATCAAATGGAAGCTCCGGGCAGGGCAACAAACCTTCCATGAATTCAAGCTGCTCGGCAACAGGCTTACCTATGCGAACTGACGAGAGTCCGTAATGTTTAACGTTACCGCCCTTCGCAGCTACGCAAAGCTGGGCGTCGATTTTTAGATATGCGACCGAGCGCTCGTTGTAGAAGAAATCGTAAATCCAGCTTCTAACTTCTCTTGGCAAGACATGCATGGTTTATTTGCTGACCATCGAAGCAAGTTGACGAAACGCATCATCAACATGTTCACCCGAAAGCGCACTTGTTAGATAGATTTGCCATCCAAGTTGCCTCAGTTCGTCAATTTCACTATCCGATATTGCCCACCGATCGGCCAGATCGGATTTGTTGAACAGCAATACAAACGGCATAGCGCCGAATTCAGCCTCGGCCCGCTCGCGCAACGTGAGCGCCACGGCAAGAGTAGCAGCGCGTGTTCCATCGACGACAAGCACGAGCCCACTCGCACCTCGCACATAGCTGACGCGGAATGAGCCGATATCGTCTTCGCCGGCCAAGTCCCACAAAATCAGATCCACGGTTTTGTCCGGGAATGCGACACTCTTCTTGTCGATTTTCACTCCCACCGTGGTCAAGTAGGTTTCTGAAAAGATGCTTTGCACAAACCTGCGAACCAGACTCGTCTTTCCGACAGCGAACCCGCCCAACATGCAGATCTTCTTTTGCAATATCCTGGGCTCCGCCTAGTGGAAGTTTACCGTAACCGAAACTCTGCGGTTCGCGGAGCTCCCGGTTCGGCTATTTTCAGTCTCCGCTGGCTCAAAGGTGCCCGCGCCGCGAACCAAGAGCAATTCCGGATCGACGCCGCGTTTCTTGAGAAGCGCACGAACTGTTTCCGCGCGCGCCGCGCTGATCGACAACTTGGCCGTTTCACGGCCCGTCTCGTCCGAATGGCCGGTCAACATGAATTGTGCTGTTACCCCTGCCTTGCGGGCGTCCGTGGCCAATTCCTTCAACTGACTCGCCAATTTGTCGAGAACCGGCAGTTGCTCTGGTCCCGGTACAGCCTTGCCAGAATCGAAGAAAATGCTGACCGTTTGAATAGCCTCCCTCAAATGAGTCAGTTCCGGAGGGGTCAACTCACGCAGCTCGGAGAGTTCTAGAGAGAGTCCGTCCGCGGACAGCTGTTGGGCGGCGACCCGCGCCCGATCTATCCAGGCGGCAGGAGCCTCACCCTGGGCAACGATGCGATCCTTGATGATCGAAAGCCGTACTGAATCCGGCGGAGTCAGCGACGCCATCAGCCGCTTCACCACGAACTTCGGATGAAGGCTTTGATAGAATTGCCATTGCGAATGAACGCGGGCAGGATCGACCCCTGTTCCGGACAGCAGAACCTGCGGGTCGGCGGCCTGCGGGTCTCTCAGGCCGGAAATATAGAAATGTCCGCCCCTCGCCGTTTGCTGGGCGACGATGATTCCCGCTTGGGCCTCCAGTCGTGACACATAGGCCTGCCAGTGCTCCGCCGCGCGTGCTTCGGGGCTCACATCACGAACTTTGGAGATGTCGAATTCCGGTCCGCCTGCCGAAAGCTGTCGGGCCGCTGCGCGCGCCCGATCTATCCAGGTGTCGGGAGCCTCACCCTCGGCAACGATGCGATCCTCGACGATCGAAAGCCGAACCGATTTCGGC
This sequence comes from Mesorhizobium sp. M0410, assembly GCF_040321435.1. Taxonomy (NCBI): domain Bacteria; kingdom Pseudomonadati; phylum Pseudomonadota; class Alphaproteobacteria; order Hyphomicrobiales; family Phyllobacteriaceae; genus Mesorhizobium; species Mesorhizobium sp. M0410. The sequence continues at coordinate 38,446 of NZ_JAMYRN010000019.1, forward strand.
GGGTTAAGCGACGCTGTCAGCCGCTTCAGCACGAACTCCGGCTCAAGGCTCTGATAGAATTGCCACTGCGAATGAACGCGGGCGGGATCGACCTGCGTACCGGCCAACAGCGACTGCGGGTCGGCGGCAAGAGGGTCTCTCAGGCCGGCAATATAGAATTGGCCATCGCGCACCTTTTGTTCGGCAACGATAATACCCGGCTGGGCCTCCAGTCGCGACACATAAGTCTGCCAGCGCTCCGCCGCGCGTGCTTCGGGGCTCACATCACGAACCCTGGAGATATCGAATTCCGGTCCACCTGCCGAAAGTTGCTGGGCTGCTGCGCGCGCCCGATCTATCCAGGTGTCGGGAGCCTCCCCCTCGGCAACGATGCGATCATTGACGATCGAAAGTCGTACTGAATCCGGCGGAACCAGCGACGCCGTCAGCCGCTTCAACACGAACTCCGGCTCAAGACTCTGATAGAATTGCCAGTGTGAATGAACGCGGGCGGGATCGACCTGCGTTCCGGCCAACAGCGACTGCGGGTCGGCGGCAAGAGGGTCTCTCAGGCCGGTAATATAGAATTGGCCATCGCGCACCTTTTGGTCGGCAACGATGATGCCCGGCTGGATCCCCAGTCGCGACACATACGCCTGCCAGCGCTGCCCGGATTGCCAGGAAAGAAAGAACCAACCGCCTGCGGGAATCAAAACCAGCAGGACTGCAGCCAGGACCAGCCACGGAAATCCCTGGTTTGATTCCTCCTGCTTCAGATCAACGCAGGTCTGCAACTGCGTCTCGACGCCGGCCAACTGCGAACTGTCGCCGTCAAACTGCTCCAGGGCCTGTGAGCATTCATCATGGATGCGAAGCAATACATCGCGAATTATTTCATGTAATTCCTCCGGCGGATTTCCCCGGATCACCGCAACCAAGGTCGCAAACGGCCCAACTTCCGACCAGAGACGAAGCTCCCCGAAACGGATAGTGTCCAGGCCACTCTGTTCTTTCTCGTTAAATGAGTCTTTTACAAAATCCTGAATTGCACTAAGCATCGAGGAAATCAGTTGAGGATCTTCGCTGGTTGCGTTTTCGGCAGTTACATGCTTGATCAAAAGCCCGGAATTGCGGTGAATGAGAAAGACATGTTCTACACGATAGACAAGAGAATGCCTAAGAACAACTTCTGAGAAGCTTGCCCCCGTTCTCCAAGCTTCAAATCTCCACTTGAGCCCATGCCAAGTAAATATGTGTCTTAAGGTTTCATTCAGCGACTGAAAGGTTTGGTCGATCTTTTCGCCGATCGACTTGCGAATAGCCGGCAGAAACACCGGGTATAATATATCCGTCAGCGTGCGCGGGCTTTTCTGGATGGACCGTTGCACAGCCCTCTCGACAACTGGCGCAAGGGCCTCGCCGAGTTGCGCATGAGACGCGCGTGCGGCTGCACCGGGGAGGACGCCCCCCACTGCCGCCGCAAGCTGCTCAGGTTCGTCGAGCAGGTGGGTAACTCGTGAAAGCTCCGAAATTTCGCGGCCGACCAGCAACTGGCGAAGCGTTTCCATGCGAGGATCGGCGGTTGGGATTCCGTCGAGACGCGCACGATAGTCCGGATCAACGTTCCGGGCAATTTCGATCAAAAGGCGAGCCAGAGCCTCGCGATCAATCTCTGTATCGTTCGAAGCCGCTCTTTTAGGGAGGCTGATTGGGTCGACAGTCGACGTCAAGTTCCCATCAACTCACTTTCCAGGTACGCTCCGAGTTGTTCTTGCTGCCGACGGGATCCTGATTTAGACATTTTGCAACCTCGACAAACAGGCCAGCCAAAAGATTTCGGTCAGTCTTGACATTGCCAAGATCGGAAAACATTTTCTCCATCAGCATCTGAATGCTTTCATTCTTTTGCTTGATTTCCTCACGCAGCAAATGATCGTTTCGATTTATCCGGTCCGCAACTTCCCGCTCAAGCTCGCTCAACTGATCCGACAACGCGCGCACCTGCTTTTCGAGCGCCTGATTTTGCTCGCGAAGATTCCGATCAATCTCTTTATCGGCGTCGGCTCGCGCGTCTTTTTCGTTCCGCAATTGCGCCGCAAGCGAGTCGACCTGCTTCTTTGCATTTGACTCGTACATTTCAAGATTGCGCTTGGCCTCGGATTCGACATCCTTGAAGCGCTGCAAGACCCGTTCTTCAAGCTTGGAAAAGCGGCGGTCATAGTCCTGCATCTGGTTGCCGAACAGCAGATCACGTATCTTGTCGACACCTACAGCGTCGCCGGGAGGCCCGCTCTCGCGAGCCTGGCCCGCCATGAAGTTCAGCCCGCTTCCGTCTGCATTACTTGTCAGATTTGCGTCCGCTTTATTTGCCGAAGAAGCGGTACTCGAAGATTCCTTGGCCATCCCATGCCCCTTCTTTTGACATTGCCACAGCGCTAATTTAGAAACTGATAAACATGTCAGCAAAATAGCCGACCCGCAAGCCGGAATTTTCTCGGCTCAAGTCGGTTCGTGCGTCCCCATTCGGATAGATTTCGACATGCGGCTCGATCCGGATCAGCTTGCGCTCGTGTCTTCGCCCGCGATCATCTTTTTGCCGATGAAATGCGAGAGCGGAGATGCCCTGGCGCATCGACCTCAGCTCCAAGCCGTCGGGCATGCGCGCTGCCATTCAGCCTGTGTTCAAGTCTTTTTTGCCCGCCTCTAATTTGCCCCGATCTTGACAGCGCAGTGCTGCCATCCGATGCCGTCATCCGGTTTTGACATTCGCCGACTCTTGCCGAAGAAAACGAAAGCTCGATGATCCAGGACAATGCTACCGCAAGGCGGTATGGTACCGATTTTCAATGCCGAGCAAACCGTCGGCACAACGCTTGCCGGCAGGCAGACCTACCGGATACTGGATATAGGGTGATGGACGATGGGTCGACGGACTGATCGGCGTGGATTGTGACGACCTACGCCAAGAAAGATCAACGCGTCTTGTTGTGCGTTCGAACCGGGCGCGGGTAAGACGGCGTGGCGCGTGATCCCTTGGTTTCAATCGTGGTTCCTGCGCACAACGCGGAGGTAACGCTCGCGCGCGCACTCGATTGCCTTCTCGATCAGGAAATAGTGGATTGGGAGGCGATCATCGTCGACGACGCCTCCATGGACCGCACCCCCTCGATCATCGCCGGTTATGTAGAGCACGATGCCCGATTTCGGACGTTGAGGTCTTGCGCGTATAGCGCCGCCGGCGCGCGCAATAGCGGGATTTCGACAGCGCGCGGCCGCTGGCTCATGTTTCTGGATGCCGACGATTGGGTGGATGCCAGCTTCCTCGCAAAAATGCTGGCCGCACTGAAATCCGTTCCCGATGCAGTGGCCGCCTATTGCGGTTCCCGGCGCGAGATGCCCGATGGCGAACTCACCCCGTCGAGCATCGCAACGGAGGTTGCGATTCAGCCCTTCGAGACATTCGCCCGCAGACGTGCCATCGCCATTCACGCGCTGCTGGTCGACCGGGAGACAATTGTCGAGTTGGGCGGTTTCGATGTGTCGCTGCGCACCTGCGAGGACTGGGACCTGTGGCAGCGCCTCGCACGTCTGGGCAAAAATTGGGTGATGGTCGATGAGCCGCTCGCTTTCTATCGGACCAGCCCCAACGCGCTCAGCCGCAGTTCGACGCAGATGCTGGCAGATGCTGAAATCGTGATCGCCCGCGGCTTTTCCGCCGATCCCAGGGTCAAACACCCGGCGTCGGCTCACGCCAATGGAGCGATCGAGGCGAACGGCGGTACCGCCTCCGAGGCACTCGCGTGGTTCGCGTTGTGGAACGCCGCGTCGGATTGCGGCAGCGGCTCGCGCTCGATCAACCCGCAGTCCCTGCGCGCCCTCCCGCCAGGACGCAAAGGGGCGCGAGAGATCGCCAAGGTGATCTTCGATGGCCTAGCGGTCGGAAGCCTGTCGGTGCCAGCGCAATTGGCTGCCAGGTGGGACAGGTTCGGCGGCTCCCTCACCGAGTTGATCATCGAACTCGGCAAGGTCTGGAACAATCCCGACGCGGCTCGCCGCGTCCAGTATCATCTTGAGCAAATGCTGCTCGACGTCGACGATCTCGCCGCGCCGCGCAGGCTGGCGCGGACACTTGGAATTCGTGTCGACGCGCGAAATCCGACCACGGTCGAACTTCCGCAAGGAATCGATCAAATTTATGCCTATCTGATGATGGATGGCCAGATCGAGGCTGTCGTGCAATTCGGCGTACTTGGGACAGTGACAAGGGATTATTGGATCGAATTGATCCTGAATGTCGTGTCCCCCGAGCGGCTTGAAGGCCGGTCCGATCCGGACAGTCACTTCGGCAAACTCGCCCAATTGGCCGAGGAAGCGCGGGAGCTGGTTCGGTCGAGCACCGAACCTGCAGAGCCTCCCCCGGCGCTGCGCCGCGCACGGGCCAGGCACGACAAGGATCGCACGTCGTTCTGGAATGGCTATTTCGCGACCGAGGATCCCTGGAATTACGGTTCGTCCTATGAGCAGGAGAAATATGAGCGGCAGCTCGAAATTCTGCCTGGCGGTCCCATTGGACGGGCGCTTGAGCTGGCCTGTGCGGAAGGCCACTTCACGCGGCAACTGGCGCCGCGCGTGAGCCATTTGACCGCAACTGACATCTCCGCCATAGCCATCGAGCGGGCGCGCGCGCGATGCAGCGATCAGCCGAACGTTGAGTTCGGCGTACTGGATTTCATGGCGGATACGCTGCCGGGTGAGATGGATCTGATCTTCTGTTCGGAAGTGCTCTACTACCTGGATGATCTCGCCGAGTTGCAACGCTTCGCCAAGAAAGTCGTTGAGGCATTGGCGCCTGGCGGCAGCTTCATCAGCGCACACGCATTCGTGCTACGTGACAATCCTGAGAGGACGGGCTTCGACTGGAACACATTCGGTGCACAAGCGATCTCGGAGACGCTGGCAGGGACCGAAGGTCTTGTCCTCGAGCAATCGGTCCAGACCGAGCTCTATCGCATAGACCGCTTCCGCCGCCTGTCACCAGGCGACGTGGCGACGGAACCAGTCATTGATCATGTGCCAATCCGCGCGCGCATCGATATGGGGGTCGCGCGAAAAATCGTCTGGGGCGGGGCGCGGGCCTTGCGCCGCGACGTCGCACGTAGCGAGCGGCGGCAGCGTATCCCTGTCCTCATGTATCACAGCGTCTCCGATGAAGGTCCGGCCGCGCTCGCCCGTTTTCGGCTCACGCCCGCCGCATTCGCCAGCCAAATGACATGGCTGCGCGCCAATGGCTTTCACGCGATTAGCTCCGAGCAGCTGGAATGGTTCATCGCCAACCGTCAGCCTTTCGTTGGCCGCCCAGTGCTCATCACCTTCGATGACGGCTTCCAGAACTTTGCCGACCATGCCTGGCCGATCCTGCGCGCGAACGACCTCACCGCGGAAGTGTTCCTGGTGACGGACTTGGTGGGTGAAAGTGCACAGTGGGACGCCTACAGCGGCCCGCCGACGCAGCTTATGGACGCCGGGACGGTGCGACGCCTCGCCGGCGAAGGCGCCTTCTTCGGAAGCCATCTGGCGACGCATCGCGCGATCGATGGTCTGTCGAGCTCTGACTTGGCCGCCGAGCTTCTGCGCTCTCGTATGTTCATCGAACGGTGGACCGGTCGGCCAACCGCGGCGTTCGCGGCACCCTTCTCAGTCACCGACCGACGGCTTGGCAGGCTGGCCAAGGAGTGCGGCTATCGAATCGGCTTCGGCGGCAGACACGGGCCGGCGGACCTCGATTGCGATCCCATCGACCTTCCGCGCATCGAGATTCGTGGGGATCGTTCGCTCGATGACTTTGTTGCGGTTGTCGAGGCCGTGCTCGCATGAACCGTGAACTTGTCAGTGTCTAGATTTGTAACAAGTTGGTTCCGCGTTTTGTTCAGCGTCCCGCTCCGCTTACCTCGTTCGCAAGTCTATTGGGCGACTTGGGACACGGCTGACATCAGCTCCTGCGGGCTTGGCGCCCCAAACATGTATCGCCCGCCCTCTGGAACCTCCGTGAAGCTCCAGCGGACGATCCCTTGCCGGTCCAGCAGGAACTGACCGATCAATTGTCCGTGTCCCGTTGCTATCATCTGCTCGTCGGCTTCGGTCAGTTCGTAATGGTCCTTCTTGTTGAGGATTTCGCTGGCCTCAAGAGGATCCATAGGACCGGGCAACTCGCCTGGTATGTCGACCCGCATATCCTTTGCCGCTGCCATCGAGACCTTGTACGGCCAGTTCGTCTCGTTTTGGGTGAATTCGAGATTGGGCAGTCCAAAAGCACGATGTGAAGCGCGTTCAGGGTCGGAGGCCGCAAGCAGATTCGGCATCGGATGGTAGCGGAAATAGAGACGCGCCCGTTCGATCGGCGTGTTGACCACCGTCAGGCTCTCCACGCCCTTTTCGCGCAGCTCCGGATCAAGCCGCGCCTGGGCGGCGATATGGCGCCGGCAAAACGCACAATGCAGACCTCGAAACAGGCCGACCAGCACCGGTTTTTGTCCGCGAAAGTCGTCAAGCGCGATCTTGCCTTCCTGGGTAATGGCGTCGAGTACCACGTTCGGCGCACGGTCGCCCGGTTGAAGCGGCACCAAGTCACTACGCGCGGACATTTCCAACCTCCAACCCCGGCTAGTCGAGAAAAGGCAGCACCACGAGCGCTTCCGGGTCGAGCCCGTGCTGGGCGCAAATACCCTGCGCCAGGGAAAAGTAGCGTTCGGCCTCGGCCAGGTTGTCGAGGTCGAGATTAAGCGTTGCAAGACCATCATAGCACGGAAACAGCAGTTGGGGTTCGCCCGTTTCGCGGGCTACGTCCAGTGCTTCGTGGAACAAACCAACGGCCAGGTCCGGACGGCCGTTGCACTGGTGGATCTGCCCAAGCACGATCAACGGCACCGGCAGGTGCTCGCGCTGGTCGAGCGCCCTGTCGATCTCGATGGCCTTCTCGGCAGCAGGTATGCCCTCCGTTGGACAGCGATCCGTGAAAGTACAACAAGCGACCGCCAGATTGGCGAGGAGGCGCGCCTGGAAACCCAAATCACCAATACGGCGCGCCACTTCAAGACCGCGCCGACAGACCTCCATCGCCTGTGCCGGATCGATGGTCGTGTATAGCACGCCGAGATTGGTGTAGCCGCGGCAGGCCGCGCCCAGCAGACCGGCGGCTTCGGCCAATTCAATGCTACGCTCAACCTGACGCACGGCCTCACGGTTTCGCCCGAGGCGAGCCAGCGCGACAGCCTTGGTATTGAGTGCCTCGGCGGTCACAAGAGTGGCATCACACCCAACCTCGGAGACATGCTCCGTTGTCAGATTGCGTACGCAATCCAGCGCCGCGTCTGCCCATTTTGCCGCGAGAGCGTGATCTCCGCTACGGAACGCCTGTCGGCCACGTTCTTGCCACAGATGCGCCTGCTCGATCGGGGCATCCGCCCCATCGAGGAGCGCTGCCGCCTCAGCATAGCAGGGTTCTGCCTTGTCCCGCTTGCCGACGTCCCAGAGCAGCCGACCGATCTTACGCAAAACTCGCGCCGAGGCGACGTGATTGGCCGCTTCGCGATATGCCTGCAACACGGTCTCGTAGTGGTGGTGCGCGATCTCGCGGCGGCCTGCCGGGCCGCTCAAATCGGCAATGCGCTCTGCAATTGCCAGTTTGAGCGGTGTTTGCCCGATCGCGTCCAATGCTGTCAGTGCTCGCTCGTAGAAACGAAGGGCGTCGTCGTTGGCGTATATCATGCGAGCGCGATCGCCTGCCGCCCGCAGGTAATGCGCGCCCTTCTCCCGCTCGGCGCTCTGTGCGAAATGATGACCGAGCACGGTCAAATCCTCGAGCCGTTCCGGCTGGTCGCCGCACAGTTGCTCCAAGGCAGCACCGACCCGCCCGTGGATGTCGGTCCGGCGTTGCAGGAGCAGATTCTGGTAGATCACGTCCTGCAGCAATGTTTGCGTAAAGCGGTAGCTTTGCGACAAGACCGAGCCTGATCCGGCAACTTCCTCGATGATTTCCGCATCGCAAAGCAGTTCGCAGCCGGCTTCAAGCCGGCCGGGGTCGGCCGTCACGGATTTCAGAAGTGTGGCATCGAAACGCGGGCCAATTACCGCGGCCTCCTGAGCCAACCGGCGCACCTCTGGGGGCAGCCGGTCGACGCGGGCAAGCAACATCGCCTGGATAGTGGCGGGGATGCCGGTTGCGACTTCGCCGGCCACAGTCCGCCATCGCTGGCCCTCTCGCATCAGTACACCGCGATCGATAAGGCCGCGAACAATCTCCTCTACAAAAAGGGGGTTGCCGCCCGCGCGCTCGAGGATCTGATCGAGAAGCCCTCCTGCGGAGTTTACCCAGCTCTCGCCGAAAAGCGCCGCGAGCAGCCTGCGTCCGTCATCACCATTGAGCGGCGGAAGCCTGAGCGCTGTGTGACTGACCCGACTTGAGTCGAGCTGGTCGTTGTCCGGCGCCGGACGATGCGTGACCAGCAACATCAACCGCGTGCGTTCTAACCTGTCCATCACGAAACGTAGTGCCTCGAGCGACACGGCGTCGGCCCAGTGCAGGTCTTCGACGACGATCAACAGCGGCGACAACGCAAGCCGCCGTTCGATGATTGTGCGGACTGCGTAGAGAATTTGCCGCCGCAACTGCTCAGGCTCGACATGCTGCAAGGTGGCATCGGGGTCGCCAAGGCCGAGCACATGATAGAGCAAAGGCATCAGCCGCTTCGCCTCCTCGCCCTGCAGGCCGAGATCGGCAAGCAAGCCTGCGAGCTTCCCCCGCATTTCGTCCCCATTGTCGTTTTGCATCATCCCGGCAGCGCTGCGCACCACGGCGCCCAAGGCGCCAAAAGATTGTTCGCCCAGCGGTGAGCACGTGGCCTGCCGCACGACGACGTTGCGAAAACGCTCCTCGTCGCCGACGCGGGCGACGAACTCCTTCACCAGCCGCGATTTCCCGATGCCGGCTTCTCCGACGAGGCGGACAAGTTGGGCCGAGCCGCCGCACGCCTGGTCAAGGCTCGCCATCATTCTATTGAGCTCCGCACCACGACCTATTAGTGGCGCACTGAGGCCGAGCGCCTCGAGCCCGCGCGCTGGGCGCGGCACCGCTAGCGGTGCGTCCAGTCGATGGACGAGCACGCTGCCAGCCTTGCCGCGAAACACGACATCACCCAGTGACTCGTAAGAGAAGGCATGCCGGGTCAGCCTGTGAGTGAGCTCGCCTACCAGCACCTCACCCGGTGCGGCCAGCGATTGCAGGCGTTGCGCCGTATTCACTGTGTCGCCGGTCACCGAATAGGATCTGGCGGTGCCGATGCCCAATCCGCCAGTAACGACCGGACCAGTGTTTATGCCGATGTGGAGTAACAGAGGCGAGCCGGAGTGGGGGGTGCTTTCGCCGAGCCGCGCCGTCCGGGCGATCATGTCGAGAGCGGCGCGAAGCGCACGTTCCGGATCGTCCTCATGCGCGACCGGCGCACCGAACAAAGCGAGCAGTGCATCGCCGATGAATTTGTCGACGAAACCACCAAAGTTTCGCACGGCCGCCGTCAATTCCTTGAACAGTTTATTCTGCAGCGCTTGCATGACCTCGGGGTCGAGCTGCTCGCTGAGTGTCGTGAAGCCGCAAAGGTCGGCGAACAGGACCGTTACCGTCCGGCGATCGGCGTCGGAGACGGGATGCAGCCCTTCTTCGCTTTCGATGTTCGGAAGCAGCGACGGAGTTCGAGAAGGCGGCACAATGGTCCGGCTTGGTGCCGGAGCAGGCCGTTCGACGGCTTTTGCGGGCGCACCGACGCTTGCCCCACATTTCGGACAGAACTCGAAATCAGGTGCGCAGGCGTAGCCGCAACTGGCGCATGGCACGGGCTGGCGCCTGCCACACCTCGGACAGAAGGCGTAACCGCCCTCAATCTCGAAACCGCAGCCCGAGCAGTCCATCGAACAAGACCTCACTAGTGGCCGTGACGGCGTGATCTCGCCCGCACTGCACGGCCAGGCTATTCACAAGGATGCACCGATAGCCGTCGACGAGCAAGCGGCAGCGCAAATGGGCATCGAGCCATCCGTGTGGGTCCGGTGGCAGAGCGCTACGCATGACCTCTTGATGCAACGGCTGGCTCGCTGTCAGCTTGCGGTTGTGACTTAGGCTCAGGTCGGCTTGATCTCTGCCTGGCCGATCTTGCGCCATCTGGCGTTTTCGCGAACCAGTTTTAGGTCGTCGGTCGTCTCGGCAAATGTCCGCAATCGGTATTGCCGGAGCACGTCCGGGAAGAGCGCTCCTTCCGGCAGGCCGGCAAGCTGCTCGCGGACTGAGATCTTTTCATCGATGACCCGCATGCCCCAGGCATTTTCCCGAACCTGCAGCTCCGCAGCCAGATCGCGCTCTTCCGGCGCGTTTTCGTCTAGCGCGGCCAGAAGGATCGAGTGGAAAAGCGCTACATAGCCAATCTGTCTCAGGCCCCCCACGACCCGCGCGCGCGGCAATATGGCAAGGACGAGGAACGTCAGGAACAAGTTCGGCAGCAGCACGCCGTCCAGCAGCGCCTGCCTGAGATACGGCCGCTCGAACGGGATGGAAAGACCTTGCGGCCTGTCGGGCTCGATCAGGTGCCCGTTCTCGAGAACGAGTTTGCGCACGCGCTCCTCGCGAATGCCCCAGAAATAGTCCGTGGCATTGGGCAGGAATCTGCCAAATGGGCTCGATGCGGCCTCTTGCCAGGCACGTTCGAGACGCTGGCGTCTTGCGGGTTCAATGAGCAGTCTGGAAAGAAGGCCGCCGTCATATTCCAGATGCCGCGCCATGGCAGCCGCGGCGGCCCGATCATCGATGAAAACCGGCAGGGCCATGCCGGCACGATCCCAATTGGCGACCAGATCGTGGTTCAGGGCAGTCAGCGCATCGGCGGCGGTTTCAAACACCTTGTCCTGGCTGGCAAGCAGTGTGCCCAGCCAGCGGCTGGCATCCGTTTCATCGCCCACCGCTTCGAGCGCGCGCTTGTTGAGGGAGACGGGACCGGCCACGCAGGCGCTTTTGCGGCACAGTTTGTGGCGCCCCATGCCGAACAGGTTGACCTTGTCGTCGCCGACATCGAGCCATCCCGGCCCCTCCCGGCCAACTGTCTCCATGGTCATCGTCGTTCCCATGAAGCCGACGAAGGCCGACAGCCCGTTTTCGACCGCGCCGAGCCAGGCAAGCAGGAGGGCATCGAAGGTGATCCGGTCCATCAGAAGCAGGCAGTGCAGGCCGGACTGAATCACCGGTCTGTGCTCGAACTCGTCGAGGGCTTTGCCGATCTCCTCAGGCCGCATGATCCTATCGAGGCGCTGATGCAGGACTTCGCGCAGGATCGAGCGGGCAGCGATCGCCGGGCCCGATGCAGGCCTTGCCACCGGCCGCCACAGATGGCGGGCGTAATCGGAAACCGGTGCATTCCAGTTCTGCTCGATGTCGCGCACGACCTCCGGGCAGAGCAGCGACAGCACAGCCAGAATTTCCAGCGGAGGGGTAGGGGTTGGATCAAAGACGGCGGTCATTGGTCCCGTCTAGCCGCTTGCGGTGTAAACGCCAAGCGAGACCAGACTTGCTGGATGCAGCCCTGTTCGCTGACTCGGCACAAATTGTCAGATTGGCTAAACAGCCAAGGCAAACAGCGGATCTTAGAACCGCAGCCGGGCCATGCTCAGGAGGTCGTGGTACTGCCCGTCGGTAAAGCCGGCCTTCACATGCCGGCCTTCGATCTCAAAGCCGTGGCTCTTGTAGAGACGGAGGGCCGGTTCGTTGTCGGCATAGACGGTCAATTCGACTCGCTTCAGGGCGCGCCAGTTGTCGGCCACGTCAAGCAGCGCGCCAAGTATGGCAGAGCCGATACCTTTGCCAACAAAGGCATCGTCAAGGCCGATATTGATCTCGCCGATGTGCGAACGGCGCGGTGAACCCTGCACGACCAGGCTGCCATGGCCGACGACCTTGCCGTCCAGCTCGGCAACGATCCAGGTGGTTTCCGGGCCGGACTTGGCGATGCGCCGCGCCACCTGCTCCACCATCTCGAAAGGCATCCTGAGCGTGCCCTGGCGGAAGCCCGGCATGTTGAAAATAGCGCAAAGCGCCTCCGCATCGCTTGGCCGGACGGACCGGAGCAGCGGCTGGCTTTTCTCGGAGGGTGGCGACGTCGTGCTGGTCATGGCGTTCCCGGCGAAGGCAATCGGACCGGTACGATGCACCGGACGCCACCTGAAAATCCAGCCGTCTCTCAACCTATGATGCCGATTGCGAGCTGAAATACCGGGAGGCGGCGTAGAGTTTGAAGACGCCGCTGATGCCGATCCAGCCGAAAAGCGTGAGCCAGCACAATGTCCCGATCGCCGTCCAGTCGATCCGGTGCACCGCAGCGTCGGTGATGACGACGCCGAGGATGGCAAGCAGGCCAACCAGAAACTGTGCCAACCCGAGCACCAGCAGTTCCTCGCGCGGCGCGCTTCTCCAGACGAGATATATACCGCCCGCACCGGCGAGGAAGATTGCGCTGTAGACCTGAGCGTGGAAGGCATCGATCGGCCATGGCCAGATGCCACTGAATGTCAGGGGAAACAGCAACAGGCCGACGCCATAGAGCCCAAGGATCGCGGATTCCACCGGCATGTAGCCGCGCCATGCGGGATTTAAGGTCACGCCTTTCGCAGAAGGACGGGCTCTGGCCCGCCACAGGAACAGCCCGGATACCGCGACCGAAGCAAGATAGACCAAAAACCACAGCCAGGGCGCTTTGCGCTCGAAGTTGAAATAGCCGAGATTGATGAACGAAGCCACCGACACGATGAAGGTGAAGATGAAGGCCATGACGAGCACGAGCCTGCCGGGCGACCAGCGATTCCAGACCAGCAGCGCCGCCATCACGACCATTTCGGCGGTGTAGAAGCCGCCGAGAAAGCGCGCATTGAACGGCGTGACGGCCCAAGGCCAGCCCGGTTTGACCAGAACAGGCACGAAAAACAGGCCGGCGCCTACGATCAGGACGATGATGACGACCGCAGAGAAAAGGCGCAGGGTCGCGGGAAATGGCGGATTGTCGGATGTCGGCATGGGAGAAAATCCCAAAGATGAAGGCTCCATGGACCATCATAATGCTGCTTGCGGCCGGTTAAAATCGGCCTAAGTGAACGGTCACCAGGCTTATCCATTCGAATGGCCGCACGGTTCGTTTCGAAGTAAGATGGAGCATTCGGACCAAAGACCGGTCCGGTCAAAACGCCACGGGGTGCATTTTCCGGAGCCTGCACGATGAACGAAGCTCAGGATCTGTTCTCACTTCTGCGACAATCGGCCGATGTCGATCCACAGGCGATCGACGCGATCAAGCGAACCATCGCGGAGGGCGAGGACCGCGAACTTTGCCGCATCAATGCGCCAGCCTTCGCCAGCAAGCATGGCCTCGACGAGGAGCGCGCAATAGGCGCCTTTCTCCATGCCGCGCGGGTGGGCATCTTCGACATTTCCTGGAATGTTCTGTGCCCCGGCTGTGGCGGCGTGCTCGACACCAACGCCACGCTGAAAACCCTGCAAAAGGACGAATACACCTGCGCGCTGTGCTCCGAGGGCTATTCACCGACCCTCGACGAGATGGTCGAGGTGACATTCACCGTCAGTCCCCGCGTGCGCAGGATTGCCGCCCACAATCCACACGAACTGCCGGTGGCGGAATATTTCCGCCAGATCTACTGGGCGTCCGGCGTCGATCTGCCGGAAGAGCATTTCGCGGAAAAGATGGAAGCGTTCTCGCTGGAGGATATCGAGCTTGCGCCCGGTGAAAAGGCGGTTCTGCCCATACAGCTTCCGTCCGAATTCATCATCGTCTTCGAGCCGGTCACCCACTCGGCGCAGTTCATCGACGGGAAGGGCGAACCAACAAAGGAGCGCCGAAGCCTCTCTTTGGCCTTCGACCGCGACCATGTTCAGAACCAGACGCTGGAGATGCAACCCGGCCCGTTGCGCATTTCGCTGGAAAACCGGACCGACACCCGCGTGCTGCCGACGGTCTTCATCGCCGGCCAGGCATTGCATGATTTCCTGGGAAAACGCCGGCCCTTCCTGACCGCCAAGCGCCTGCTCACCAACCAGACGTTCCGCGATCTCTATCGCACGGATACACTCGACATCAACCAGCGCCTGAAGATCACCAGCCTGACGTTCCTGTTCACCGACCTGCGCGGATCGACCGAGCTTTACGAGCGGGTGGGCGACCTTTCAGCCTTCGATCTCGTGCGCGAGCATTTCCAGGTTCTGCACGAGATCGTCACGGCGGAGGCAGGCGCGGTGGTGAAGACGATCGGTGATGCGGTGATGGCGACCTTCGCGACGCCCGATCGTGCGATTGCTGCAGCCCTCAGGATGCGCGATGCCATGCGTACGCTCAACGACAAGAGCGGGCGCGAGGATCTGCTGCTCAAGATCGGAGTCCATGCCGGCCCTTGCATCGCCGTGTCTATGAATGAGCGACAGGACTATTTCGGCCAGACGGTCAACATTGCTTCGCGGGTCCAGAACCTTGCCAACGCACAGGCGATCTTCGCCACTCGATCGGTGGTCGACGACAATCTCACCGCCGATCTCTTACACAGGAACGCGCTGACGCCCGTGCCCCACGAGGTCTCGCTGCGCGGCATTGACCGGGAGATAGCAGTATACACGATCCCCTGAAGGCTTGGCCCTGAAGATTTGGCTCGTCCCGGCCCCTCACACTCGCCTACAGATAAAATAACGATCGGCGGGAACCGAAGGTGGCGGCGGGAGGCGTTGCAACTGCGGGTGATCGAGCGGCGTGCCGCTGACCGCGATGCCGCCGACGCGAAGTAGGCGCGCGGTCAGATCGGGAAGCCAGGTAGAGATCACTGCATCGCGATCTTCATAGCCGGTGCCGATGTCGGCATGAACAAGGGCGGCGTCGATGCCAATGAACCTGCTCGCCGTCTCGCGTATTTCGCCGAGCACGAGGTTTTCAGCTTCGGGAATTGAGCTGGCGTGTGCGGCAAGTGCGCGGTCGAACGCTATGATCCGGCGTCCGGGCAGGCGCTCGCGCAGATGGTGGAACGTCCGGCCATTACCGAGGCCGAGCTCGAGCACGGGGCCCTCTATCTTCGCCACCTCGGCGCAGACATGATCGAGTAT
This sequence comes from Mesorhizobium sp. M0410, assembly GCF_040321435.1. Classification (NCBI taxonomy): domain Bacteria; kingdom Pseudomonadati; phylum Pseudomonadota; class Alphaproteobacteria; order Hyphomicrobiales; family Phyllobacteriaceae; genus Mesorhizobium; species Mesorhizobium sp. M0410. The sequence continues at coordinate 53,609 of NZ_JAMYRN010000019.1, forward strand.
GTCGCGCTGTGCGGTCATCCTCCGGATGAAACTGTCGAGGCGACTCATGCGCGATTGTATCTCCTGAACAAGTCCACGAAATCAACTGCCCCCGACCAGAGCGTTTCGCGGCTGAAACCAGAGGCGACGTGTTAAACCCCGATCGAGTCTTGCCGCGTGTAGAGGCGAACGATGAACACTGCAACAAGCGAACAGGCTGCCGACAAGGATCATACCGGGTGGAGTCGGCGGCGCGGCGCGCGGCGGAATAGCGATGTCACTTGTAGGGGTCCGCGGCGTCCCGCAACCCGTCGCCGAGGAAGTTGAACGCCAAGATGACGAGAACGACGGGGAGCATCGGCAAAAGCAGCCATGGATAGAACGCGATCACGCTGACGCTGCGCGCCTCGGTGAGCAGGATGCCCCAGCTGGTTATCGGCGCCCTCAGGCCGAGCCCGAGGAAGCTCAGCGCCGTCTCGCCCAGGATCATGCCGGGTATGGAGATCGTTGCCGTCGCGATCAGATGCGACATAAACCCGGGAATGAGGTGTCGGCGGATAATGCGGCTGCTTCTGGCGCCCATCAATTGCGCGGCCAGAACGTAATCCTCCTCGCGCAAGGCTAGAAGCTTCGAACGCACGGCCCGCGCCAGTCCGGTCCAGTCGAGCAGCCCGAGGATGACGGTGATGCCGAAATAGATCAGGATCGGACTCCAGGTTATCGGCATGATCGCCGCCAGAGCCAGCCATAGCGGAATACTGGGGATCGATTGCAGAACTTCGATTATCCGTTGAACGATCAGATCGAAGATACCGCCGTGATAGCCGGCCAGTCCGCCGATGACAATGCCGAGCAGGAAGCTGAAACTGATGCCGACGAGGCCTATTGTCAGTGAAATGCGTGCGCCATAGATGATGCGCGAGAGCACATCGCGCCCCAGCCTGTCAGTGCCGGCCAGAAAGAGCTGGCCGTTTTCGGCGGGGCAGACAAAATGCCTGTCACCTTCGATCAGGCCCCAGAACCGGTACTTGTCGCCCTTGCAGAAGAAACGGATCCGCTGAACATCATCCTGTTGCTCGATGTAGTTTCGCTTGAGCGTGTCCATATCCAGCGTCATCTGGCGGCCATAGACGAACGGCCCGACGAACTGGCCGTTGTGGAACAGGTGCACCCGCTGCGGCGGCGAATAGATGTAGTCCATGTTGCGCGTGTGCAGATCGTAGGGCGCCAGGAACTCGCAGATCAGTATCCCGAAATAAAGCGTTGCCAGGAATATGCCGGATACAAGGGCAAGCCGGTGCCGGCGGAATTTCCACCACATCAGCCGCAGCTGCGACGCCTGAAAGACCTTCTCCTGCTCCGGCGTCATCGCCTCGACCGACTGCAGGTCAAAGGGCTCGATGGAAACGTAGTGTTGCAGTGGGGCACCCGGAGCGGGCAGCGGCGATTGCGTGTTCATTTGGTGCTGCCGCCTTGCAAACGAATTCGCGGATCAAGTAGCGCCAGCGCTAGGTCGGAAATCAGGACGCCGATGACCGTCAGGAAGGCGAGGAACATCAGGAACGACCCTGCGAGATACATGTCCTGGCTTTGCAGCGCCTTGATCAGCATCGGCCCGGTCGTTTCCAAAGACAGCACGATCGCCGTGATTTCGGCACCGGAGATGATGGCCGGCAGGATAGAGCCGATATCCGAAATGAAGAAATTGAGCGCCATGCGCAGCGGATATTTGACCAGCGCCCTGAAGGGATGAAGGCCTTTGGCGCGCGCGGTCACGACATATTGCTTATGCAATTCATCGAGCAGATTGGCGCGCAGCCGCCGGATCATGCTTGCCGTGCCCCCGGTGCCGATGATCAAGACCGGAATCCAGAGATGGGCGAGGATCGACTTCGCCTTGGCCCAGCTCATCGGCTCGCCGAGATATTGCTGGTCCATGAGATGGCCGATGGACGTGCCGAACCAGATGTTGGCGAAATACATCAGGATCAGCGCCAGCATGAAGTTCGGAATCGCAAGGCCGAGAAGGCCGAAGAAAGTCAGGCCGTAGTCGCCCCAGCTGTATTGATGCGTGGCGGAGTACATGCCGATCGGAAAGGCAATGAGCCAGGTGAAGATGATCGTGACGAAGGAAACCAGCACCGTCAGCCACATTCGGTCCCCCACGACGTCGCGAACCGGCAGCTCATATTCGAAGGAATAGCCGAAATCGCCGTGCAGCATCCCGCCGACCCAGTAGAAGTAGCGAATGACCGGTGGCTTATCGAAACCATATTCCTTGCGCATCATCTCGATGCGATCGGAATCCACCGCTTCGCCCTGAGCCCGAAGCTCGGCAACATAGCTGTCGAAATAGTCGCCTGGGGGAAGTTCGATGATCGTGAACACCAGTGCCGATATGACCAGCAGCGTTGGAACCATCACGGCGATGCGCCAGACCAAATATCGAAGCACGCTCAGGACTCTCCAAGCCAGAATGTATCCGGCATATAGACACCGAAATAGGCGGTCGGGTCGTAGCCGTAAAGCGCCTTGTCGGGCAGATTGCGCAGCCGCGAGGATGCCAGAACCGGCTGATGCGTTCCGTTCACCGTGCCGATCGAAAACACCTGATCGGTATAGATCGACAGCATTGAATTCCAGATCTCGGCGCGCTCCGTGGCTTCAGTCGATGCGTTCCAGCGCTTGAGTAAATCCATCAACTCGACCACGGGCGGAAGATCGGGCGCTTCGCCGACCTTGCCACGGGACAAGTAGTGAGCACCCCAGAGCGGCCATTGCAGCTGGTCGTCGACGGTGGGGGCCAGTTGGTAGGGGTTCATGTCGGCGGTCGGCACGCCATTGTCGATGCCCGACCACATCGACATCATGATCTGGCCACCAAGCGCGCGGCTGCGGAAGATGTCGCGCTGCGAAGTCCGGATGAACAGAGCGATGCCGATCTTGCGCCAGTGATCAGTGATGAGCTCGAGCGCGTCGGTTTCCAGCGTGCTTTCGCCGGCAGTTTCCACTACGAGCTGCGCCGGGCGTCCGTCGGGAAGTATCCGCAGGCCGTCATCGTCACGCGCCTGAAGCCCGACCTCGTCGAGCAGGGCATTAGCCTGGTCGGGATCATGGGCGACCCAGGCTTTCGCGAATTCCGGCCGGTAGAGCGGGCTCTCCGGCAGGACCGTATCGGCACTTTCCTGCGCCAATCCGTAGAACACGGCCAAATTGATCTCGCGCCTGTCCACAGCGAGCGAAAGTGCGCGGCGCACGCGCACGTCACGAAAAAGGCCGCGCCACACCTGGTCGGCACAATTCAGATTGGGCAGCAGCGCCAGCCGCGAACCTTGTGTGCGTTTCCAGAGATGCATCTTCACTGGGTAGCGCTTCTCCGCATCCTTCAGGAAGGCGTAATCGGTGAAGTCAATTCCCATGCCTTGCAGGTCGCTCTCGCCCGCACCGGTCTTGGCGGAAATGATCGCCGACGAGCTGACGTTCATGACTATCCGGTCGACATAGGGCAGTTGCCGGCCATTCTCGTCTATTCGATGAAAGAACGGGTTCCGCTCGAAGACGAACTGCTCAGCCGGCGGCTTGGTCCGGTTCTGCCAGGGATCGAGCGTCGGCAGTTCCGGGTTCTCCGGGCGATATTGCCGCGACATGCGGATATGCAAGAGCGTCCATTTCTTGGCCCGGTTCTCCTTCATTAGGCCGGCGAGCCGGAATGGATCCTGGTATTTCTTGTGGAACTGCTTGAGATAGGCGGCCGGCAGAACAAGCGATAGGGGCGAAGCAGCGGCGAGCTTGGGCAGGAAGTCGGGATTGGGCGCATCCCAACTGTAGCGGACCGTCAACGGATCGACGATCTCGAAGCGTGGCGGCTTGCCATCCGCCAGCAGGGCCGGGGCGAGCCCGCCTTGCGAAAGCTCATCGTTCAGCCAGACATCTTCCCAGCAATAGCGAAAATCCTCCGACGTCAGCAGGCTACCGTCAGACCATTTATGTCCTTCTCGTATCTTGAAAGTGAAGACACGATCATCCGCTACATCGAAACTTTCGAGAATGTCGGCTTGCAGGTTAAGCTTTTCGTCATAGCCGACCAGGCGAGCATACCCGTAGATCGTCATCATCCGGATATCTTTCTGGCTGCCGATGATCGTGCGCAGCGTGCCGCCATATTGGCCGGGCTGCCGGCCCATCGCAGCGAGATTCAACGCGCGCGGACGCTTGGGCAGGCGTTCGGCCAGGGCCGGCAGCGCCCTGGCCTTCATCTGCGGCTGAAGAAATTCCGGCTCCAGGTCGCCGGCGCGCAACGTGCCCGGCAGAAATGCCGAAGCCATGAGTCCAAGGACGGTGCGCCGGCTGATCAATGGCGTAGCTCGCTGACATCGGCCGAACGTCGCGCCAGCACGAGGTGGCCGCCGCCAAGGTCGAGCGGCGACAGCATGTCCTCGTCGCCCTCGTCACGGAATTGCGGTCCCCATGCGCTGGTGTCGGAAGCGCCGCTGAGCTTCAGAGTCTTGAAATCCATCGGCCTGTCGAGATCGGGGAAAGGGACTGCGGCGACCAGTGAGCGCGTGTAGGGGTGGACCGGTTTCCTAAGCAGAATTTCGCGCGGCGCTAGCTCGACGATACGCCCGCCGCACATCACCGCGATGCGGTCGGCCATGTAGTCCACCACCGCCAGGTTGTGGGATATGAACAGGTAGGTCAGGCCCAGTTCCTTCTGCAGGTCCTTCAGAAGATTCAGGATCTGCGCCTGGACAGAGACATCGAGTGCCGAAACTGGCTCGTCGCAGATCAGGAGTTCAGGCCCCAGTGCCAACGCGCGCGCGATGCCGATACGCTGACGCTGTCCGCCGGAGAAACTGTGCGGATAACGCTTTATGAAACGCGGGTCGAGTCCGATTGCCTGCATCAGGTTCTTGACCGTGGCGAGTCGGGACGCGGCATTGCCACGTTGATGGATTTCCAGCGGCTCGCTCAAAATGTTCTCCACCGTCATGCGAGGTGAAAGCGACGAAACCGGATCCTGGAAGACCATCTGGATTTTCGCGCGCAGCATGCGCAGAGCGTCTCCCTCGGCTTTCAAGACGTCGATCGGACCATCGCGGCCGTTGAAGATCACAGAGCCGCCGCTAGGGGTGACAGCCCGCATGAGGACCTTGCTGACGGTGGTTTTGCCGGAGCCGCTTTCGCCGACAAGACCCAGGCACTCGCCCCGCCTGATATCAAAGCTCACGCCGTCCACGGCGCGAACAGAGGTTTGATGACCTCCGCCGAACCATCCGGACTTGCGGATCGTGAAGGTCTTTGTCATATCCCTGACCGACAGCAGGAGGTCGTCCGGCCCCTTCGATGCTGGCGCCGTCTGCTTGCCGAGCAGGTTCCCGACATTCACCGGCACCTCGCGGAGCGCTTTTAGCCTTTCGCCGGGCTTCAGGTCGAAATGCGGAACGGCTGCCATCAGGCCCTTCAGGTAAGGGTGGCCCGGCCGGCGGAATATCGCCTCCACAGGTCCCGCTTCCATGATCTCGCCATGGTACATGACCACCACCTCGTCGGCGACATTGGCGACTACGCCAAGGTCGTGCGTGATCAGCAGCATCGCCATGTTCAGCTTCGTCTGAAGCTCGCGCAGCAATTGCAGGATTTGCGCCTGGATGGTGACGTCCAACGCCGTTGTCGGCTCGTCGGCGATCAACAGGGCGGGCCGGCAGATAAGCGCCATGGCGATCATGGCGCGTTGACGCAATCCTCCCGAAAGTTCAAAGGGATACATGTCATAGGCGCGCTTGGGGTTGGGAAAGCCGACAAGTCCGAGCATTTCCTCGGTCCGCGCCTTGCGCTCCACCCGAGCCGTGGGCGTATGAATCTGCAGGGATTCGCTGACCTGATTGCCGATCGTATGCAGCGGCGACAGTGATGTCATCGGCTCCTGAAATATTTTGCCGATGCGGCTGCCTCTCAACGCCCGGATTTCGGGTCCGTCACGCGGCATCTGCAGGATATCCTGCGTCGTGCCGGGCTTTTCAGGATCGGAAAACAGGATACGGCCGCGAACATGGGCTGTGTTCGGCAAAATGCCCATCACTGCCTGGCTGAGAACCGATTTTCCGGAACCGGACTCGCCCACAAGCGCGGTAACCTTGCCGGGCAAGACGCGAAGATTCGCACGCCTGACGGCATGCAACGGTCCCCCTATAATGGCAAAAGAGATGCCAACATCCTCGATCCGCAGCAGATCAACGCCCAAATTCATTCTCACACCAGCCCCCACTCTGGCCGCTCCAGAAGGCGAGACTAGCGCATTGCCAGCCTAGAGCAACTTGGATTCGAACAGTCGCAAGTTCCCTGCCGGAACCGGCGATCGGACTGCATACCAAAACGCGTTCGGATCGGATCGTGGCGGTTACTGGAGCTTCCTCGGGTCGCCCGCGGACGGCCGCGCGGCATTGCGATGAAGCAGCATGACCTGCTCGGCGTCCGATATTCGGTCGTAAATCGGCTCCAGCGCACCGTCTTCGTCGAGCGAGAGAGCACCCGACAAATCGGGTGAAAGCACCGTTAGCTTCTGCCTGATGCCCGCCAGTTCCTCCATGCCGAGCGCCAGCCAGTTGTTGGCGCCGCAATAGCTGGCGAAGTCTTTGCTGGCGAGAACGCTGTGCGGATATTTCTTGGTTAGGGTCTGGAGGCGCTGGACCTCGTTTACAGCCGAGCCGAAGACGGAGAATGTGAGCCGGTCGGTAAGCCCGACATTGCCGAACATCACATTGCCGACATGCAGGCCGATACCATAGTTTATGTCGCTCAATCCCTGCTGCTTTCTGCGCAGATTGAGATCCATCATGCGCGCGGTGGCCTTGTGCGCTGCTGCAAGAGCGGCCTGGCAGGCGATCTCGGACTGTGAACGGTGCCTTGCGCAAGGGTAAACTGCAATGAAGCCATCCCCTATGAAACTCATGATCTGCCCGCCCTTACGATTGAAAGGCGCAGCAGCGGCGTCGAAAAACTGGTTCAGCGTATCGATATAGACTTCGCGGCCGGAGGTTTCGGCAAGTCTTGACGACCCGCGCATGTCGCCCATGACCAGTGCCGCCCGGATTGTATCACCCTCGCCGCGCTTGATCTGGCCGTCGAGCACGCGCCTGCCGGCGTCGCCGCCGAGATAAGTGGTCATCATGTTGTCGGCAAGCTTGGTGAGCACCGCCATCTTGGTTGCGATAGCGAGATGGTTCTGGATGCGCAGCAGCGCCGCAATCATGCTGTCGCTGAAGCCTGCGGCACTGTCGGTGGACCAAGACCCGATCATGCCCTGACTGGTGTTGCCGCTGAAGGGATGGACGAAAGCCATGTAATCGGTGACGCCCATCAGCTTGAGGTCATCGAAAACAGGAAATTCCGACGGCACCGACGGGTCGAGCCGGCGCCGCAGATGGTCGAGCTTGTGGCTGAGCAGATGGTAGTATGGGCTGGTCAGGAATCTGTCGGAGTGAACGCCGTTCTCCTTGCGGAAGCCTTCCACTTCCAGGCCCTGGCCGCGGAGCCAGGTGAAGCCGAGCGCGTCATAAAGCGGATGAAGCATCGAAAAGCTCAAATGCACCCGCTTCAGCGGCAGGCCGGCAGCAGCCAGCCGTTCACAAAAGCCCCTTACCAATGTTTCCAGATCGTCGCCCGCCAACGCCGATTGCGTCAGCCAATCGGCAACCTTATCCATGAGAATGGCAGAAATTTCTGCTTGCGCTGTGCTCATGCTATCTCGAAATCTCCTTGATCCGCCACAAATTCGCCGGCTCGGACGCCGTCAGGCCTTCACCACCGTCTCTCGGGCTAGCCCGAGGCGGCCAAAAATATTGCGTGTGTCGACGATCAGTAGAGCGTGATCCGCGATCGCCTGATAGTCGATCGCGTCGTGGTCGGTTGCAACGACGACAGCGTCGAAATCCTTCAGGGCCACCTCGGTCAATTCGACCGAGCGACGCCCCTTGATCGCCATATGCTCCCGTGTGGTCGGGATTTCGGTAACATGCGGATCGTGGAATTCCGCCTTGCCGCCCCATTCCTCGATGAGTTCAATGAGCCGCAATGAGGGGCTTTCGCGGATGTCGGGCACATTCTTCTTATAGGCGAGCCCGATGATGAGAATGCGCGAGCGGCTGAGCGCCTTGCCGCAGCGCCGGTCCAGCGCCTTCGCCAGTTCATCGACCACATGACGCGGCATGGCCGTGTTGATCTCTGCCGCCAGCTCGATGAAGCGGGTCGGCAGTTCGTATTCGCGCGCCTTCCACGTCAGGTAGAAAGGATCGATCGGAACGCAGTGCCCGCCAAGTCCAGGGCCAGGATAGAAAGGCATATAGCCGAACGGCTTGGTCTTTGCCGCCTCGATCACCTCCCAGATGTCGATTCCCATCGCACCGAGCACGACCTTCAACTCGTTGACGAGGGCTATGTTGACCGAGCGGAAGATGTTTTCCGTCAGCTTGACCGCCTCGGCGGTTGCCGTGGTGGAAACCGGAACGACGGTCTTGACCACGCCATGGTAGAAAGCCTGCACGAGCATCGCCGCTTCAGTGCCGTCACCTGCCACGACCTTGGGGATCGTCGCGACTTCAAAGCTGCGGTTGCCGGGATCCTCGCGTTCGGGCGAGAAGCCGAGGAAGAAATCTATCCTCGACCGCAAGCCGGTTTTTTCCAGGATGGGCTTGATCACGTCGTCGGTGGTGCCGGGATAGGTGGTCGATTCCAGCACGATCAGCTGGCCGAGACGCAGATGCTTCGCGATGGTGCCTGCCGTGTTCCTGACAAAGGAGAGATCCGGCTCGCGGTGTTTCGTCAGTGGTGTCGGAACGCAGATGATGATGACATCGCAGACGGCCAGTTCGGCAAAATCCGCAGTGGCGCGGAACCGTCCGCTCGCCACCTGGCCGGCAAGGGCTGGCGACGTCACCGCCTCGATGTAGGATTGGCCGTTGTTCAGGCTCTCGACCTTTTGGGGTTCGATGTCGAAGCCGGAAACCGGGAAGCCGGCGCGTGCGATCGCAACCGCCAGCGGCAGCCCCACATAGCCCAGTCCGATCACGCCGACTTGCGCGGCACGCGTCGAAATCCGGTTCAGAAGACGGTCATATGTCGATCGTGAGGCGTCCAAAAATGTGCTTCCCGTCAATTCGGACAGGCCGTCCGCTTCCATGGTGAGGCTCACCGCTCCCAAGAGCCCCGAGGCATATTGCGGAAAATCGATGTCCGCAAGCCGTCAGACCGGCACCTTCGCCTTAAGGCTTGCGGCAGCCATCGCATAGCCGCCGGCGGCGCCATCGATGAAATGAACGTGATCGCGCTGCAGCGGCGATGCGACGAGGCATGTCATCAAGGCCGATTTCTGGCGGTGCAGGCCATAGTTGCAGATGCCCGCCTCTTCCGCCTGTTTCAGCCGGTTCTCGATCCGTTGCAATACATCCGCGTCAACGTCGATGGTCATCTTCAAGCCATCGTCGAACTTCCGGAAATCCGAATTGCTGGCCACTTCGCGTTTGTAGATCTTCGGATCGAATCTGCCGATCGTCCAGCCATATCTATCCGTAACAGCCGTAAGCGTCATCAGGAACACTATCCACAGCTTCGACAGCCACCGCCGTCCTGCCGGCGCCATGGCCCGCGCCTCGATATCGAGGCCGGCGGGCAGCAAACTGTAGTCCGGCCCGTTCACTGGCACCGGGTGGCCATCGCGTTCCTGCCTGCCGGCTAGGGCGATAATGTCGGAAACCAGAAACTGAAAACCGCGCAAGTCGCGCGACGCCCCCGGTATGGCTATGATCGAGACAATTTCGCCATGCCGGGCTTCGATTGGGTTCCAGCGGCAGGAGAGGCCGGTCAGATCCGGCCGCGCGCCGGCCGGCGCAGGATCGATGCGGTAGCGCCCCGCTTTCATCTCGGCTTCCGCCCAACTGCCGCCACCTCCGGCGAACATGGCATAGAAGACTGCATCGGAGGCCTGGAACCTCGCCACGCGAACGTCGAGGCCTTGCGCTCTTATATCCTTTATCGGCACGATTGCGGCACGCAAGGTCAGATCCAGTTCGGCCGCCACCCATCTCTGGACAGCCGCCAGCGCGTTGCGGGTGATCTCCAGCGCCGAGCCGGGAAACGCCACGAGCGCGCCGTCGCCGCCGAAGACAAAGGGAAGATCTTGCCTACCCAGCGCATTGAGCAGCGCCGAAATGACGCTGGCACCGGCCATATTGACGGTTTTATAGCGCCCCGCCTCGATCGCCTTGGTAGAGCCGACGATATCTGCGGTGGCCAGCGCCCAGCCATCGGGGAGAGGCCGATAGTTATCGATATCGGCAACGCTTTCGAACCTGGCGAAGACCGGTAGGGAAGCGACAAACGGGTCGGACGCGGCAGCTGTTTCCATGAGCATCAGATAGCACATTCCAGTGCTTGAGGGTGAAGTCGATCATGCTTCGAAATTGACTTGCGCAGGCTTTCCGATGATAGGGTCCGGCGATGCGAATTGCCTTCTACGCGCCGCTGAAGTCGCCCAATCATCCCGTTGCCTCAGGCGACCGTCAGATGGCACGGATGCTGGTCAAGGCGCTGGAGCATGGAGGGCACAGCGTCGAACTGGCATCTGAATTGCGCTTCTATCTACGCGAACCGGATTCGAAAAGTTTCGATGCGCTCAAGGTCGAGGCCCGGGAGGAAGCCGCGCGGCTGGCAGGGCTTTGGGATCGTGACGGCAAGCCCGATCTGTGGTTCACCTATCATCCCTATTACAAGGCGCCCGACCTGATCGGGCCCGAACTGGCGTTGGCCTTTGGTGTTCCCTATGTGACAGCGGAAGCCTCCTATTCGAGGCGGCGCAACACCGGTTTGTGGGCCGATACGCAAGCGTTGGTGGCGCGAGCCGTCGAACAGGCGGCGCTGAACATCTGCTTCACGCAAAGGGATCTTCAGGGACTGGCAGATGCGATACCCGACGCCGCTTTCGGCATGCTTTCGCCCTTCATCGACACATCGCTATTCCGGGAAACACCGGCACGGGGTTGTCCGACGCGCCTCGTTACCGTCGCCATGATGCGCCCGGGCGACAAAGTCGAAAGCTATCGCATGCTGGCGCAGGCGCTCGGTTCGATCGGTCATCTGACCTGGACCATGTCGATCGTCGGGGACGGACCTGCCCGCGAGGAGATCAAAGCGCAATTCGCCGGCTTGCCCGCCGAGCGTATCGAATGGCTTGGCGCGCTTGAGCCAGCCGCCGTGCCGGATGTCCTCTACAGTGGGGGAATTTACGTCTGGCCGGGTTTCGGCGAGGCCTATGGCGTTGCCTATCTTGAAGCACAGGCCGCCGGCCTTCCGGTTGTGGCTCAGGATGTCGCCGGCGTGCCGGAGGTCGTGCGGGATGGCCAGGCCGGGTTTCTCACCCCGCCGGACGATGTGGCGGCGTTCGCTTCTGCCATTGAAAGGCTTCTGACCCGTAACGACGAAAGATCCATCATGGCCGCAGAAGCCAGACGTTTCATCCTCGAAGAACGTTGTCTCGGTGCTGCGGCGGCGCGTCTGGCCGAACTTCTTGCGAAGATCCCGGTCTCATGACATCCGATCAAATCTGGCAACCCTTGGTGGAGGAGCTGGCGAACTGGCAACGGGCGGACCGTAAGGCAGAGTTCTGGCTGCGCGACGATGACGGCGTTGATCCGACGCCTGCGCTTGATCGGTTGCTCGACCTCACTGGTGAATTCGCGGTTCCGGTGACTCTGGCCGTCATTCCCGCCCTGACTGACGAGAAGCTTGTCGTTCGGCTTGACGAGGCGCCGCATGCCACGGTCGCCATCCATGGCTGGGCGCACCGAAATCATGCTCCGGAGGGCCAGAAGAAGCAGGAGCTCGGCGTGCATCGGCCACGCGAGGCGGTGCTCGATGATCTGGCCCGCGGGCTGTCGCACATAACCGGCCTGCACGGCGCACGTGCCGTTCCGATGCTGGTGCCACCCTGGAACAGGATCGACGCCGGCTTGGTATCCGACCTTGGATCGATAGGATTTTCGGCATTGTCGGTCTATGGGCCGCCAAGACCGGCTTCACTTGCGGTCATCAACAGCAATGTCGACATCATGGATTGGCATGGCACGCGCGGCTGCCGCGATCATGGCCTGTTGGTTCAAGCCATCATCGCGCAGTTGCAGCATGCATTCGATGGAGGCGAACCGGCCGGCCTGCTCACCCACCATCTCGTGCATGATGAATCGGCCTGGCTCTTCCTCGAACGGCTGTTCACAGTCACCGCACAGACTGAAGCCTGCGTATGGCTTCCGATCAGGACATTGATCGGGCGCAGCGCCGGTAAAGCAATTCCAGGAAAAGTGTGAATGGTTTTCCGTCCGGAATTGCGTCAAAACAAAGAGATAGAGGAAAACAGCTCAGCGCTTTTTGCGCAATGAGACTGGAAATTTGAGCGTCTGGCCATCCCGCGCGGCAAAAGCGCCGGTAAACCTGTCTTTGGCCAGTTTCTCGATCTCGTCCAGTTCCTCGTCGGTCCGTGTCGGATCGTGGTGAAACAGGGCAAGCCTGCGCGCACCGGCCGCCTCACAGAGCTTGACACCCTCTTGCCATGTCGAGTGCCCGTAACCGCGGCGGCGTTCCATTTCCTCCTCGGTGTAGGTGCAATCGTAAATGACGAGGTCGGCATCTTCGATCAGGCCGAGCACCGCCTGATCGAGTTTGTCCGGCTCGTGCTCAGTGTCTGTGATCATCGCCACGACGCGGCCGCCCCATTCGACCCGGTAGCCTATGCAGCCGCCCGGATGGATAAGACTGCCGGTTCGGACCACCACCCCTTCGCGCGGGCGAAGCACGTCTCCGGATACGAAATCGCGATAGTCGAGGCTTGCCTTGCAGGCTTCCAGTTTCACCGGAAACCACGGCGGCTGCATGAACTCATCGACCATCTGCCGGGTCGTCATGTGTCCTGCAAGATGCCCGGACCAAAGCGTAACCTTGGCGCCCCGATCATAGATCGGCGCAAAAGACGGCAACCCGATGATGTGATCGTAATGGCAATGGGTGAAAAGCAGGTCGAAATCGGTCACGCCCAACGCCTGAAGTGCCGCGCCGGCAGGCCGTAGGCCAGAGCCTGCGTCGAACAGAAGCGTATGCTTACCGCATCGCATTTCGACGCAGATTGAGTTGCCGCCATAGCGAGAGAATTCTGGCCCTGATACCGAAATGCTGCCGCGGACACCCCAAAACCTGACCAGGAAAACGTTGTCGTCCATGCTACCCCTTCGCCCATCATATCCAAACAACCGCTGCTAGGCGAGACAGGCTTTCTCCGGGTGATCTTCTCAGCGAGAGGACAGTGCCGTCACGACGGCGAGGATCGGGCGCACGTCCTTCGTTATTTGGCGCTTCGTGCGTCGATCAGATCCGCGGTCGTATGGCTTAGGCGATCGGCAAGAACCCGCAATATCTCGATGGTCATTTCCGGGAACTCCCTCATAAGCCTCAGGAAATGATCCTTGCGGATTCTCAAGGCTTCCAGCGGACTTGCCGCTCTGACGGTGGCAGTGCGGGAGCTGTTGCACAATATGGCGATCTCGCCAACGATCGAATTTGGCTCCAGTTCGGCAACTTTTATCGGTCCGCTATCGGAATCGACAAGAATATCCGCCCTGCCTGAAAGGATGACATAGGCGGCGTCTCCCTCGTCGCCCTGCCTGAAAAGGATCTGGCCGGCGCTGTAGCTCACACGATCGGATGTGAACGCAAGCAGCTTGAGCTTTGTCGGCTCGATGGCAGAGAACAAGGGAACGCGTTGCAGCATTCCAACTTCATCCTTGAGCAGCATTGTCGCAAACCTTCCAAAATTCGCGTTTGCCAGACTAGAGCAAGGGACGCCAAGATGGAATCAATTCTCTTTCCGAGATGGCGAGGCAAACCACGCGAAAGGTGGCGAGCCCGATGTCGTGCACCGGCAGAATGATCCATCTGAATGTCCGTTGCTCTATGACAACAGTTCCTTGAAGATACCGTTCCCCGCCAAGAGTGTCTCGTGTGTTCCGTCTTCCGCCAATTGACCCGAGTCGAAGACGACAACGCGATCGAACATCATCGCCATTGCCGGATTCGTCACGACCCACACAATTGCCGGCGAATGGCCGTCGCGCCTGGCTTCCTCGAGCACATTTCGCAGCACCTTATCCTGCATGCGCTGGTCGAGCGCCGACAGCGGCCGGTTGAGAATGAGAAAATCGGGACGCTTGAGCAAGGCCCGGGCAACATCGAGCTTCTGTCGCTGTCCACCGGTCAGCCGCCTCCCGCCGGAGCCGACGTTGAAGTCCAGGCCGACATCCAGAAGTTCGCCATAAAGCCCGAGTTCGTCAAGAATGTCATAGACGATGGAGCGTATGCGGTCGGGCGCGTCGGGATGATTGTTGCCCACACGCCCGAACAGGACATTATCCATGACCGTGGCCGCGGCAATGTATTTGGCAGGATCATACCGTTCGATCGCATTGTGCAACTCGGGCGGCAGGTCTTCATAGAACCGGTTGCGTGCAGCGACGATCTTGCTCATCAGCTCGTCGCTCAGCAGGCCGAAGCGGTGCCGGGGCTCGATGTAGGCAAAGCTCAAGGTGACGATCATGGCGCGATCGTTCTCCGAAACCGCCTCGTAGGGACGGTTCTTGAGCCGTTGCAGCAAGGTTTCGTAGGCGGGTATCTCCTCCGCGCTCATGAAGGCGAGCTGCTGGAAGAACTGGTGATCGGGCGGCAGGTCGGCAAACAACTCGATCGCCTGTTTGGCGATCTCCAAGCCCATTTCGTAGAGCGTGCGGTCGAGGCCGGCTTGCCTCAGCACGGAAGCAAAATAGGGATTGGCCGCCAGCGCCCTGTCGGCCAGTTCGGGACCGGCGGCAGCGCCGAAGAGCAGGTTTTGGCCGATCGTTGCTTCCTTGTTGTAGGCGCCCGGTTCGAAAGGAACCACCAGTCCGCTCAGCCCCTCTTGTTCCAGCCGGGTCCGCAGCGCCGCACGCAGTTCGACGATCCGCCTGGCAAGCTCCGTGTGACGCGTGAGGTCAGCTGAAGAGCGCAATCCGAGATCCAGAATGTCACGCGACAGAACAACCGCGTCGAGCACCCGGCGCACGGCTTCAAAGAGGTCGTGCGGGCCGGTAGCGCCAGCGGAAGCATAGTTGATCCAGTCGCCGTGGATATCAAGATCCGGATTGCCCGACCGGCGCGCCTCGTGAATGTTCCAGCGGTGCTGATCTGCCGCAGCACCGTCATAAGGCACCGATGTCAGCGGCGCATGCTTCAACCCGTAGAGCAGGTTGTCGCGGAGGCTTGCCTGGAACAGGAAAACATCCGACGAGGCATACGATATGCGCCGGCCGGTTACTGCTTCGGGGAGTTCAAGCAGGTCGTCGGTGCCCGAAGCGACCTTTCCGCTGTCTGGCCAGATCAGCCGCGCGAAGGCTTCTGCAAGCGCCTCCGCTCCACCTGTTGCGGTACTGACCAGTGCCACCGTCTCACCCGGCTTGACCTGGAGGGAGATACGGTTGAGGAGCATCGCACCGCCATCGTCTGCTATGGACAGATTGATCGCCGACAGCGGTTTGGTCATCGGATCGGGATCGTCGATCGTCAATGCCATGATTTTCGGCGCGATGAGACCTTCGACGGTGAACTGTTCAACGACCTGTTGATATTTGACCTGGACATCCTGCCGATCCTGATCCCAGTCGATCAGTTCCTTCATCGGTCCGGGCAGGTCCTTGTAGGCGCCGATCACGGCCACGAGCTGGCCGACGTCCAGCCGCCCCTGGAGGACCAGATACCCGCCGATCATGTAGAACAGAAAGGGCGTGAGCTGCGCGAGAAAATTGTTGAGGAACTTTACCATGAATTTCCATTGGTAAAGATCGAAGCGGATCTTGAAGATGAGCCCGAGCCGGGCAGCTATGTCGGCGCGCTCGTAGTTTGATGTATCGTGGACGTGAACCGCGCCGATGCCGTCGACGATTTCGCCAACCCGGCCCGAAAGCGCGCGCGCCGTCAACTGCCGTTGGCGCCCGAGCACGATCAGCCGCCGCCGCATTCGCGGGATGAGCACGATCTGGATCGCCACGATCACGACCGCTATCATTCCGAGCCAGACGTTCTGGATCATGATGAACAGCATGGCCGTCAGCGCTTGGCCGCCGAGCAGTACCGGCTGCAGGAAGGCGTCGCCGATGAAGCCGCCCAGCGGCTCCACCTCGTCCTTCACCATGGTCGCCACTTCGGCGGACTTCACCCGCTTGAAGTAAACCGGCGGAAACCGCAGCACGCGGTCGACCAGATCGAAGCGGATACGCCGCAGCATGCGTTCGCCGAGGCGGCCCTTGTAGGTGTTGATGTAGAATTTGAACAGGCCGTTGATGACGACTAGCAAGAGGAACACAAGGCTCAGGGCAAACAGGGTCTCCTCGCGGTCGAGCTGAAAACCGGAGAAGAACTGGACCTCTCCAATGAACGGCAGGTTATAGTGTAGCCTCATGAATGGCTGGGTCGCGCCCGGTTGCTCGAAGCCGCGACCTTGGATCGGTCCGTTGACGATCAGCTTCGGCAGGTCGAAGGACATGAAATACGGGATCATCGAAAGCACGACGATCATCAATATCCAGAGCTGCTGCTTCTTGGTGTGCGTCCAGATATAGCGGGCTAGGCTGGCTTCCATATGCGACTGTGGACCCTTCAGTTGGAAGCATGCAGGATGTAAAAGCACCTGCTGGCGAATGGCGTATCGGCAATTTCTTCATCGCCAGCGACAAGCTCGAAGCTGCCGTGCACGGACATTGCCCCGCGCTCAACTATGCAAGGAACCTGCGAGGCGGCGCGATCCAGTTCCGGCGCATGGTCGATGGCAACGACATGGGCATTGTCGATCGGCGAAGAAAGCAGCTGGCCAAACGATCCGCGGCTTTCGTAGGGCTTTGGCGAACAGCTGAGCAGCACGAGGCCGCAGCTGCGCGGCTGGTGCTGGCGGATGGACGCCGATGATCCGGACAGATGCAATAGGCTCTCTCCGGCACCGGGCAATAGCCAAGCGGCTTGCAGCATGATCACGTCCGCGGAATCAAACAGTCTTGCGGGAGGCAAGATTGCGTTGTGTCGCCCAGAATCCCAACATACAAGACGAATTATGATGGATGTCACGCAACCACGCAATGCCATGGACTGGCACGAGCAAGCCTTGGACCTCACACGGGGAATTGCTGCTTATGTCAACTGCCCTCTCGTGGCAGGGCTGGCGCGCGTCGTCGCCAAGCATCCGAAGGCCGATATTGCCAACGCCTTCAACCACAAGCAGGTCGCCTGCAAGATGTGGGCGCTCGACAGGCTGTTCGAAAGCGGCGGCGGCCGCTTCGGGCGCATATGGGTTCTGGGTGGATGGTACGGCGTATTGCCGGCAATGCTTTTCAACGATGCCCGCTTCGACATCGCGGCGATCGATAGCATCGACATCGATCCTGAAGTCGCGCCGGTCGCCCGGACCCTCAACCGGGAAGCCGGCGACCGGTTCCGGGCGCTGACGGCAGATATGTACGCACTCGACTATGCGGCCGGGCGGCCCGACCTGATGGTCAATACGAGCTGCGAACACATAGCCGATCTGCGCGCCTGGCTTGCTCTGCTTCCGCCGGGCACGAATGTACTGCTGCAATCGAACGATTATTTCAGCGAGCCGACGCACATCAACTGCGTGGCTTCGCTTGCAGCCTTCGAGGAGATGGCGGCGCTACGGGAGGTGCGGTTCTCCGGCGAACTGCCGACAAAAAATTATACGCGCTTCATGCTGATTGGAACTGTTTAATGCATTTCGCCCAAAAGTGCGTAGCGGTTTTGGGACAACGATACGCATAAAAACAGGACTTGAAGCGCGTCGCACGAATCTCACGGACGCTACGCGCGTTAGGATCTATCGTCTGTTTGATCATGAACTTTTCCGAAACCGGGCCCCACATTTAGGGACCATGTTCGATACCGCTCGCGCAGGATTTGCGCCGAGCGACGCGCGCCTTCCAGATCGAGACGATGCGCGGATGGCGTCCGTCCCACAAGCGCCTGTTCGATAGCTTGCGCCAAACCTTCAGGCGTCAGGTCCTTTTCCGTCAGCACCGTTGCAAGACCGAGTTCTTCGAGCATCAGGGCGCGAACCGTCTGTTCGGTTTCCCCGCCGGCTGCAAATGGGACGAGCAGGGAGCGACAACCCGCGCGCAGTACATCGCAGACCGTGTTGTAACCCGCCTGCGAGACTGACAGGCGGGCGCCGGTCAGCAGGCTGGCGAAATCCTCGCGGAACCGGAAGATGGACAGGCCCGGCGTGGCATCGCGTGCGATTGCGTCAAACTCGTCTTTCGGCAGGTTCGGGCCGGTGATCAAACACCATTTCCAAGCGTTGTTGGCATTCCGCGCCGCTGCGATGGTGGAGCTGACAAGGCTCTTTCCGGCAGCCCCGCCGCCAACCGACACCAGAACGTCGAAGCGCTCGGAGGCTGCGGGCGATGGCGGCGCGGCAACGAGCCCTGTGTAGGTGACCTCGGCCCTGATCGCCCCAGCCAATGGAAATGTCTTGTCGATGGTTGCGAAAGCCGGATCGCCGTGGACCATAACAAGGTCGAAATGCCTGTTGATGAGATCGACCGTTTCCTCGTTTCGGCCCGGCTTGACGCGCTCCTGGAGGATATCGCGGACGGACGTCACCAGCGGCGGTCTGGGCGACGTCGCGTCGATGACCTCGATCAGCGGCAAGAGTTCGAAACGCATCTGCCGGCGTCCAAATGGAAACGCCTCGACAATGACGATATCAGGCCTGCAATCCCGGAATGCCTGCAGCAGCATCTCTGAACGCCATTTCTTGAAATCATCGTCGATCGGGTTGCCTTGCAGGTCGACAAGTCCCGAAAATCCTTCATCACCGGAGGTGACAGGTGGCAGGGTTACAGATTTTACCCCCAGTCCTGGAAACCCGGCGATCGGCGCTCCACCGGTCACGACGGTTACGTCAAACCCGTCATCGACCAGAGCCGCCGCAATGCGGCTGGCGCGCGCGAGATGGCCGATGCCGAGCAGGTGCTGGACATAGAAGAAAGCGCGCAGCCGCTTCATTCGGCGGCCCGCCACTCCCGCTCGAACAGTTCCTTGAGCTGTCCAATGCTTGCCATATGATCGAAATTGCCGCGCACGCGCCGCTCTGCGGCGTCGCCGAGGCGGACGCGCAGCACGGGATCGCGGATCAGGCGCTCCAGCGCCTGTGCCAGGGCAATCGGGTTTTCCGTCGGAACCAGCAAGCCGGTTTCATCCGGCGATAAAAGCTCCGGCACGCCGGAAGTATCGGTCGACACGCAGGCAAGGCGCTGGCTAGCCGCCTCCACCAGAACATTCGGCAGACCGTCGCGGTCGCCATTTGCGGTGATCCTGCAGGCCAGGGCGAAGATGTCGGCACGGCGGTAGTGCTCAAGCACCTCCTCCTGCGCAAGCGCGCCTTTCCAAGAGACGCGACCATCCACGCCGAGCTTTTGCGCCAGCGCCTTGAACCGTTCCAGTTCTTCGCCGCCGCCGATATGCTCGAAACGCCACGCCAAATCGCCGGGCAACAGGGCAAGGGCCTCCAGCAACGTGTCGTAACCTTTCTTTTCAACGGCGCGCCCGACACTCAGAACGACAACCGGTTCGTCCGGCGCCGAGCCGTCATGCTGCTTTCGCGCCTCGCCGAAACTGCCGAAGCGATCAAGGTCGAGCCCATGATAGCTCAGATGCACAGACGAGTTGCCGTTAGCGAGTTTTTTCAGACGGTCGAAGCCGGTTTTCGTGCAAGTGACCGTCCAGCGCGCCGAGGAAAGCTTGCCGGCCAGATCCCAGTCCGCCGAAGTCCAGATGTCCTTGGCATGGGCCGAGCAGGTCCAGGGCAGGCCACGAAGCTGGCTGGCATAGCGCGTCACCGATGCAGGCGTGTGCGCGAAATGGGCATGCAGCCAGCCCGCGTTTTCCGGCCATTCGGCCGCCAGCACGAGCGCTTGCCCGAAGCGGCGCGCGCGATTGCGCGTAAAGTCGCGGGGCATATCGGCAGCCAGCGATCCGAGCGCGCGCCAGAAGCCCGGACGCAGCAGATAGGCAAACAGCGAGCGAAGCACGCGCAGCGGCTCTTCATGCAGATATTCCGGCAGATAATGGACGGGCGCTTTGATCTCGTCATGCACGGGGTGGCGTTTTTCGTCGGTCGGCCGCCTGAGCGCGACAAGTATCAGGTCGAACCCCGCACGCTCAAGACCGAGCAATTCCTGCGCGATGAAGGTTTCGGACAGCCGCGGATAACCCTTCAGAACCACGACGATCTTGCGATGTTGCAACTCAGGTCATTCCTTCAATGACTGAAAGGTGATGGCCGGCCCGCCGGTCGAGCAGTTCCGCGACGATTTCGGAAATATGAGGCAGCCCTTCCAGCGTCAGATGCGGATTGCTCTGCGATGGGCGGGGCCGGTCCGGCAGCACCTTCAGTGCATCGGCAAACCGCCGGGAATCCTCGGCTTCTTCCGGCAAAAACATCTCGATGAGGCCGAGTTCGGCCGCGCGCCGTGCGCGGATCAGTTGTTCCTTGCGGGGCTCGACGCGCGGCACGATCAGCGCCGGCTTGTCGAAAGACAGTATCTCGCAATAGGTGTTGTAGCCGCCCATCGCCACTACCGCCTTGGCGCCGGCAATCAGGTCTTCCATGCGGTTGTCGAACTCGATGATCCTGATATAGGGGATCTTGGACCCCTTCTTGAGCAGCTTGTTGCGCTTGCGCGCCGGCATGTAAGGCCCAAGCACGATCAGGGCCCTATGCTGCAATTGCGGATCCTGCTGATAGGCATCGATGACGTCGTGAATCAGATCGGCGCCGTCACCGCCGCCACCGGTGGTAACGAGGATATAGTCGCCCTCGGGCCGATGGCCGGGCAACTCGTTCCGCTGCAGGCTCCGTTGCAGGAAACCGACGAACCTCATCTTTGCCCTGACAGCCGGCGGCACATCCAAGCCGGTCAACGGATCGTAGAAATCCGGCGGGCCATAGGCCCAGACCTTGTCGTAGAACAGGCCTATCTTGCGCATCACGTCCCGGCGTGCCCACTCTGCTTCGAGCAGATGCGGCGCATCCATCACCTCGCGCAGGCCAAGCACCAGCGTGGTGCCCCGCGTCTTGAGGTAGGACAGCGTGTCCTCAATCTCACCGCGCAGGCCGAGCGGTTCCTTGTCGACGATGAAGATATCCGGCCGGAAGGTCTCGGCCGTGTGGCGGATGATCGACTGGCGCATCCTTAGCGTCTCATGCAGATCGATGTCCTTTTCCAGCGAGGTGTATTCGCCGTTGCGCAGCTTGATGACGCTGGGGATCTTCACGAAGTCGACACGGGCACGGTAGTCGAAGGCGCCAGCGATAGTCGCACCCGAAATGATAAGCACCTGAAGTCCGCGGAAATCCTCGACCAGCGAATGCGCGATAGTTCGGCAGCGCTGCAAGTGGCCGAGCCCGAACGTGTCGTGGCTGTACATGAGAATTCGAGCGTTTTCTGCGTGCTGGGTCATTGTTGAACGTCTCTTAGAATTCTCGCTTTGAGGACCGTGAGCGACCCGCCGGCTTCGAAACCATCCTGGTTTTGAAACATGAGGCCGCGATTTTGAATTTGCATTACTTCTGTGGAATGCCTGTCAGATAGGGCTTTCTGATTGCCTGAGTCCGAAACTGGATGGAGGGGCGAATATCGCCTCGGCGGGAGCGGGCCGAGACTCCCCGTTGTTGTTTTGGGATGAATCGAAGGGGAAAGCGGTGTCCAAAAGATCGGCAGAAGTCATCCCTCTTGATTCCAAAGCTGCGGTCTCTCCGAACTCGACGGTTTCGGAGCGGTGAAAGCGAATTCCGCGATCCTGCCCATATAGTCAATTGCTTGATCGGTATACGAAAGGACAGGGTCGCCGGGCGTCGCACGGCACATGTTGTTGCAGAACTCGTTTCGCGCGCCATCGCTCTCGGTCTTGGGAGACCAAAGGTGCTGCCCGTCAATCTCTTGACGGGCGGTCTGATTATGATTCACCGACCAGAACTGAGCCATCTATCGCCCAAGCTAGCCTGAATTTCGCCAGGAATCGAGTGGATGCCAGCGCTCACAACACACCGCCCGAAGCGGGTGTGTGCAGCACCGGTTGCTTGTCGATCGCTATGGCCTCTGGCTAATGCCTTAGCTGGGGCGGTGACGGTACTTTTTGAGACGACCTGAGCGGGCCATCGAACGTCGCGAGGTGCAAAAACCGCTCGATTGGTCCCGACAGTTGGCGAAACCTCAAAATATTTTTGCGACGACTTTAACCTTTAGAATCAAGAGCGTAATTTTTTGACGGCGTTGAAGTCGCCGCGATCGGGGAAAAAATGCGGCATTTCTCTCCTCCCAGTCCGCCCATTGCTGCAAGCCGACGGCATCAATCGCATCCTGCTCGGCTTAGGCAGGCTGCGAAAGCGAGCGAGGTCTTCGGGCTCCATGGTGTAGACGGCAAGAAAGCGGGGTATGCGGCGGTTTTTCCTTCGTGCTGTCAGAAGCATGCTGGCTGCTTAGACTCTTGGAGGGCCCAAGTCACTGCGCAGTACCACTCTCTAAATGCCCGCCCGCTATCGGGGACGCCGCGCTCCTCAAGGTCCCGCAGTCCGCTGGTCAGTACCTTCGCCGAAGGTTATTGATTTTCTCGGCCGGGTTCTCCTTTCGTGGTGCCGAGGCGGTTAAGCAGATTGAGCGTGATCCTGCCGACATCGTTCATGGCGCCTGCGGCTGGCAGCGCGCCGCACCAGGCAACCGAGCTTGCCGAAAAGATCAAGCCGCCTGCTGCGAGCTTTCGCAGGGTCATTTCGGCGCAGCGGCGGGCGATGCGTTGCGTATCGCCGCCCTCATACCAGCGCGTCGGATCCTGGAAGAAGCTGTCCGGAAATCCCGTCGCCCGCGCGATCACGACGGTGTCAGCGGAAGTGCCGAGGGCTGGATCTGTCGCATCCACTTCGTAGCCCGCGGCACCACCCAGCACGATGCCGTCCGTGCCGAAGGTCGCATTTTCAACGCCTTCGAACAGCCATGCGAATCCTGCTTCACGGCTTTCCTCAGTGCGCGTGAAGGGGCGCGCGCCTTCGAATCCCATCAGTGAGATCGCGCCACCGATCAGCGAGAATTCGCCTCGGCCGCGCGAGCGGAGATAGCCGCCTGGTTCGTTGGTGATCGACAGCGCCTGTTCGGCGACCGGGCCCTCCCAGGTGCGGCCTGCCTCCAGCGGCGAGCGCCGCAGCTCCATCAGGTCGTCCTTGAAAGCCACAGTGGCAGCGAAGCCGTTTCCGCCGAGATAGGCGATGCTGCCGCCTTCGGCCACAAACTGCCGCAGCGCCTGCTCCATCTCGATCGACATATATTCGGGGTGACTGCCGGTGACGACGGCTTGATGTCGACGCAGACCGTCTATGCCGCATTCGTGCAAGTCGTGATCGGTCAGGACGTCAAACATGATTCCATTTCCGTGGCAGAATCGGAGGAAGTGCAGATCGACCGGCAAATTGTGTGGGCAGCCGCAGAGCGGATAGTCGTAATCGTCCCTGAGCGTCACTTTCGGCTTTTTGTAGGAACAGATGGAAACACCGCTAAGGTCGGAATGGTAGTCGTAAAGAGATTTCAGATTGTTGGCGATCGCGAAGCGATGTCCCCGGTCGTCGCCTTTCCATTCATAAAGATGATCCGGGAGATATTCGTCGGCATAAGCGAGATAGGTGGCCGTCGGCACGAGATACAACAGCGGCGACGAGACCTGTGACGAGGTGACGAAGAACACCACGCGTTCGTCGCCACCCTCCCATTCGACCTGGAACGCGTAGACGCCTGGGTGTGCGTTTTCAGGGATCGTCACGCGGTGTGATGCCGGCCACTCAAGCGGGCCGATGTCGTCGTCGTGGCAATGGATAGCGTCGTAGTGCGACGGCACCAAGCGAGGCTCGAAGCTCGATCCGTCCCAGCGTGCCGAAGTCACGCAGAAGGCTGGCTGATTGATCACATCTAGGAGCAGCGGATCTGCTCCGCCCGACGACAGGATCGGTTGCGTTGGTAACAGCGTCGGGAAATCCCAGGCAACAGTCCCCTGTGGGGTGTCGAGCCGGATCGCAGCAAATTTCGCGTTGAGGGTAGGTTCGTGGTTGGTGGCACTTGCGCCGAAATGGATGCCGTGCCCTTGGAGGTTCCACGCCGGGCTGCCAAAACCTTCACGGAGTTCGTAAGGCGCGAGAAGATCATGGGATTTGATGCGCAGACGCGATTGTTCCTGCCGCAGATCCAACTCGACAGTGAGCCACACACCGGTTGGCGCCTTCTTCTCGACAAGGGTTTCGTCACCGATTTCCACGACTAATGCGCCGTCGCGGAGGCGCAGCCCGACGGCGCCTGCCTCCAGGATCGTGCGCGCACCTTCGTTGCGCGTGAGGAACAGCTCAAAACGTATACCGTGGAGGGCTTGTACTTTGGCCAGTTCGCCGGGCCGCACGAACAGGAACGACCCCTGGTCGAAATGCCGACGCCGTGCTTCACCTATTGTTTCGATGGCCCAGGTGAGAAATTCCGGAGCCGGCTTGTCGAGCCGGCAAATTCGTGTGGCCTTTATCGGCCGATCGCATGACAGGCTGAGCTTGATCCGCTGGCCTGCTTTGGCACTCCAGGGGGTGGTATAGCCAACCACGCTCATCGCGTCGTGGTCTACTGCGCGCTTCATATATCCCTCCCGATGAACTCCAGATGGGCTGGGGCGAACCGCGTAGACCGGTCCGATGTCGGCCAATGCGCTGCCGCTCTGACAAGCAGAGTTTCGCATGGCGCACTACAGCCATGATGTACATGCTTGTATAGATAAGCTGCATTCGGATAGTCTCGACGTGATCGGTCCAAGCGCGACATTACCAAGGAGGATGACATGCGCAACGCATCTCTCTTCGATCTGTCAGGCAGGAAGGCGCTTGTAACCGGCGCAAGCCGTGGCATCGGGCGCAGCATCGCCGAGGCGCTCAGCGCGGCCGGCGCCGACGTCGCCGTCACGGCGCGCAGCGTGACCTCGCTCGAGAAGACGATGGCCGCTATCCGCACCGCCGGCGGGGTCGCGCACGCCGTCGCCCTGGACGTCACTGACGTCGACCGGTGCCGGGCGGCGACAGCCGAGGCCGGCAGCCTGCTCGGAGGTCTCGATATTCTCGTCAACAATGCAGGTACGGAAGAGGTCCGGCCTTCACTCGATGTCGACGAGGCCTTGTGGGACAGGATTGTCGATACGAATCTCAAAGGCGCCTTCTTCTGCGCCCAGGCCGCTGCGCGGCAGATGAGAGACGCCGGACGGCCCGGCGTCATTATCAATCTCTGTTCGTTAACTTCCGAGGTTGGGGTTCCCACGGCGGTGCCGTACGGCTCGTCGAAATCAGGCCTCCTCGGCATGACGCGGGCGCTTGCGGCGGAGTGGGCCGATCTTGGGATCCGGGTCAACGCCATTGCGCCTGGCTATTTCAGGACAGCGATGACAGACGTGTTGTACAGCAACCAGGCATGGCAGCAATCGATGCTCGCCAAGATTCCGCAGCGCCGTTTTGGTGATCTCCCGGACCTGCACGGAATCGCGGTGTTCCTCGCTTCGGATGCGGCAGCCTACATAACCGGCCAGTCCATTCCCGTGGATGGAGGCTTTCTCGCATCGATTTGAAGGCTTCAGGGGCTGGAGATGTGTCCCAGAAGTGATCGACAAGCGCTAACCGTAATTGCGTCCTAAGAAAAGGAGCCGCCATGTCTGACGTCAGCTTCCACCGCCTGTCATCCCTCAGTGTCGATCAGCGGTCCAGTTTACTGAAACGCGCAGAAGGAGATCTGTCTTCCTTCATCGAAAAGGTCCGTCCAATCATCAAGGCCGTCAAGGATGAAGGTGACACGGCCTTGCTCCGGTTTGCGCGCGAACTCGACAAAGCCGATGTTGCCGAGGGTGGGCTGAAAGTTTCGGAAGCGGAGTTCGACGCGGCATTCGACAAGGTCGACAAGGATGTCGTGGAGAGTATCCGGTTCGGCATTGAGAACATAAGGCATTTCCACGAGGAGCAGCGCCCGGAAACGATGTGGCTCAAGGAAGTTCGGCCGGGCGCCTATGCGGGTGACCGATACACACCGATTGCTTCCGTTGCGCTTTATGTTCCGCGCGGCAAAGGCGCCTTCCCCTCGGTGACGATGATGACCTCGGTTCCGGCGGTGATTGCCGGGGTTCCCCAGATCGCGATCGTGACGCCTGCGACTTCGGATGGTTCCGTCGACGCCGCGACGCTGGTTGCTGCCCGCATTGCCGGCGTGGAGACCGTGTACAAGTGCGGCGGCGCCCATGCGGTCGCCGCCGTCGCCTATGGAACCGAGACCGTGAAGCCTGCCGTGAAGATCGTCGGGCCGGGGAGCCCGTGGGTGGTGGCGGCAAAGAGCGTGTTGTCCCCGATCATCAACACAGGCCTGCCTGCCGGCCCGTCCGAAGCGATCATCTTTGCCGATGACAGCGTCGACGGCGGCCTGGCCGCTCTTGACCTGTTGATAGAGGCCGAGCACGGCCCGGATTCGTCGGCCTATCTGGTGACGCATAGCCGCAAGGTCGCCGAAGCCGCGTTGATTGCGATACCGGAACACTGGTCCCGAATGAGCGAACAGCGTGTGGAGTTCTCGCGCGCGGTGCTGACTGGAAAGCGCGGCGGCATCGTGCTGACCGAGTCGCTGGAGGACAGCTACCGTTTCATCAACGATTATGCCCCGGAGCACCTCGAGATTCTGTCAACGGAGCCATTTGCGCACCTTGGACGTATCACAGAAGCCGCCGAGATCCTAATGGGACCGCACACGCCGGTGACCCTCGCTAACTTCGTCCTGGGACCCAATGCGGTGCTGCCGACCAGCCGGTGGGCGCGAACCTTTGGACCGCTTTCGGTGACGGATTTCGTCAAGAGATCGTCGGTCGGCTATGTGACCTCGGCGGCCTATCCGGAACTCGCGTTGCATGCCCGCAGGCTCGCCCGCTACGAAGGGTTCAGCTCGCATGAGAACGCGGTTTCGGAGATCCGCGATCGCTATCTCGCCGGCTGAGCGGAAACGATGACGATGAGGGCGGCGCGACTCCATGGACCCGGCGACCTGCGCGTCGAGGATATCGCCGCGCCAGCCGCTCCCGAGCCAGGCTGGGTGAAGCTGAGGGTCGATGCCGCAGGCATTTGCGGTTCCGATCTTCACAACTTTCGCACGGGCCAATGGATAAGGCGGGCGCCCTCGACGGCTGGCCATGAGCTGACAGGCACGGTGATCGCTATCGGCGAGGGCGTGGACATCGTCGCTGTTGGCGACCGCGTGGTCGCCGATTCCCGTTTCTGGTGTGGAGAATGCGCGCAATGCCATG
The DNA here is from genome assembly GCF_040321435.1 of Mesorhizobium sp. M0410. Classification (NCBI taxonomy): domain Bacteria; kingdom Pseudomonadati; phylum Pseudomonadota; class Alphaproteobacteria; order Hyphomicrobiales; family Phyllobacteriaceae; genus Mesorhizobium; species Mesorhizobium sp. M0410. The sequence continues at coordinate 81,059 of NZ_JAMYRN010000019.1, forward strand.
CAGGCAGGCGGCACCTTTGCACGTCGCTGGGCTTTGTCGGCGAGATATGCGACGGCGGATTTGCCGAACAGGCGGTCCTGCCCGCACGCCTGCTGCACGTCGTCGATGCCGCGCTTGACGAACGGGTCGCTGCGATGGCCGAGCCGCTGGCTGTAGCGTTGCACGCAGTGCGGCGTCTGCCGAAAACGGCCGGCTCCGTTCTTGTGGTCGGCTGCGGGACTATTGGCGGGCTTGCCGCACTGCTGCTTTCCCGGACATTCGCAGGTACCGTGCTCGTCGCCGATCGCAACCCTGGCCGATGCGCCCGGGTGGCGCGGGTGACCGGCGCCAGCATCGTCGACTTGAACCGGGACGCCATTGCCGCCGCCACCGCGGATGCCCCCCTGCTTGCTGCCGTCGAAGCGACCGGCAGCATCGCAGCACTCAGCCAGTTGCTCGGCGTTCTCGATGCCGGTGGCACCGTTGCGATGGTCGGCATATTCCATGGGCGCCTCGACATCGATCCCAACATCCTGGTTGAACGCGAAATCGCATTGCTGGGATGCCACGCCTTTGCCGATGAGCTTCCCGACGCCATTCGGATGCTCGGCGAATTGACCGAGCCCATGGTCGAACTGATCGACCGCGAGATCGGCCTGGATGATGTTCCCGCAGCCTATGAGCGGCTGTTGGCGGGGCAGGGCGATGGTTTGAAAACAATCATCCGGATGCGGTCTTCCGGGCGCGTGTGATTTCCGAACGTTGCCGGAAAGGATTTTGAAATGATCACTTTGCCCGATACCGCCAGCCCTCTTTACGAGAAGGTCAAGGACTACATCCTGACGAACATCGGAATGGGCCAATGGAGCAAGGACCGGAAGCTGCCGTCCGAAAATGAATTCGTGGCGACACTCGGCGTGTCTCGTATGACGGTCCATCGTGCCTTGCGGGAGTTGACCTCTGCGGGTTTTCTGATCCGGCTCCAGGGCGTCGGCACATTCATCGCGCCACCTCGACCGCAATCAGCACTGATCGAGATCAACAACATCGCGGCGGAAATTGTCGCGCGGGGAAACAGGCATCGCTCCGAGGTTATCGTGCTCGAAAAGATCACGCCGACAAAGGAGCTCGCGCTTTCCTTCGAGTTCGCAAAACGCGCGCCGGTCTATCATTCCATCGTCGTCAACTTCGAGAACGACCTGCCTGTGCAACTGGAAGAGCGTTTCGTGAACCCGGGCCTGATACCCGACTATGACAAGCAGGACTTTTCCAAGACAGCAACCTACGACTACCTCATGCAGAAAACCCCGGTGACGGAGGTCGAGCACATCATCTCGGCGACCCCTGCCGATGCCGAGACGGCGCGGCATCTGGGCATCGATGTCGGCAGCTGCTGCCTGTTTCTGCATCGCCGGACATGGACGGGCGCCATCGTTGCCACGATCAGCAAGCTGACTTACGTTGGCAGCCGCTACTCGCTTGGCAGCCGGTATTCTCCGTCTAAAAAAACTTGATCGCAGTGAAGCGAATCAGACTCGGAAGGAGGGGTCTAACTTGTATATGCATGTATGTATTTAGCCTTGACATCCGCTATTGCTAACGTTGAAGTGTCGTCGCACTTTCGTTGAACGGGCAGCTAAGATGCCGAGGCACGGTGCCGCAAGAGCAGACGCCGGCATTCTCACCAGGCCGGAGTTTGGTTCAAAAAAGCGGCGTGATCATCAAGGGGAACAAGATGATGCGTAATCTAGCAGGACAATTTCGGGCGCTCGTTATGGCTGCTGCTGTCGGGTTTGCCCCGGCGGCCTACGCGGCCGACACGACAATTCCGGCGACGCCTGAGGCAGGAACGTTCAAGATCGGCATCGAGCCATGGCTGGGCTACGGCCAGTGGCACGTCGCCGAGGCCAAGGGCCTGTTCAAGGCAAGCGGGCTGTCCGACGTGCAGATCGTGAACTTCGCGGAGGACAAGGATATCAACGCCGCCCTGGCGAGCGGCCAGCTCGATGCCGCCAACATCGCGACGCACACGGCTATGGGAATGGTTGCGGCCGGCCTGCCGGTGAAGATCGTGCTTCTGCTCGACGTCAGCATGACGGCAGACGCCATGATCGCCGGCAAGGACATCGCCACCGTCGCCGACCTCAAGGGCAAACAGGTTGCTTTTGAGGAAGGCACGACGAGCGACATCCTGCTCAAATACGCGCTCGCCAAGAACGGCATGTCGATCGCCGATGTCCAGCCGGTTCCAATGCCGGCGGCGGATGCCGGCAGCGCCTTGATCGCCGGCCAGGTTCCAGTCGCAGTCACCTATGAGCCTTATCTGACCGCGGCAAGAGCGCAGAACAAAGACCTCAAGCTGCTCTTCACCGCGGGCGAAGATCCCGGCCTGATCAGTGACGTATTCGTGGTGCGCGACGAGGTGATCAAGTCGCGTCCCGGCCAGGTGCTTGCCATGATCAAGACCTGGGATGCGGCCCTGAAGGCCTACAACGCCGACACGCCCGACGGCCGGGCGATCATCTCCAAGGCGGTCGGGTCGAGCGTCGAAGACCTCAACACCGCCTTTGATGGCGTGCGTTACTATACTCTCGCCGAAAACAAGGATGCGCTGACCGGGGAGTTCTCCACCAAGACATTTGCGGATGTAGAGGCGGCCGCCAAGAACGCCGGGCTGCTGCAGGCGGACGTGACGCCGGAACAGATGATCGACCCGTCATTCGTCAAGGCCGCGAAATGACGAGGGCCGGCTCGCGGTGGTGACGCAAATGTCCGAGCAGCGTGCGACCAAGCCAAGCCCGTCTCACGCAGCGCCGGGGCCGGTGATCAAACAGCCGATGCGCCGTGGGCGCGCCGCCGGGGGGGGGGGGGCCCGCGCCCCCGCACCCGGGGGGGTGTTTTGGGGGGGGTGGTTTTGACCAAGGCGAGCCCCCCCGGCAAGAGGCCGGGGGGGTTGGGGGGGGTGGGGGGGGTA
>NZ_JAMYRN010000020.1:0-81220 GCF_040321435.1 Mesorhizobium sp. M0410
GGCATCCCGAACCCCCCAGCGCAAAGCGCGCCAAACTGTTCGCGATGTCCTCGCACACCTGTTCGCGATGTCCCCGGTCCAAACAGGGGGAAGATTAGCGCTCAGCCGTTGCAACTCAAGCCGCCTGCGGTTCCGGCTCGAAGGCCGGGCGGCTGGTGTTGATCAGCAGCGAGATGCAGGCGGCGGCTATTGCCGTCATACCGGCGATCAGGAAGGCAAGCTCGTAATTGCCTTGCAGCTCGCGCATGGTGCCGCCGAAGAAGGCCGCTGTCGCGGCGCCAACCTGATGGCCGGCGACGATCCAACCGAAGACGATCGGTCCGCTGCGGTCGCCGAACGCCTCGTTGGAAAGCCTCAGCGTCGGCGGCACCGTGGCGATCCAGTCCAGTCCGTAAAACACGGCGAAGATGATCAGGCTGGTTGCCGAAAAGCCGGAATAGGGCAGATAGATCAACGACAGGCCGCGGATGCCGTAATAGACGCCGAGCAGCTTGCGCGGATCGAAACGGTCGGTGAGCCAGCCCGATAGCGTCGTGCCGATCAGGTCGAAAATGCCCATCATCGACAGCAGGCCGGCGGCTTGCACTTCGCCTATGCCCATGTCGCCGCAAAAGGCGATCAGGTGCGTGCCGACCAGCCCGTTGGTGGTGAAGCCGCAGACGAAGAAAGTGGCGAACAGGTACCAGAACACACGTGTACCGGCGGCGCGGCGCAGCGTGCTCAGCGTATGCGAAAGGAAATTGCCTTGCGCGGCCGGCGGCGCCGGCGGCACGTCGTTGGCATCGGCGCCATAGCGGACCATGCCGATCGAGGCCGGGCGCTCCGGCACCAGCATATAGACCAGCGGCACCAGGCAGGCGGTGGCCACGGCAATGGCGATGGCGACCGGCTTCCAGCCGCCTGACTGGGCGAGCGAGGCGAGCAACGGCAGGAAGACCAGCAGCCCGGTGGCGCTGGACGCCGACATCAGTCCCATCACCAGGCCGCGATTGGTCTTGAACCAGCGGTTGACGATGGTTGCGCCGAGCACGGTGGCGACGGCGCCCGAGCTGACGCCGGAAAACACGCCCCAGGTGAGGAGCAGATGCCACGGCTTGGTCATCAACAGGCTGAGCGCGGTCGATCCCGACATCAAAAGCAGCGCGGCAAGCAAGGTGCGGCGCAGCCCGATCCGCTCCATCAGCGCCGCGGCAAACGGCCCGGTCAGGCCATAGAGGAAGATGCCAGTGGCAGCGGCCAGTGAGACGACGTCGCGCCGCCAGCCGAAACTGTTCTCCAGCGGCAGCATCATGACTGCCGGCGCCGAACGCAGGCCCGCTGCGATCAGCAGGCAAAGGAAGATGACGGCGACCACGACGAAAGCGTAGCGCTGGCCAAACGGGCGGGATTGAGCTATCATGTTACTGACCGGTACGTTGCAGGAGCGCGAAACATACGTACCGACCGGTAACATTGTCAACCAGCTAATCGGTACACCAGACATGAAAAGCATTGAACCAACGATCAAGGCGAATGACGCACCGCCGCCTCGCGCCGCCGAACGGATTCTCCAGGTGGCGCGCGACCTGTTTTACCGGCAAGGCATCAGGGCGATCGGCGTCGACGAGATCGTGCGGCGTGCCGGCGTCACCAAGCCCAGCCTCTACCGCAGCTTTCCGTCCAAGGATGAGTTGGCCGCATCCTATCTCCGGCACTATGACCTCGAATTTTGGGAGCGCTTCGACGAGGCGGTGAATGCCCATCCCGGCGATCCGCGCGCGCAGATCCTCGCCTTCCTGACGCGTGTCGGCAAGCGTACGCAAAGGCCCGATTATCGCGGCTGCGGCATGACCAATGCCGCGGTCGAATATCCCGAACATGGCCATCCAGCCCGCGTCGTGAGCGAAGCCAACAAGCGGGAATTGCGCCGGCGCCTGCGTGCCATGGCGGCAGAGATGGGCGCCGGCGACGCCGACACGCTAGGCGACGGGCTGCTGCTCCTGATCGAGGGCGCCTATATCAGCGGCCAGCTGTTCGGTGTCGGCGGGCCGGCGCAGTCGGTCGCCCGCAACGCCGACCTTCTGATCGAGGCAAGCTTGAAGAAATAGCGTTCCGTTTACCAGATCACTGTGAGCAGCCTGAGTTCGTCTAGGCTGCTGCTAGATTTGACGGTACGCTGCGGCAGCCCGAACGGAGTTGTCCGCCATGCGCGCTCTTTTGATCCCGCTTGCCTTCGCCGGCTTCTGCAACGCCGCCCGGGCTGGCGACATATCCAGCGTCTATACCGATCTCGTCTGGGAGAAGGACTGCGTGACTTATGCCCAGGCGGAGGAAGGCGACGGCGACTGGGCCGACCTCGCCTGTTCGGGTTATGGCGGCTACCCGGTGATGGTTTCCTACGACGACGCGCGGGAATCGCTGTTCTACGGCTTTCCACCCGGCGATATGACCACGGTCTGGGAAAGCTTTTCCGGCCTCAACTCGGCTGGACCTAAAGTCGAGTGGCGGATCGAAACCAACGGCAAAACTACCATTCCGTTCGCCGTCATTCATCGTCGCTCGATCAGCGATACCGAGGGCGAGAACAAGTCGACGGAAGTGTTGATCGTCGCCAAGGTTGCCCAGCCTGACGCCCACGAAGGCTGCACGATCGGCCTTGTGCTCGCCACCGGCAATCCCGCCGCCAACGATCAGGCGCGCAAGCTTGCCGACGAGAAGGCACGCACCTTCGCCTGCGGCAAGGACAAGCGCGTAGTGATCGGCGACGCGCCCGCTTTCGGCCGCGTCGACAACTGATTATTTGCGCCCGATAATTATTTGCGCTTGGCCCGCTCGATTGCCTCGACGATCATCTTCTTGGCATAGGCCGCATCGTACCAGCCTTCGATCTTAACCCATTTGCCGGGTTCGAGATCCTTGTAGTGCTCGAAGAAATGCTGCACTTGCTGGCGGGTAATGTCAGGCAATTGCGTGTATTCGTGGACGTCCTCGTAGCGTAAGGTCAGCTTGGGCGAAGGCACCGCGATGACCTTCTCGTCCTGGCCGGCATTGTCCTCCATCACCAGCACGCCGATCGGCCGCACATTGATGACGCAGCCTGGCACCAGCGCGCGCGTGTTGCAGACCAGCACGTCGATCGGGTCGCCGTCGCCCGATAGCGTGTGTGGTACGAAACCGTAATTGCCGGGATAGCGCATCGAAGTGTGAAGGAAGCGGTCGACGAACAGCGTGCCGGCCTCTTTGTCCATCTCGTATTTGATCGGCTCGCCGCCGATCGGCACCTCGATAATGACGTTGACGTCCTCGGGCGGGTTCTTTCCGCTGGCAATCGCTTCGATCCGCATCGCTTTATCCCTCTCTCGATTGAAGATCGATAGCGGCCGATGGCGAATGGTGCAATGCGGCGAATGGTACTGGGGGGATCGTCCGAACCGAAACCGGCCGGATCATGCGCTGGCCGTCATTCCCAGACGAAAGCGACCTTCTTCAGCGCCTTCTGCTCGAAGATCTCGACGCCCTCGGCCACATCGCGGCCGCCGGCGCCGGCATAGAAGGCAAGTGCGTTCTGATTGTCTTCCAGCGCCCAAACCACCATGCCTTTCAGGCCATGGTCGGCCAGCCGTGCCCGTGCGGCTGCGAACAGCCGGCTGCCGAGCCCGATGCCTTGATACTCCGGCCGCAAGTAAAGCTCGTAGATCTCGCCCTGCTGCCTGAGCTCACGTGCTCGGTTCTTGCCGATCGTCGCGTATCCGGCAATTTTGCCGCCGATTTCGACGACCAAGACGGTGGCGGCCCGGCGAATGGCATTTGCCCACCAATCGGCACCGCGGCGGTTGATCATCGATGTCAGTGTACGGTGCGGGATGATGCCCGAATAGGCGCCGCGCCAGGCCTCGAGATGCACGTCGGCAATGGCGGCTGCATCGCGTGGTTCGGCTTTCCTGATGTCGATGCTCAGCGTATTCATGATTGGTTAACCATAAACCCGCCGCGCCCGATTGCAAGAGTCCGGTCGGCCGCCGCGATGCTTTCACACAGCCGAACAGTGCGTCCTTGAGACGCTGGAAAACCGCTTTTAGCGAGATCAAATCTCGACCAGATGGTCGTCCAGTTCGTTGCTGTCGCCGGTCGAGACCGGAAAATGCTCGGCCAGTACCGCACCGACCGCTTCGATCGCCTTGACGAACCCGTCGGCAAGCCGATCGTCGCCGGCATGCGCCGTAAGGTCGCGGACGACACCGTCCCAGACATGCTGGCCGACACGAGAATCGATGCCGCTGTCGGCGACCACCTCGGCATAGCGCTCGGCGATCGAGACGAACACCAGCACGCCCGTGCGCGCCGTGGTGCGGTGGACGTTGCGGGCGAGAAACTGCTTCATCGCATTGGCGTGGGCGGCTTGGTAGCGCAGACGCCTCGGCACCAAATGGATGCGCAATGCGGGCAATGCCCACAACAGAATGAGCACACTGGCAAGCGCCAGCAGCTCGGCGATGACGAAATGCGGCAAGCGGATCGACAGCCACCAGGCTTCCAGCCCGTAACCGACGGCGAGGCTGACGATGAGCATGCCTAGCATCGCCATGAAAGCGGCCGGGAAAAAATAGCCGTCGCTGGCATGCGCCACGACGCAGTAGATCTCGCCGTCGGTCTTTGCTTCGGCAGCGCGGATCGCATCGGCGATCCGCTCATGATCTTCGGGGCTGATCGGTCGTGTTGCCATGATTGATGTCTCACCAGCTTCCTGAAGAACCGCCGCCGCCGGACGAACCGCCGCCACCTGAAAACCCACCACCCGAACTTCCGGACGACCAACCGCTGCCGGAACTTCCAGACGACCAGCCACTGCCGGACGAGGTCCCCGACGTCCAGCCAGCGCCACCGGAGGATGACGAAGCTGGCCCACGGCCGTAGCGGAACGTCATGCCCAGCCACTTGTACACGCCCGGCGACAGCTTCGTGCCGAAGATCGGCGGCAGGAATGCCATTGCCAGGCCGCCGAAGAACATCGTCGCCCACAGGACGATGAACAGAACGAAGATGGGATCGACAGGATTGTCATTCGCCGGATTGCGCTTGCCGCGCGCTTCCAGCTCTTCGGGATTGCCTTCCAGCACCATGATCATGTCATTGACGGCCTTGCTGATGCCGCCAGAGAAATCGCCGGCACGGAAGGCCGGCACCATGTCGTTTTCGATGATCAGCTTGGTGTGCAGGTCGGTCAGCGTGCCTTCCAGCCCATAGCCGACCTCGATGCGCATCTTGCGGTCGTTCGGCGCCACCAGAAGCAGGACGCCGTTGTTCTCCTTCGCCTGGCCCAGTTTCCAGGCGCGGAACAGCCGGTTGGCGTAAGGCTCGATCTCCTCGCCGTCGAGGCTGGGGATGGTCGCGACGACGATCTGGTCCGAACCTTTGGTCTCGAAATCGGCAAGCTTCTGCGTCAGCGCCGCCTCGGTTGCGGCATCGATGATGCCGGCATTGTCGACGACTCGTCCGGTCAGCGCCGGCAATTCGGCGGCAATGGCCGCGAAGCCGACCAGCAGCACCGCCATGCCCATAAGCGCGGTGCCGATCGTTTTGATGAAACGGCCGAATTCCACCGGGCTGATGGCGTGTCTTGTCATCTCGTCACCAACTTCCCGAGGAGCCGCCGCCACCGGACGAACCGCCGCCGCCGGAAAACCCGCCACCGCTTGAACCCGACGACCATCCCCCGCCGGAACCTCCCGACCAGCCGCCGGATGACCGCCGGTTTGGCTCGAAGGTCATGCCCAGCCAGCGATAGCGGCCGGGACCGATCTTCTGGCCGAAGATCGGCGGCAGGATGGAGGCTGCGAGGCCACCGAAAAAGATGATTGCCCAGATGGCTATGAAGATCGTGAAGAACAGATCGTCGCTGTTGAACGGCGCCTGCTGGTTGCGTTTACCGCGCGCTTCCAGCTCTTCGGGATTGCCCTCCAGCACCATGATCATGTCGTCGACGGCCTTGCTGATGCCGCCAGAGAAATCGCCGGCACGGAAGGCCGGCACCATGTCGTTTTCGATGATCAGCTTGGTGTGCAGGTCGGTCAGCGTGCCTTCCAGCCCATAGCCGACCTCGATGCGCATCTTGCGGTCGTTCGGCGCCACCAGAAGCAGGACGCCGTTGTTCTCCTTCGCCTGGCCCAGTTTCCAGGCGCGGAACAGCCGGTTGGCGTAAGGCTCGATCTCCTCACCGTCGAGGCTGGGGATGGTCGCGACCACGATCTGGTCCGAACCCTTGGTCTCGAAATCGGCAAGCTTCTGCGTCAGCGCCGCCTCGGTTGCGGCATCGATGATGCCGGCATTGTCGACGACCCGTCCGGTCAGCGCCGGCAATTCGGCGGCGAGAACGATGAGAGGGAGCAGGAGAAAGGTTAGAACGAAGCCAAGAAAAATCAGGGCGGCGTTTCTTCCCACCCCCCGCTGTGGGGAGATGTCCGGCAGGACAGAGGGGGGCGCGAAGGAATACAAGGCCAACAGGCCCAGGCTCAACAGGCGCCGTTCACCCGCCTTGCGTGGTGTTGGTGCCGAAATCGACCTTCGGCGGCTGCATCTTATCCTCCTCGATGGTGAAATTCGCAAACGGCTGGTTGCCGCGAAACCACAAGGTCGCCCAGATCACCGACGGGAAGGTCCTCAGCGTCAGATTGTACTCTCTCACTGCCTGGATATAGTCGCGGCGAGCGACCGTGATGCGGTTCTCGGTGCCTTCGAGTTGTGCTTGCAGCGCCAGAAAGTTCTGGTTGGCCTTGAGATCGGGGTAGTTCTCCACCACCGCCAGCAGGCGCGACAGCGCGCTGGTCAAGCCGGCCTGGCTGTCCTGGAATTTCTTGAAGGCTTCCGGATTGTTCAGCGTTTCCGGCGTCACGGTCACCTGCGTCGCCTTGGCGCGCGCTTCGACCACGGCGTCGAGCGTATCCTTCTCGTGCGCGGCGTATCCCTTGACCGTGTTGACAAGATTGGGGATGAGATCGGCGCGGCGCTGGTATTGATTTAACACCTCGCTCCATGCTGCCTTGGCGTTTTCCTCAGCTGTCGGGATGGTGTTGTAGCCGCAGCCCGCAAGCAGCGGCAGCATGACGGCCATGACCAGGAACGCAGCTAAATTACGGAAGATTGGCGGTGAACAAAGGCGCTGGGCAAGCATGATAAGGTCCCCTCGATAGCATTGGCAGGCGAAGCATTAGCACAATCCTTGCGTAAGAAAATGACTTCGGCCGAGAAGTGTTACTGGTTTCTGCCATTCACCGTCAGGCCCTGTGACAGACAAGGCGAACGGGTTAAGCTCGGCATGAAACGGGGTATCACCATGGCGAAACGCCACGGCAGCGACGCGGAATCGCGCCGCATCATGGAGCGGGTGGCGCGCGAGACCGACCCGGGCGGCACCTCGTTCCTCGCGCGAACAGCCAGAGGTGCGCGCGACCGCGTCACCGCGGCCGATGCCGACCGGTCGGATCCGATCGAATATTGGGGCACCCGCATCGGTCGGGCAGCGGGCTTGCTTATTGCCATCGGCCTGTTGATCTGGCTCGTGCTTTTCGTCACCAGGGGCAGTTAGGAAAAATCAATGAGTGCCGAAAAAACCGACGCGCCGCGCGCGGTCATCGTCGTCTCCAGCCATGTCGCACGTGGCTCGGTCGGCAACCGTGCCGCCGTCTTTGCGCTGGAGACGCTCGGCTTTCCGGTTTGGGCGGTGCCGACCGTCATCCTGCCCTGGCATCCGGGCCATGGCCGGGCCACCCGCATCGTGCCGCCGATGGACCAGTTCAAGGCGCTGATGACCGACCTCGAGCGCGCGCCGTGGCTGGGCGAGGTCGGCGCCGTGCTGTCCGGCTATCTCGGCGAGGCTGGCCAGGCCGACGCCGTTGCTTCGCTGGTCGGCGCGGTCAAGGCGAAGACACCGGAAGCCCTCTATATCTGCGACCCGGTGATGGGCGATTCGGGCGGCCTCTACGTACCTGAGCCGACCGCTATCGCCATGCGCGACCGGCTGATGCCGATCGCCGATATCGCCACGCCCAACCGCTATGAGCTGGAATGGATGGCCGGAGCGCCGCTGCCAGACCTGAAATCGGCAATGGCTGCGGCCCTGCAGGCCGGCCCACCGGCCATGCTGGTCACTTCGGCGCCGGCGATGATGGCCGGCGGCACCGGCAATTTGCTGCTCACAGGCAGGGAGGCGCTGCTTGCCGAACACCGGCTCATCGACAAGCCGCCGAATGGGCTCGGCGACCTGACGGCTGCCGTCTACCTGGCGCGGATCCTGTCCGGCCAGCCGGCCGCCAAGGCTCTGCAATCGACCACCGCGGCGGTCTACGAGATCCTGGCGCGCACCGCCAAGCGCGGCGGCGACGAGTTGCAGCTCGAGACCGATGCCCAGAGCCTGTCGCACCCAATGGCGATGGTGCAGCTTCGCCATCTCCTGCATCCGGAACGGGACCGCCGGGCGTGACTCGGGCCGAAAACGCCGTGCCGCAGGACGATGCGCCCGAGGATGTTGTGCCCGACCATGTTGTGCCCGAGAGCGTTGTGCCCGAGGACGTTGTGCCCGAGGACGTTGTGCTTGTCGGCGTCGACGGTTGCAAGGCTGGCTGGATTGCCGTCCGCCGCGATCCCGGTGCGGCACCGTCTACAACCGTTTTCCCAAGCTTCGCGGCGTTGCTCGACCGACTGCCCGTCAATGCGATCGTGGCGGTCGATATGCCGATCGGCCTGCCCGATTTCTCGCAAAGAGGCGGTCGCGGCCCGGAGGCGCTGGTGCGGCCGCTGCTCGGGGCTCGGCAGTCCAGTGTCTTTGCCATCCCCTCCCGCGCCGCGCTCTACGCCGAGATCGAAGCCTTCACCACGGTCGATGCCTGGTACGCCGCACATCGCAAGGCAAGCGAGGTGGCCAGGACGACATCAGATCCGCCGCGCGGCGTCTCGATCCAGGCCTTCGGCATCTTCGCCAAGATCCGCGAGATCGATTCGCTGCTGATCGCGCGGCCCGAACTGCGCAGCCGCGTCTTCGAATCGCATCCGGAAGTTGCCTTCTGCAAACTGAACGGCGACCGCGCTATGCGCCTGCCCAAGAAGATCAGGGGCAACATCAATCCGGCCGGCATGGCCGAACGCAAGGCGCTGCTTGCCCAGCATGGCTATAGCGAGGATTTTCTCGAACAGACGCCGCCGCGCGGCGCGGCTGCCGACGATTTCCTCGACGCCGCGGCAATGATGGTGGTTGCCGGACGCATCGTCAGAGGCGAGGCAATGCCGTTTCCGGATCCGCCGCTCGCCGATCGTTTAGGCATTCCGGTCGCCATTTGGGCCTGAGGACCAGGGCGTCAGGAGCGTGATCTGAGCGCCTCGTTGAGTGCCCACATATCCTTCTCCTCGGGCGCGGTCTCCAATCCGAGCACGGGAATTTGCTTACGCAAATGGTCGTGGTGGGTGCGCACGCCATATTCGAGATCGGAGAGGTAAAAACCTCCGAAGGCTTCGGACAGCATAGATTCGTTGGACCATATCGAGAGCTGCACGTCCTCGGCCAGCGTGTCGCGATCGATGCGGTGGGATAGGTAGCGCGCAGCCGCCTGTTGCCTGGTCTCGTCGCGATAGCGGTAGATGGCGCCGCGCAGCAGCGTCTCACCCGTCGACAGCGGGAATTCCTGATAGAACTGCACCGATTCCGGCATGATCGACAGCACGTTGTTCGGGAAGATGCTGTAGTAGATCCAGGCCTTGCGCAGGTGCTCCGGCAGGTGCTTCGCCTCGGGTGCGAGCTTGATATATTGCGCGACGCTCCAGCGCCGTCCGGCATGCGGATTGTAAGTGGCGAAGGAGCGCGACACGCCGTTGACGAACGGCTCGTCGAAATAGGTCGCACCGTAAAGATCCTGCAGCGCCGGATGTGCCATGGCGACGTGGTAGCCTTCATTGTCGACGTCGCGCACCGACTTCCAGTTGACCGGCGTATTTTGGGTCCAGATGCCCCGGGACGGCACCATCTCGACCACGCCGTAATGAGCAATCTCGGCTTCGATCGGCTTCAACAGCTCGGCCACGGATGGCTGCGGCCCACCCTTGCGGAAGCGGATGAAGATGAAGCCCATCCAGATTTCGAGCTCGAGCGGCATCAAGCCGAATTCGGTCTTGTCGAGGTCGGGGAAGGAACGCGGGCGGGCAGCACCGCGCAGTGTGCCGTCGAGATTGTAGACCCAGCCATGGAAAGGGCAGACCAGCGCGTTCTTGCAAGTGCCCTGACTGTCGGCGACAACGCGACTGCCGCGGTGGCGGCACATATTGTTGAAGGCGCGTACAACGCCATCCTTGCCGCGCACGATCAGCGCCCGCTCGCCGACCACATCCATCGTCAGATAGTCGCCGGCGTTCGGCACGTCGCAGACATGGCCGGCGATCTGCCAATGATTGCGGAAGACGTGCTCTTTCTCGAGTTCGAGCAAGGCGTCGGAATGATAGCTCCAGCCCGGCAGCCCCCGCCGATCCCAATCGTTGGGAATTGCCACGTCACGCAGATGCGGGTTCATAAAGGCTCTTTATTTATTGAATGATCGTTCAATAAAAGCATATTTTCCGTTGAAATGCAATGGCTTGCAAAAATGGGGAGAATTCTTGGCGGGAAATCGAGCCGGATTTGAGAGCCGAGTCCGAACGATCGAAGCCGGGAAAATCCCGGGAATTCCGGACGTTAATCCCCTCACGCTTGTTGAGCGCCCGACGCTCCGTGGGCCTGGCAAGGCGACGTGGATCTGGTGCCGTGGGTAGCGGAAAACGAGAATGCCACCTGTGCTGCAGCTACGCCTGATCGCTTTGCCCAGGAATGGCCGCGGGCTTGGTTTCATGCCGGTTACACAATCGTTAATCCATCATCGTTGGCCGGTTACAAGGTGCGATTAGGTTCGTTTCAACAGAGAAAAGAAGAAGACCGAAGGAAACGACGATGCGTACGAAAATCCAGATCACCGATACCGACCTTCGCCAGCAGGGTCCCCAGCGTAGCGACCGGCGCCCGAAGCTGGCGCTGCGCCAGCGCGCCAGTGATCATCCAATGGCGATGTTCATGCTGCTGGCGGCTGCCGCATTTGCCGGCATGGCGTTGACGCCGACTGTCGGTCCGGCCTTCGCCTCACTGAACCCGCCGGCCAACCTCATCGATGGCGCGACGACCACCACCAAGACGGCGCGCCTGCCGATTTCGGAGATCGATTTCGCCTGCAAGGGGCAGGCCTGGGGCGCCGAGAGCCTAGACTGCCTGCGCGTCATCGCCGCCCAGTCGGGCAAGGCACGGCCGGTCCGCATGATCGCCAACGCCGCCCCGCTGGCCGATACGCCGAACGTTTTTTGATTTTTTGCGAGCGCCCTCCAGCACTCCAGTCAGGCTCCCGCCGCAATGTCGGCCGGGAGCCTTTTTCTTCCGGGAGAGATGGCGGAGTCTAGCCGCCCAGAGCGGCCTGCTCGGCAATGGCCGAGAGCACGCCGCGCACATCCAGCGTGCTGAACGGTTTTTCGAGGATTGGCGGCCGTTGCGGCGCCGGCAGCGCCTCGATCTCGCCTTTCGCGCCGATCAGATCGCCGGTGACAAGCACGAAGCGCCGCGCTAGACCCGGCAATTCGCCGAGTAGCTCGCGATAGACGGCTATGCCGCTGGTGCCGGGCATGCGCAAATCGGAAAACACGATGTCCGGCGGGACATGGCCACTCAGCGTAGCGGCGGCCGAGACCCAGGCCGGCACGATCCGCGACTTGATGCCCATCAACTCCAGAATGTCGGACAGCGACGCGGCGACATCCGGCTCATCGTCTATGATCAGCGCGTGACGCAAGCCGCTCGACCGCGACGGAGCTTCGCCGGCGGCGGCCGCGCCGGCCGCGATCGCCGGCAGCTGCACGACAAAACGCACACCTCTCGGCGAAACCTCCTCGAACCAGATATTGCCATTGTGCCGCTCGATGATCGATTTCGAGATTGACAGACCGATGCCGGTACCGACACCGACCGGCTTGGTGGTGAAATAGGATTCGAATATGCGTGAACGTATCGCTTCCGGCACGCCTGGTCCGTTGTCCTCGACCGAGAATCCGGGATTGCCGCGGTCGCTGCGAAACGTCCGGACCTTGATCCGGCGGTCGCCGGCAACGCCGGCCAAGGCATGCTGGCTGTTGATGAGGAAGTTGGCGGCTACCTGCGTCACGTGGTCGGCATCTGCCATGGCCAGCAGTGGGCCGCTGGCGAAATCGGTGTCGATGATGATGCCGCTCGACCGTGCGCCATAGGCGGTCACTTCGAGTGCGGCGCGGATCACCTGGTTGAGGTCGGTTTCTGCCTGTGCAGCCGGGTGCAGGCGGACCATCGACAGGAAGCTCTTGACGATACGGCCGCAGCGCTCGGCAGCGGCGCGCACCTTTTCGGCGCGCACCTTGGTCTGCGGATCGGCGGCGAATTCGTGCAGCAGCGTCGACTGGGCGACAACCACGGCCAGCGGATTGTTGAGCTCGTGCGAAACGCCGGCGAGCAGCGACCCCATTGCCGCCATCTTCTCGTTCTGGTGCAGTTTTTCGCGCTGGCGGTTGATTTCCTCCTCAGCCCGCAACTTGTCGCGCAGGTCGCGGATGGAGCCGAAGATCAGCTGGCGATCGGCGACCCGCATCTCGGTTGCCGTCAGCTCGATCGGAAAAACCTCGCCGGCGGCATTCTGGGTGACCGTTTCAAGCCGTTGGCCGACCATCGGCGCACCGCGGCCCGACATGTATTCGGCGCCCGACGCATAGCCCTTGCGATAATATTCCGGCACGACCGTATCGAGCAGGTCCTTGCCGAGGATATCGCTGCGCCGATAGCCGAACATCTTCTCGGCGGCCGGATTGAATTCGATGATCGAGCCGGTCTCGTCGATGACGATGATAGCATCGAGCGAAGCCTGCAGCATGGTGCGGCGAATGACGTCGCTGGCATGCGCGTCGGACGGCGACCGTTCGATGGCATCGCCGATGGCGAGTGCCACCATGTGCAACGCCGCCTCTTCCTGGTCGGTCCATTCGCGTTCGTGGATGCAGTCGTTGATCGCCAGCGTGCCCCACAAATTACCGTGCGAAAAGACCGACACCGAGAGGAACGACTTGATGTTCTGCTTTTCGAAATCCGTCCGCAGAAAGCCTTCGAGATCGCGTGTGTGCCCGGCGAAGATCTTGCCTTGACGCTCGTCCTCCGCCAGCCGTTCCAGCAATGGGTCCGAATCGACGACCGACTGCATGATGACGGTCGGTGACGCCAGCTCGCCGCCAAACCGGGGGGCGATCCAATAAGCGGCGACCGACTGGGCGAAGCCCTGGCCGGGCAGTTCGCGCAGGCGAAACAGGATGCCGCGGTGACAATCCATGGCTTCGCAAAGCGTTTGGAGGATACCCTCCATCTCGCGCTGCCAGTCACCGGCTTCGCGCAGCCGGCGAACCACATGCACGGCCACCATCGCCGCGCCCTGCCTGGCGCCCTGCACGTCCACGCGTGTTGTTTCAGCCGTCATGATCAGCCGTCATTTCCTGGCCGCGGCTTCCTCAAGCCGTCGCCTTAGTTATTTTCGCCCACTGGCAGCGAGAAGATATAGCCCTCGCCGCGCACCGTGCGCAGGAATTTCGGATTGGCCGGATCCGCCTCGATCTTCTTTCTCAGCCGCATGATGCGGATGTCGACGGCGCGGGACGATTCCGGATCCTCGACGAAACCGATCGCCTCGGAGATCGCCGCCCGCGTCAACAGCCGGTTGGCGCGCGTCAGGAACACCTCCAGCACGTCGAACTCGCTCTTGGCCATGTCAATGACCGCGCCGTTGGCGCCGGTGACGAGCCTGCCGTCGAGATCGGCGTGAAAGGGTCCGAAGCTCACGGACCGGCGGCCGCCGGATGTTTCAGCCTTGGCCTTTTGTGGCTCGGTCGGCTCCGGAACGCGACGCAGCACGCTGCGCACCCTGGCCAGCACTTCGCGCAATTCGTAAGGCTTGACGATGTAGTCGTCAGCGCCGAGCTCCAGTCCGACGATGCGGTCGAGCGCGGTACCGGCGGCCGTCGCATAGATGATGCCGATCGGCATTTTCGAGCGCATCCAGCGCCCGAGCGACAAGCCGTCCTCGCCCGGCATGGCGATGTCGAGAATGGCCAGGTGGAAGGACTGCACTTCCAAGAGGTCGCGCGCCGCCGCCGCACTTTCGGCCGTGGCCACATCATAGCCGCTGGCGCCGAGATACTCGGCGACCGCGTCCCTCAGGTCGGGCTCGTCCTCGACGATGACAATTCGTGCACGCACGATGCTTTCGCTCCCGCTTTCAGTGGAAAGTAGATTGGGTATAAACATGATGTCCAGCACTCTTCTTGGGTTGCCGTATGCGGGGTAGAAAAACATGGCTGCACGATCCGTTATCGCGCTTGTTTCCGTCGCTGAAGTAATTGCCACCGATCTCGCCGATCATCTCGAGCGGCGCGGTCATGACGTCCGTGCGGCGCGACAGCCGTGGGAAGCCGAATCGCTGCTTTCGGAAAAGGGTATCGATGTCGTGGTTGTCGGCGACAGCGTCAGCCAGGCGGAGGGGCGAGACCTGCTCAGGCGACATGGCGGCGAAGGTGGCCCGGATTTCATCCTGATCTGCCGCCCGGCCGATCTGGTCGACAAGGTTCTGGCGCTCGAACTCGGCGCCGCCGACGTCGTCGAAAGCCCGCTCAATGTCAGGGAGCTTGCGGCTCGCGTCGGCGGCCTTCTGGCTCGGCGCGGCAGGAGCGCCGGGGAACTGATCGTGCTGGAGAACGCGACCGTCGATCTCCGATCGGCCATTGTCATGCACCGCTCGGGAACGGAAGAACAGCTGTCCCCCGGGCAGGTGGCGCTGCTCAGGCTGTTCCTGGCCAGCCCGCGCAAGGTGCTGACGCGGGACGACATCATCGCCGCCGCGCCCGCCGAAAATGCCGAAGCCTTCGATCGGTCGATCGATTCGCGCATCGTGCGGCTGCGCCGCAAGCTCGATACCGAAACCATCACCACCATACGGGGTGCCGGTTACCGGTTCGATCCGCCGACGCAATTCGCCGATTGAATGCAGGACAGCCACCCTTTTGTCTTGAGCATCGGGTTTTCCCAAAACCGGTTTCCACTTTGGGGTCCGATGCTCTTCAGCGCACCACGAGAAGCGACGGGCCGGACGGCATGTCACCGGTCGTACTGACCTCGCCGGCATGAGCACGTTCCTTCAACAGCACGGTGGCGAGGCCGGCAATGCCGAGCAGCCCCTGGACGTAAAGCAGGGCGGAAAGCACGGAAGCGGCGAATTTCGTTTTCATCCTGTTCGTTCCTCAAAATTGGAATTTACGGGCACTTCAGGGGAACCCCCGAAGCGCCCGCGCCGCCAGCGGAGCCCCCCGTTGCGGCGCGGGCCTTCGGTCCTCTCGGCTGCAAGTTGCCGGAGGCGCCGCGCATCCTCAACGGCCCTAAGCCGCCCCCGCCAGAGGGGCTTGAGCCGGTCGACGCGCAGGCTGGAAAGTGTCCAGATCAATCCAGGCCGTAGCGAAACAGTGTTGGCTTCCGATCGTTCGTTGCCCGCTGTTTTCGTTAGGTCAACTTTGCCTGTTCGCTGTATCCGGATCATGCCGCCGACGCTGCGCTTTGTTGCAGCTCGGTTTCGGAGTCAGGTGAATTCCTATCAAACGAAAGGCAATCGCGTATTGGCGCCGCGGTTTGGCCGATCCGCCTAGGCAAACACGCCACCCGTCATGACGACGTCGTGCGACTGCAAGCTGCTTTGCACGGACCTTTTCTGTTAACCAGGGGAAACAGAATCGAAACACAAACGAGCATCTTGCGAAATCGGCTTGAAACATGACGCCCCGATAAGCCGGTCATGAATTGCGCCGGCCCCGACCGGCAGAATAGGGGAGACATCATGTACACTGCCATTTCCGCCAAGCTCATCAACATCGCCGCCGCCGTCATCACCGGTACTGCCTTGCTTGTCAGTGCCGGCAACGGCGCAGCCCACGCCGCCGCCAACAAGATCGTCGCGCGTGTGTCGCTATCGCAGCAGACCATGGAAATTCTGGTCGACGGCCGGCCGACATTCGCCTGGAAGGTTTCGACGGGCGACAGGACGCACGTCACACCGACCGGTTCGTTCAAGCCGACCCGCATGCATGAAATTTGGTATTCGAAGAAATACGACAACGCCCCGATGCCGCATTCGGTGTTCTTCAACGGCGGCTACGCCGTACATGCGACAAGCGCCATCAAGCGCCTCGGCCAGCCGGCCTCGCATGGCTGCGTGCGTCTGCATCCGGACAACGCCGCCGATTTCTACCAGCTCGTCGAGGTCTTCGGCCCGGCCAACACCAGCATCGTCATCGTCAAATGAGCGATGCTGCTCTCGTCGCTCTCAAAAAGGCCGGAAATCCGGCCTTTTTATTGTACAATATCAGTACAATCTAATCCGGCATCGCCGGCATCAGCTTCGGATCCGGCTTTTCGGCGTGATGCGGCAGGTCCTTGCTGGCGATAAAGGTGTAGAACATCGGCACCACGAACAGCGTGAACATGGTTCCGACCAGGATGCCGGTGAAGATCACCAGGCCCATCGAATAGCGTGCCGCGGCACCGGCGCCGCTGGAGATGATCAGCGGCACCACGCCTAGCGCCATCGCCGCCGTCGTCATCAGGATCGGCCGCAGCCGCACCCTGGCCGAGGCGATGATCGCATCGCGCCGCCGCATGCCGTGCATTTCACGCTGCTGGTTGGCGAACTCGACCAGAAGGATGCCGTGCTTGGTGATCAGGCCGATCAAGGTGATCAAGCCGACCTGGGTGTAGATGTTGAGGGTGCCGAGCCCGATATTAAGCGGCACGATCGCGCCGAAGATCGAGAGTGGCACCGCCATCATGATGATCAACGGATCGCGGAAGCTTTCGAACTGCGCCGCCAGCACCAGGTAGATGACGAGCACTGCCGCCGCGAAGGCGATGATGATCGTGTAGCCCTGTTCCTTCTCCTGCCGCGATTGACCGGTATAGTCGATGAAGAAAGTGTCCGGCAGGCTCTCCTTGGCGATATCCTCGATCGCTTTCAAACCGTCGCCGGTGGTGACGCCAGGCAGCGGCAAGGCGGAAATCGTTGCGGAATTCAACTGGTTGAATTGCTCGATCGCCGCCGGCGACGCGTTGGTCGAGATCTTCACCACCGCAGAGAGCGGCACCATCTCACCCGAGACGCTGCGCACGAAATACTCCCCAAGTTTTTCGGGATTGTCGCGGAATTGCTGCGGCACCTGCGGGATGATGTCGTAGCTGTTGGATTCGCGGTCGAATTGCGCCACCTCGGCGCCACCGACCAAGAGGGTCAGCGTCCGGCCGATTTCGGCGATCGGCAGGTTGAGTGCCGCGGCGCGGTCGCGGTCGATCGTCACTGTCACTTGCGGCGCATCGTAGGACATGGAATTCTGCACGGCGAGGAAGCGACCGGAGGCCTGCGCCTTGTTCTTGATATTCTCGGCGGCCTCGTACACTTGGGAGGCCTCGCCGGTCGAGCGCACCACCATCGTGATTGGCAGGCCGCCGCCGGAGCCGGGCAGCGTCGGTGGTGCGAAGACGAAAGCCTCGACGCCTGCCACCTTGGCAAGGCGGGCAGTGATGTCTTCCTGAAGTTCCTTCGAGCTGCGCGCGCGCTCGGCCCAGTCCTTGAACGCAAAGCCGACGAAAGCGCTGTTGGTCGGGCCTTGGAACGCGACGGCGGAGAACCGTGCCCTGGTTTCGGGGATATCATTCACCAGCCCGAGAATCTGGTTCACATAGGTCTCGGTGTAGTCCGACGTCGCGTAACGCGGCGCGTTCACAATAGACAGCAAGAAGCCCTGGTCTTCTTCCGGCGCCAGTTCGCTCGCGGTCTTTGTGAACATGAAGCCGGTCGTGGCGACCAGTGCGATGACGATCATCAGCGTCACCGGGCGATATTTCAGCGAGCCGCTGACCAGCCGCTCGTAGACGTGTTCGACGCGCCCGAACGTGTTGTCGACAATGCGCTGGAAGCGGCTGTGCGAGCCGGCCCTCAGGATGCGTGCCGACATCATCGGCGTGACGGTTAGGGCGACGACCCCCGAAAGCACCACCGAGCCGGCAAGCGTCACCGCGAATTCGCGAAACAGTGCGCCTGTCAGGCCGCCGGTGAAGGCCAGCGGCGCGAACACCGCGGCCAGCGTTATCGTCATGGCGACGACGGCGGACGAGATCTCCCGCATGCCGTTGAAGGCCGCCTGCATCGGCGACAAGCCGTCTTCCTCCATGTGGCGGTGGATGTTTTCCACCACCACGATGGCATCGTCAACAACCAGTCCGATCGCCAGCACCATGGCCAGCAACGATAAAAGGTTGATCGAATAACCCAAAGAAAACAGCAGGAAACAGACGCCGATCAGCGACAGCGGAATGGTCACGATCGGCATCAGCACCGAGCGGAACGAGCCGAGGAAGAGCAGGATGACGACGATGACGATGGCGACCGCCTCGCCGATGGTCTTGAACACCTCCTCGATCGACGCGCTGATCTGCTCGGTCGAATCGTAGACGATCTCGATCGTCATGCCGAGCGGCAGCGTCTCCTGGATGGTCGGCACAATCTTGTGGATCGCCGCCGCGGTGGTCAGTGGATTGGCGGCGGGCGTCGGAAAGATGGCGAGAAAGATGCCGGGCTTGCCGTTGAACGTGACCCTGGTGTCGGTGCTCGCCGCGGCGAGCTCGACGCGGGCCACGTCGCGCAGCCTCACCACATTGCCGTCTTTCGAGCGGAGCGGAAGGGCAGCGAAAGCCTCCGGCGTCTGCAGGGTCGAGCGAACCGTGATCGAGGAAGCCACATATTCGTTTTCGGTATCGCCGGGCGCGGAGAGGAAATTCGATTCGTTGATGGCGGTCAGCACTTCCGCCGCCGTCACGCCGCGCGCCGCCAGTTTGATCGGGTCGATCCAGACACGCATCGAATATTCGGCGGCGCCGAAAATCTGCACGTCGGCGACACCTTCGACCGTCGAGATACGCGGCCGCACGACACGCTCGATATATTCGGTGAGCTGTTCCGGTGTCATGTTCGGATTCTGCATCGATATGTACATCATCGCGAACTGCTGGCCGGTGCCCTTGACGATCACCGGGTCTTTGGTTTCGTCCGGCAGATCGCCGCGAACACTCTGAACCTTCGACAAGACTTCGTTCAGCGCGACGTCGGGGTCGGAGCCGAGCTTCATCTGCACCGTCACGGTGCTGGAGGACGGCCGGCTCGACGACGTGACATAATCGATGTTTTCGGTCGAAGCGACGGCACGCGCGATCGGCGCGGAAATGAACCCCTGGATCAGGTCGGCGCTGGCGCCGGGATAGGCCGTGGTGATGGTGATGGCCGTTTCTTCAACCTCTGGATACTGCCGGATCGAAAGGTTGAAGATGCCCTGAAAACCCAGAAGCAGGATCATGCAGGCAAGCACGGTCGAAAGGACCGGGCGGCGGATGAAGAGATCGGAAAAGCTCATTGCTGGGCTGCCTGCTGGTTCGCCGGCTTGCTCGGATCGATCGTGTTGTCGACGGCAACGGACATGCCGTTGGAGAGCCGGTTCTGGCCGGCCGTAACGACTTCGTCGCCGGGCTGGATGCCTTCCAGGATCTCGACCAGGCCGGCGTTGTGGCGGCCTGGCTTGACGAACACCTGGGCGAGCACGAGCTGCGGCTTCTGTTCTTCCGCTGCCGGCTTGCCTTCCGCTGCCGGTTTGGCTGGGGTAGCGGCCGGCTTTTCTTCGGGTTTTGCCGCGGGTGCTTCGGCTGCGGGCTTGGCAGCATCTGCAGCCGGCTTTTCTTCCGGCTTTGCCTCGGGAGCCGCGCCGTTGGCTTCGGCGGGTTTGGCCGGGCGCACCACGAAGACGAAGTCGCCGTACAGGCTGGAAGTCAGCGCCGTCTGCGGCAGCGCCAGCACGTCGTTCTCCTCGGGCAGTTCGACGCGCACCTGGACGAACTGGCCCGGCGTCAGCTTGCCTTCGGGATTGCCGACCTCCGCCCTTACCGTCACCAGCCGGCTGGTCGGGTCGATCTTCGGATCGATGCCGCGGATGCTGCCGGTGAACGGCATGTCGCCGCCGCCGACGCCCAACCGCACCGTCTGTCCGATCTTCAGCTGCGGAAGCTGCTGCTCCGGCACGGTGAAATCGACACGCATCGTATCCATGTCCTGCAAGGTCACCACGGCGGTGCCGGGTGTGAGATACTGGCCAAGGTCGATTTTCGGAATACCGACAGTGCCCTTGAAGGGGGCGGTCAACTGCTTTTGGTCGAGCACCGCTTGCAGCTTGTTTACCTGCGCGGCGGAGACCGATGCTGCTGCCTGCGCCGTGTCGAGCGTGGCATCGGTGCCGACCCCGCGCTTCTGCAGCTCGAGAGCGCGCATCAGCGTCGTCTGGTCGGAGGTGGCTTGCGCCTTCGACGCGACGAGGTCGGCTCGCTCGACGGCATCGTCAAGCTGCAGCAGGACGGCGTTGGCGGCGACCTTCTGATTGGCATGGAACAGGATGTCCTTGACGATGCCAGCAGTTTCGACCGTCAGGTCGACGCCGCGTACGGCACTGACAGTGCCGATCGCCTCGATGCCGGGCGTCCAGGACATCGGTTTGACGATGACTGTCGACACGGTCGCGGCCGGCGGCTTCATGGTGGCGAAGAACTGTTTGATCGCATTGTCGCGAAACAGGTTGAAGCCGACGATGCCGCCGCACACCAGCACGAGCAGAATGAAGGCGATGATGAAGCGCTTGATCACGAACAGTTCCCTCGGCCATGGCCCAGCATAACGGTCGGATGACCGGAACACATACCTGTGACTGGTCCCACTTTCAAATGATGGCGATCTTACTGTACCGTCTGGACGGTCTTGTCAATTCCGCCTAAGCCAATGAACGGGGAACGATTGATGAAGGTCCGCAGAGCAAATTCGCGCGAAAAAATTCTCGCTGCTGCCGCCGCGGTAGCGCGCGAGACGGGTCCTGGCAGCCTGTCGCTGGACGCTGTTGCCAGCCGTGCCGGCGTGTCGAAGGGTGGTCTTCTCTACAATTTCCCGACCAAGGCGAAATTGATGCAGGCGCTGGTGGAGGATTATCTCAGCGCATTCCAACAGGCGCTGGAGGCCGCCCGCAAGAACAGCGGCAGCGGCGAGAGCCCGCTCGCCGCCTATATCAGGCTTTCGGCCGAGCATGCCGAGGAGACGAAGCCATCGGCATCCTGGATATTTTCGGCTATCGCCGAGGATCCCGACTTCCTGACGCCGATAAAATCGTTCAGGCGGCAGGTGTTCGAACGGCTGAAGGAGGAGACGCCGAACCTCAAGGCGCTGCTGATCTGCTATCTCGCCATCGAGGGACTTCGCAGCATGAATCTGTTCGGTTCGGATATTCTTTCCGCCGACGAGCGCCGGCTGCTGATATCGACCCTGCTGGAGATCGCGGAATAGTCTAGGAATACGCTGGCCGGGTTCAGTTGCTTCGACTGTCGGGATGTGGCTGGAGCGAGGTGCCGTCCACTTGGGGCAGAGTGAGCTCCACGCTTTGAACCTGCGTCTCGGTGCTTTCCGAAAATCGGTTCCGATTTTCGGGCCGATGCGCTAGAGCCTTTCGGGATTGAACCGAGCTGCCTTCAACCCGGAAAGGCTCCCACCGCTGCCCATGCCCCATCTTCCCGAGCATCTTCTCACCGGCTACCGCAGTTTCATGAGCGGCCGCTATCTCACCGAAAGCGGCCGTTATCGCTCGCTGGCGCGGGAGGGCCAGGCACCGGAAACAATGATCGTCGCCTGCTGCGATTCCCGTGCCGCGCCCGAAGCGATCTTCGATGCCGGGCCGGGCGAGTTGTTCGTGCTGCGCAATGTCGGCAATCTGGTGCCGCCCTATGCGCCAGACGATCAGTTCCACTCGACATCGGCGGCGCTCGAATTTGCGGTGCAGAGCCTCAAGGTCAAGAACATCGTGGTGATGGGCCACGGCCGCTGCGGCGGCATCCGCGCGGCACTCGACACCACGGCCGCACCCTTGTCGCCGGGCGATTTCATCGGCAGATGGATGAGCCTGATCGCACCTGCGGCCGAGACCGTATCGTCGAGCACCTTCATGACCGCGACCGAGCGCCAGACGGCGCTGGAGCGCATCTCGATCCGTTATTCCATCGCCAATCTGCGCACCTTCCCTTGTGTTTCGATCCTCGAAGGCAAGGGGCGGCTGTCGCTGCACGGCGCCTGGTTCGACATCTCGACCGGCGAGCTTTGGGTGATGAACAAGGACACAGGCGATTTCGAGCGGCCGGAGACGGAGTAGGAGACGAGGGCATGATGCGAGCTCGGTTCGCGTTCGCGGCGGCGGCACTACTGTGCTCAGCAAATGTTGCCAGCGCCGACGATAGCGCGATCATAGACCGCTGGTATTCGGCACTGCTGGTCGCCGACCGCACCGAATTGTCGGACCTGCTCGCCGACAACGTCCGCATCAAGCTCGACGACCTCGGCGTCGTGCAAAGCAAGCAGGAATTCATCGCCTCGATCGCCGAGTGGCAGGGCGCCGTCGCCGGGGCCGAAATCCGCCACCGGATCGAGAAGACGGAGGGCGGCGTCACCACTGTGATCGCCTGCTATGATTTTCCCAGCAACGACATGCTGATGCAGGAGACTTTCGCGGTCGCCAACGACCAGATCAGCGCCAGTTCGCAAGCCGCGATCGCCGAAAATTGCGACGGTTACTGACGGAACCATGAACGGGACCCGCTGTTGCGCGCAACCGGCCGGCGCCTTACATCGGTGACGATTCATCTTCTCCCGCCACTCAGCGAAAGTTTGCCCATGCCGTCCACCGTCGACCTCGCTGCCCATCCGCTGACCGCATGGCAAGGGCCGCTCGGCCTGCCCGATTTCACGCGCATCGGCGATGGCGATTTTTCTCCGGTCTTCGACGCGGCCCTGAAGGCGCATGAAGCCGAGATCGAGGCGATTGCCGGCAACACCGGGACGCCGACCATCGAAAACACGCTTGCCGCGCTCGAGCTTGCCGGCGAGGCTCTCGACCATGTCTCGTCGATCTTCTGGTGCCGCGCCGGCGCCCACACCAACGAGGCGATCCAGGCGCTGGAGCGCGACATCTCGCCGAAGATGTCGCGGCACTTCTCGGCAATCTCGATGAACGAACGCCTGTTCGCCCGCATCGACCACCTGCATCAGCGCCGCGATGCTTTGAAGCTCGATGCCGAAACGCTGCGGGTCTTGGAAAAGACCTGGAAAAACTTCGTTCGCTCCGGCGCCATGCTCGACGCCGAAGGCAAGAAGCGGCTGGCCTCGATCAACGAGGAATTGTCGTCGCTCGGCACCAATTTCGGCCAGAACGTGCTTGCCGACGAGCGCGACTGGGCGTTGTTCCTCGACGAAGCCGACCTTGCCGGCCTGCCGGAATTCCTGAAGAGCTCGATGGCGGAAGCCGCCGAGATGCGCGGCCAGAAGGGCCGCTACGCCGTCACTCTGTCGCGTTCGATCTACGAGCCGTTCTCGACCTTCTCAGAACGCCGCGATCTGCGCGAGACAGCGTTCCGCGCCTTCATCATGCGTGGTCAGAATGGCGGCGCTGCCGACAACACGGAAGTGGTGCGCGAGATGCTGCGGCTGCGCGCCGAGAAAGCGAAGCTGCTCGGCTATGCTTCCTACGCCGCATTGAAGCTCGACGATACTATGGCCAAGACGCCGGAGGCGGTGCACGCGCTGCTCGATCCGGTCTGGGAAAAGGCGGTGGAAAAGGCCGCAAGCGACCAAGCCGAATTGCAGCGGCTGGCGGCCGAGGCCGGCAGCAACGAAAAATTCGCTGCCTGGGACTGGCGCTTCTATCAGGAGAAGCTGCGCGCAGAGAAATTCGCCTTCGACGAGGCCGAGCTGAAGCCGTACCTGCAGCTAGACCGCATCATCGACGCCTGTTTCGATGTGGCAACACGATTGTTCGGCATTTCTTTCGAAGAAAAGAAGGGCATTGCCACCTGGCATCCGGACGCACGTGTTTTCGTGGTGAAGAATGCCGACGGCAGCGAGCGCGGCCTGTTCCTCGCCGACTATTTCGCGCGGCCTTCGAAGCGCTCCGGCGCCTGGATGAGCGCGCTGAAATCCGGTTATAGGCTTGGCCCTGGCTCGAAGCCGGTCATCCACAACATCATGAACTTCGCCAAGCCGCCGGCCGGCGAGGCCGCCTTGCTGTCGGTCGATGAAGCCAAGACGCTGTTCCATGAATTCGGTCATGCTCTGCACGGCATGCTGACCGACGTCACTTGGCCGTCGGTCGCTGGCACCTCGGTCAGCCGCGATTTCGTCGAACTGCCTTCGCAGCTTTACGAACACTGGCTGACGGTACCGGCGGTGCTGGAAAAACATGCGCTGCATGTCGAGACCGGCAAGCCGATGCCAAAGGCGCTGGTCGACAAGATGCTGGCGGCGCGCACCTTCGGCGCGGGCTTCGCCACGGTCGAGTTCACTGCCTCGGCGTTGGTCGACATGGCTTACCACGCCCGGCCGGATGCACCGGACCAGCCGCTTCGTTTCGAAGCCGAAACGCTGGAAGGGCTTAACATGCCCGATACCATCGCCATGCGTCACCGCACCCCGCATTTCGGCCACATCTTTGCCGGCGACGGCTATTCGGCCGGCTATTATTCCTACATGTGGTCGGAAGTGCTCGATGCCGACGCCTTCGCCGCCTTCGAGGAGACGGGCGATCCGTTCAATCCGGCGCTGGCCGAGCGGCTGCGCAAGAACATCTACGCCGCCGGCGGCTCGAAGGATCCCGAAGAACTCTACACCGCCTTCCGCGGCAAGATGCCTTCACCGGAAGCAATGATGGCCAAGCGCGGACTGGTGTGATGCGTGCCCGCTCTTGTCACGGTTCTCTTCTATCCTGATTGATGTCGGCCGTCATGGCGTCGGGTTGCGCGCCGCCTGATCCGGTTCTGTCGGTCCCGGCTCGGCCTCGCTGGCTGCGGCAGTGTCGTTGAGGTGACTGCCCGCTATGCTGATCGGCCGCTGGCGAATCCGGACCGCCTTGTGACGACCGCTACGGAAATAAATCTCTCAGTCGCGAACGTCAGCCCCGCCAACGGAAGGCGGGGCTGGTAAGTTGATTGTCCCGGCAAGCTTTTTTGCCGGGGCGATTGGCCTAGACTAGGCAGGCACAAAGCCGAAATAGGCTTTGTAGGACGCCCCTTCGCCGGAAATCAGGGGCGTTTCCACTTTGAACCCAATCCCGCTGAAGGTGGTATTGTTCGTACGTGCCGCGAGCAACACCATCTGCTTTGCGGAGATGGTCACTGTCGCGCTCCCGATCCTGTCATCGCCCCAATCGAAGAGATCGCTGATGGCGCCGCCGATCGATGGCATCAAGGATCCCAGGGCCGGGCCGGCTATTGCGGCAATGATAGGTCCTGCCACCGGAATGAGGCCCAAAGCCAGCGTACCCGCCGTATGGACGCCCATCACGACCTTCTGCACTTCGTCCTTGTACTTGTTTGGATCGCCGAAATCGTTTTCCATCAGCACCGTACCGATATTGATGCCGTAGGGCTTGCCTCGATAGACCTCCATCAGGTCGGGTCTCGTATCTCCCGCATCGACGTCGCCATAGACCTGGCTGCGCTTGGTGTCGGCGATCTGCGGCGTTGTCACGCTGACGATGACATAGGGCTCGTCCGCACTCGACCCCTGATCCCAGTCGGTCTCGCCGAAGCAATGGAGGCCGGTATAGTGGACGACGACATCTCGAAGGTCGATCGCGCCGGTGTCGGGCCACCAGTATATGCCGCCGTTTTCAAACAGATTGGCACGGCCACCGTCGGCAAATTCGGTCTCGTCGGTGGTTGGGTACCCCAGATATGACTGTTCCCAGCCCAGGCTTTCCCACTTCTTGCGGATGTCACCGTACACCACGTTGGCTCCGGTGTTCGGTGTCCAGTAGATCGAGCCGGCATTGGCAAAATGGTTGTAGCGCCCGACGCCGTCGGGAGTTCCGGTTTCGTCGGTGACCGGATAGCCGAGAACCGAGCGCTCCCAGCCCATTGCTGCCCATTTGCTGCGAATTGCCCCCCAAATCGCTTGAGCACCGGTATTCGGTGTCCAGTAGATCGAAGCGATATTGTTGTTGAAGTGATTGTATCGCCCGACGCCGTCGGGAGTTCCGGTTTCGTCGGTGCAGGGAATGCCCCACGCGAGACCGCCAAGCGCAATCCATTTCCTGTAGATGTCGCCGTGGATCTCAAAGGCGTCGTGCATGGCATCGTTGTAACAAATGCATGAGCCGTTCTTGAGATACCAGGCTTTTCCAGTCTCCTTCCTGTCGATCTCGGCGAAGCCGGCGCCTCCAAGGGAGTTGTACTTTTGCTGTATGACAGCTTCGGGCGAGAGGAGCGACCAAGGCCCGATCCTGAGCTGGTCGGAAAGTCTTGTGGCTCCAGCGCGGATGGTGCCGGCACGCACTCTCGAAGTTGCTCTGGCAGTATACGGCATGACCTTTTCCTTCCTGTGAGTGTTGGTATCGGGGGCTTCAGGCCTCCGGCGATCGGTTTTGATCGACGGGCCGAGGTTCCCAGACCGCGACTTACGGACGGCTTACAGAGTTCTGAGCTGCGCCAGAGCAATTCCAGGAAAAGTGTGGAACGGTTTTCCGTCCGGAACTGCGAAAAAATAAAGAGATAGAGCGGTTCGGCGTTTCCGTGAAACGATGAACCGGTCTAGAGAAACGGGCGCACGAGCGAACGCAGCAAAGGCGAGGGCTCGTCATCGCCGGTCGAAGCGAGCGCGCGTTCATAGCGCCGGTAATCCTCGATGGCGCCGGCGTGGTCGTTTCTGGAGAGGCTCTCCTGGATGAGCGTGCCATGGAGTTTGGCCGATTCCGGGTAGAAATCGAGCGCACGCCGGCACGCTTGGCGTGCCCGATCTGCGTTGCCTCGGCTCTGCCAGTGTTTGGCGATCCGCACGGCAAGCTCCACCAACCCGTCCCGCACCCGGTCGGCCGCGGCGTTCGACCAGGCGGGCGTCGGGCCATTCGAGAAAAGCGGGCCGACAAAGCCTTCCAGCAGCATCTCCTGCTCCTCGATTGCGCTGTCTCTTTGGCCCGACAGAACGGGTTTCAGCCGGTCTTCCCAATCCTGCAGATCGATCCAGACCTTGTCGGCAGCGAGCCGCAAACGGCCTTCTCTCAGCGTTACGAGTTCGCCTTGCCCGAGCAATTTGCGCAGACGATGCAGCGCCTGCTCCAAGGCCGCTTTGGCCTGGTCGCCGTCGAGGTCGGGCCAGAGCCAATCCTGCAGGGTTTCCACCGAACAGACCTGATCCCTCGACAGGCAGATAATGCGCAATATGTCGAGAGCGCGGGTAGGTTTGGCACCGGGCGCGACCTCGGCGCCATCGATCTCGAGGCGGAAGCCTCCCATCAAGTGTATCCTGAGCGGCCAAGGCCACTGGGCGGGGCGACCAGCGGGCGGGACCAGATATCGCGCCCGAACGACGCGGCGGCAGAGATCGACATCGATCTTTCGCTCCAGCGCATCGGCGATCAGCTCGGCTAGCAAGTCCGG
Source organism: Mesorhizobium sp. M0410 (assembly GCF_040321435.1). Taxonomy (NCBI): domain Bacteria; kingdom Pseudomonadati; phylum Pseudomonadota; class Alphaproteobacteria; order Hyphomicrobiales; family Phyllobacteriaceae; genus Mesorhizobium; species Mesorhizobium sp. M0410. Next base: position 27,632 of record NZ_JAMYRN010000020.1, read on the forward strand.
CAGGTTGAGCAAGATCGCCGAGGGATTGACCTCGCGCAATGCCGCCATGAATTCAGCCAGACGAGTGCCATAGGACGCGCCGCCGTTCCACTTCTGCTCCAGGGCCCGTGCGGCTAGAATGCTGAGTTCGACACGCTGGCGAGGGCCGCCGCTCAGCCTTTCGGCGATCCCCTGAAGTAGCGCAATCGCCTCCGCCGGACGCCGGTCGGCCAGCAGGACCTGGTATTTGGTGACGTAATGCGGCCAGCGCTCGATCATCGGCTCGTTCGCCCGCTCGATCGCATCCATGACGACATCGCAGTCGAGATAGGCCTTGGCGAAGTCGCCGTTGCGCGTGTGCATCGCCGCATGGCAGTCGGCGACGACCGCGACCTGGGTGGTGAACCTGCTGTCCGCGATCTCGCCCAGTCGGGAGACCAGCGCATTGAACTCCGAGAACCTGTTGTGAAGCTTCATCAGCAATTGGAGCTGGTAGAGGGCGCTGAACTCGACGCCCCGTAAGGCGTGCTGCTCGCCTATCGCCGTTGCGCGTCGCAACGCATCCTCGGCCGAGGCATAGACAAAACCGCGCCGCGAATAGGGGAAGTAACGGCCGCTGGCCGAGCCAAAGGACACCAGCCACATGCCGAGCACAAGCGGTGGGATATCCGGATGTTCGAGATCGGCGGCAACGCTGTCCACGGCATTGGCAAAAATGTCGCGCTGCCCCGACGAGGTCGCGTAGTCGATGAGCGCTTCGCTTGCCAGCAGGCGCAACTCGACCGAATCCTCGATCGGCAGATGTGTCAGGCGCTGCTGGATATCATTCACGAGGCGCTTCGCGTCATGGGCGTCGAATTCGCCAGGTTCGGCGAAATCGACGGCCCGCAGGATGCCGAGCCTGACCATCATGAGTTCCTCCGGATCCAATTCCGGCAACCCCTTGGCAAGAACCTGTGAGGCTCGGCGCGTCCAATCCGCCAGCCCCTCATGCGTACGCCAGCTGGCGGTCTTGACTACGACCGCCCGCGCGACCGTCAGGCATTGTCCGCGCATGTCGGTGTTCTCGAATGCTTGCCATGCCTTGGAGAAGTGCGGCTCGGCCTTCGCATCGTCCGACGCGAAGGCGACGCCCAGCCAATAATGGACCCACCCGTCCATCTCGTCGGGGGGCAGCCTGTTGCACCATTCGACGAAGCTGGCCCTGCGCCCTTGCGAGAGAACGCCGTTAGCGCACTCCAGAATGAGCTGGCGTGCCAGCGGCCAGGCGCCCGCCTGCAACGCCAGCACGATTGCCGCGTCGGTTTTGCCGGCCTCGTGCAGGACCTTTGCTGCCTGCTCGCGCAGCCTGGAACGGTCCGCTTCCGTCACGCGCCGGTCCAGTAGGCCGGCAAGGTATTCGCGCAACAAGTCATGCAGCTGGAAGGCGGCGCCGCCCGGACCGTCGCGCGTGATCAGCAGCTGGCGATGCTGCAGCCGCACCAGCAGGCGGGCAGCCTGCGGCGAACCCAGGAACGCATCGGCAAGGTCCGTGCTGATCTCCGGCAGAAGGTTGAGCCTGATCAGCAGATCCTGGTCCTCCGGCGCGATGTCGCGCAGGAAATAACGTCCGACAATCTCCCGAAGGCCGGCGCCTCCGGCAAGGCCGGTCTGCGAAAGCGGGTAGTACATTCCAGCATTGGCCAGCAGGAGAAGGCCCACCGCCCAGCCGCGCGCCTCCGAAATGTCGCCGACCTCGGACGGCGATTGCGAGCGGGCGGTGACGAGGTTGCGAGCCTCCGCAGGCGAAAACTCCAGCAGCGTTTGGTTGAGGACCGGCAACTGTCCCGACAGCACGAGGTCGGCGACATCGCCCTCGGGCAGCATCCGCGATGTGCAGATGCAGCGGACGGTATTGGGGCGTTCGCGCAACAGGATCGCCAGCGTCCGGCGAAAGCCTGGTGCATCGGCACGATGCAGATCGTCGAGGACTAGGATCGTGCCCGGATCAAGCCGCGAGAAATAGGTGCGGAAGAACAGCCGCGCGAAATCGTCGGAATTGTCGGCATATTCCGGACCAAAGACCGGCATGCCGGCATGCCTGCCGTCGAGCGACAGCGTCAGATAATGGAAAAGCCGCGCAACGTCCTGGTCCTCGGTGTCGACCCGATACCAGTTGTATGCCGATTCGCTTTGCTCCGGCCCGCCTTGTTCCAGCCCGCCGTGTTCCAGAAAGTCGATCACCGCGGTGGTCTTGCCGTATCCACCAGGCGCAGCCAGCCAGCATGCACCGCTGTCGAGGGCCTGCGAAAGCAGCGCCACTACGCGCGGACGGCTGACAATTCCCACTGGCCGGGGTGCCGAGAGCTTTGCTATCTCGCGCGGCGCGTCCCGGAAGGATTTATCCATTGTGAGGACTCTCGCAGCGCAGTCGCCTCGCGAAAACAGGTAATCGGTTCGCCCGCAACAACAAATCGCCGGCCGGCGTTGTGCTCGCCTGACGTGCCGTGCTCGCCGGCAAGGTCGCGGTTATCCCTTGTGCGACATGATATGCGAAACCCCGACACTCACGTCAGCGGTGTGTCTTGCCATCACTGCGTTCATTCGCATTGCAATCGTCGCATAGCCGTTTCGTTCGTGGTCGGTAACTTCCGAGGGCTTGAAGAGCCACGGAAGGGGTGCAACCTGCGCGTCTTCGAAATTGGCCGGCAGATTCGATGGCACCGCCTTTTTTCCTAGAGGCAGCTCTAGCCCAAGGTCACTAAATTCCTTCTCGAGGCTGGCGTGCAGATGAGAAAGGACGACATAGATCGCCAGCTTTGATCTAGTCCTTTCTGTGTTGTTTAGATTGTACTCTTGAAGAACCTCATCGAACGATGGCGATACGTCACTTTCGGCAGCGGTAGCTCGTGTTGCAACAGCACCGGCCAGGGCAGTCGCTGCCACTCCTGTAAGACCTACAAAATCACGTCTTGTCGTGCCGGTCATGGTGAATTCCCCTCGGTTTTGAAGACGGGCCAAGTCTGGCAAGGAGGAGGCGCAGTGGCAATAGGCCGCATACGCTATTGGTGTAGAGGGCCTTTACGTCGCCGATGTGAATCCACCCGGCGACGACAGTGCCAAGCCGGCAGAGGCTCGCGATGCATTCGGTTGCTTGATCTGAGGACCCATGGAATCCAAGAAAGGTTCCTCAGCATTCACGGGGGGTTCGAAAAATCCGCTGGTGGAGCTGAGGAGGATCGAACTCCTGACCTCGTCATTGCGAACGACGCGCTCTCCCAGCTGAGCTACAGCCCCGTCCAGCGGATTGGGCTTTTATCGGCCGCTGCGGTTTCCTGTCAAGGCTGCCCTTGCTGCCGAAATGCCGTTCGGCCGTTCGTGCGCCTCGCCCACGCGTCGGAACGCGGCTCTTGCCGCTTTCAGCTACAGTGGCTACATGTCGGCAACAATCGGAGACCGGCATGATCGCCCTCATTCAGACCATTGTCATGGCGCTTGACCTTTACTGGTGGATCATCATCGCCTCGGCGATATTTTCCTGGCTCTACGCCTTCAACGTCGTCAACTCCCGCAACCAGTTCGTCGATACCATCAGCAACATGCTCTATCGGCTGACCGAACCGGCGCTGCGGCCGATCCGCCGCTTCATGCCCGATCTCGGCGGCATCGACATCTCGCCGATCATCCTGCTGCTGATCCTGTTCTTCATCCGGCAGTTCCTGCTCACCACCGTGCTTTCGCTGGTCGTCTGAGTGCAGGCGTCCCATGCGCGCGCCGTTCCGGACGCGCGCCGACGGTATCGACCTGTTCGTCCGGCTGACGCCGAAATCAGCGATGGACAGGCTCGAGGGGGCCGAAACGACCGCGGATGGGCGAAGCCATCTGAAGGCTCGCGTTCGCGCCGTGCCGGAAAACGGGGCCGCCAATCGAGCGCTGGAAAGGCTGGTCGCCAAGGCGCTTGGCGTGGCCGCTTCGGCCGTCTCGATCGTCGCCGGCGGCACCGCTCGGCTGAAGACGGTCCGTGTGCTTGGCGATCCCGCGGCGCTGGCGAAACGCATCGATACGCTGGGCACGCCTGCGCCATGATCTCGGCTCGCTCACCAACCCCGTAGAAAAAAGGCCGGGCTGCAAAGCCCGGCCAGATGTGAAGGTCGAAAACCTTCAGAGGGGAACGCGCCGGACGAATGGGAGGAAACATCCGGCGCAGCGTGCATATGGGTCGGCATCGCTGACGTTTCAATGACGGGAACGACAATAACAGCTTCGTGAAACCGGGCGGTGGATGTCGATGAACGCCTGGGATTGGGGACCTGTTTGACCGTTGTCTGGGCAATTATTCCTAAGCGATGTCGTCGCGAATGCAGGCCTTCAGATGGCCGTCGGCTGTCGCCCTCAGTGGCGGCACGGCCGCGGCGCAAGCCTCCAACGCGAACGGGCAACGGGTTCGGAAAACACAGCCCGACGGCGGGTTCGCCGGACTGGGAATATCGCCTTTGAGCACCTGCCGGCCTTGCCTCGCCAGCGGATCGAGCGATGGAATGGCTGACAGCAGCGCACGCGTGTAGGGATGCTGCGGTCGGGCATAAAGCTCGGCCGCCGGCGCAACCTCCATGATGCGCCCGAGATAGAGCACGATGACCGTGTCGCAGATGTACTCGACGACGGCCAGATCGTGCGAAATGAACAGCATGGTCAGGCCGAGCCGGAGCTGCAGGTCGCGCAACAAATTGATGATTTGCGCCTGGATCGAGACGTCGAGTGCCGAGACCGGCTCGTCGGCGACGATGAATTCCGGCTCGAGCGTCAGCGCCCGGGCGATGCCGATGCGCTGGCGCTGGCCGCCCGAGAATTCATGGGCGTAGCGGTCATAGGCGTCGAACGGCAACTCAACCGCGGCAAGTGCCTTCGCGGCCTTCGCCCGCCGCTCGGACCTCTTGCCAATGGCTTGAATGTCAAGGCCTTCGGTGAGGATCTGCCCTATCGTCATGCGCGGCGACAGGCTGGCGAAGGGATCCTGGAAAATATACTGCATCTTGCGACGCTGGCGGCGCAGCTGGGCGGCACCCAGCCTGGTGATATCGGTGCCGTCATAGGTGATTTGGCCGGATGTCGGCTCGATCAGACGCAGCACCGAGCGGCCGATCGTGGTCTTGCCGGAGCCGGACTCGCCGACCAGGCCAACCACCTCGCCACGCCTGACATCGAAGGAAATGTCCTCCAGCGCCCTGACCAGCGGGCCACGCGAGAACGCTGTCGGCGCAAAATGCTTGGTCAGGTTTTTGACCGAAAGGAAGGGAACGTCGGCCATCAGAGCTCCTCCCAACGCAGGCAGCGGCTTTGCCGGGTCGGCGTCGCCGCAAACAAGGGCGGGACCGCGGCACGGCAGGCAGCGATAGCCATCGGGCAGCGCGGCGCGAAGGAACAGCCTTTGGGCAGCAACGTGAGCGACGGAACATTCCCGGCAATGGTCGGCAGCGGCGTGCCCGCCAGCTTCAGTGCCGTGGCCTGGCCGAGCCGCGGCACCGAACGCATCAACCCGGCGGTATAGGGATGACGCGGACGGGTGAACACTTCGCTCACCGGACCTGTTTCGACGATACGCCCGGCATACATCACCGCTACCCGGTCGGCGATTTCGGCGACGACGCTGAGATTGTGGGTGACGAACAGGATGCCCATGCCGCGCTGCGCCTGCAGCTCGGCCAAAAGATCGAGGATCTGGGCCTGGATGGTGACGTCCAGCGCGGTGGTCGGCTCGTCGGCGATCAGCAAGCCCGGATCGCAGGACAGGGCCATGGCGATGGTAGCGCGCTGGCGCATCCCGCCCGAAAGTTCGTGCGGATACTGCCGCGCCCGCCGCTTCGGATCGGGAATGCCGACCTGTTCCAGCAGCCGCACCGCGTCTGCTTCTGCCTCGCGGTGCGATTTGCCGAGATGAATGCGGATCGGTTCGGCGATCTGCTCGCCGATCGTGTAGACCGGGTTGAGGCTGGTCATCGGCTCCTGGAACACCATGCCGATCTCGTTGCCGCGTATCTTGCGCAGCGACTCGGCATCGAGGCTGGTCAGTTCGGTGAGCGTGCCGTTCTTGCGCCGCAGCGCGATCGACCCCTCGGCGATATGTCCGACCCCTTTCGGCAGCAATCCCATGATCGACAGGCTGGTGACGGACTTGCCCGATCCGGATTCGCCAACGAGCGCCACGGTCTCGCCGGAGCCGATCGTCAGGTTGACATCCCTTACCGCCGCGATGTCGCGCCCCGCAATGCGGAACACCGCGCGCAGGCCGGAAATCGACAGGATCGGCGTGGCGCTCAGCGGAGCAGCCCCACATCGCGAAGGATCATGTCGATCTTTGCGGTTTCCTCGTCGTTCAGGCTGCGCTGCGGCCGCGCCATGGTGTTCGAGGCGATGATGCCGAGGCTCTTCATCGCCGCCTTGAAGGCGCCGACGCCGGCCGAGCCGGCGCTGGTCCTGCCGAGCGAGATCCAGACGATCTCGAACAGTTTCAACAACCGCTCCTGCTCCAGGCGGGCTTCGGCAAGCTGGCCCGCCTGCGTCAGCTTCCACAGCCTGACATAACCATGCGGGTCGACATTGGCGAGGCCCGGCACGACGCCATGCGCACCCATCGCCAGCACGCTGTCGACCAGGATCTCGGAACCGGTCATGCCGAAAAAACTGGGATCGTCGGCCATGTCCTTGAGCACGTAACGCAGATTGCCGTCATCGCCGCTGGAATCCTTGATACCCGCAATGGCTCCTTCCCTGGCGAGACCGACCGTGGTCGTGCGCTCCAGCTTGACGTGCACGCAGACCGGGATGTCGTAGGCGATGACCGGAATGTCGATCGCATCTTTGATGTAGCGGAAGTGATCGCCGATCTCGGGCTGGCTGGTGCGGGTATAAAACGGCGCGGTGACGACGATGGCGTCGGCACCGGCCGATCTGGCGATGCGGGCGTGGTTGATGACGCGGTCGGTCGTCGGGTCGATAACACCGGCGAAGATCGGAAGCCGGCCGTTATTGACCTTGACCGCGTGCTCGAGGACGGCCCTGCGGCCCGCCTCGTCGTGGAAGACCACCTCGCTGGTCGAGCCCAGCACGAACAGCCCGTGGACGCCGCCGTCGAGCAGGTTCTCGATGGTGCGCGTGAACGACGGAAAATCGACGCTGAAATCGGCATTGAGCGGGGTGACGACAGGTGGCACGACGCCGGTAAACAGAGGCATTTTGATGAACCTTCGAGGTCAGTTGAGATCGGAGCGGGGATCGAATGCGTCGCGCAGGCCGTCGCCGATGAAGTTGATGGCGAGCACGGTGAGCACCAGTGCGGCGCCTGGGAACATCCATTGCCACGGATAATTTTCAAGCACGACGGTGGAGCGGGCGAGATTGAGCATGTTGCCCCAGCTGGCTTCGGGCGGCGCGATGCCGAGGCCGAGGAAGGACAGGCCGGCCTCGAGCAGGATGGCGTTGGCGATCTGCAAGGTGGCATAGACGACCAGGATATCGATGCAATTGGGCAGGCCGTGCCGGAACAGCAGATGCGGCAGCCCCGCGCCCATGCCGCGGGCGGCAACGACGAAATCGCGCTCGCGCAGTTCGAGCAGCCGGGCGCGCACCATGCGCGACAGCACCGGCCAGGAGAGCAGCGAGATCACCAGTATGGTCGGCGCGATGCCGGTGCCGGCAATCGAAGCCAGCACCAGCAGGAAGATCACCGGCGGCAGCGTCATCGCCAGATCGACCAAGCGCATCACCGTGCCGTCGACGAGGCGCCCGCCAAAGCTGGCGCCGGCGCCGACCAGGAAGCCTATGACGGTCGATATGGCGACCGAGCAGACGGCGACCAGCAATGAGATTCGCCCACCTTGCAGCAACCGGGCCATGACGTCGCGCCCGACGCCGTCGCTACCCAGCCAATGAATGGCCGACGGCGCCTTGTTCATCGCCCTGAGGTCGATGGCGTTCGGGCCGAACGGCCACCACAAAGAATAGGTCGAAACCGCCAGCAGGATCGGGATGACGATCAAAAGCCCGGCACGCGCCGCGCGGTTTTCGAAAAAGCGGTCGAACGCGCGGCGAAGCGGCCCCTTGGTCTGCGGTAAGGCTGTCGGGTCGACCATTGGGTCCGGCGCAGTGATTGCCATCACGCCACCTGAATGCGCGGGTCGACGACGGCATAGACGACGTCGGTCAACAGGTTGACCAGGATGACGCAAACGCCGATCACCAGCGTGGCGCCCATGATCACCGGGTAATCGCGGATGCCAACGGCATTGACCAGAAGCAGTCCCATGCCCGGCCAATTGAACACGCTTTCCAGGAAGATGGCGCCGCCAATGGCGATGCCGACGGTCGAGCCGATCAGCGTGATGACCGGCAAGAGCGCGTTGCGGGTTGCATGCTTGATGATAACCCAGAACTCGCGCACGCCCTTGGCACGCGCCGTCCGCACGTAATCCTGGTTGAGCACTTCCAGCAGCGAAGCGCGCATGTAGCGCATGATCAGCGCGGCATGGCCGATGGACAGCAGGCAAGCGGGCAGGATGAGGTGCGCAAGCACGTCGGTCATCGAGAACGGCGCACCCGCGGTCTGCATGCCGCCGGACGGCGCCCAGCGCAGCAGCACCGAGAAGAAATAGAGGCCAAGCAGCGCCGTCAGAAAAGCCGGGCTGGAGATTCCGATAAACGACAGCACCGACAGCGCGATGTCGGACGGTTCGTTACGGCGCACCGCGCTGAAAATGCCGGCGGAAATGCCGAGCACGATGGCGATCGCCAGGCCCGTGCCCATCAGCAGCGCCGTCGGGCCGATGCGCTCCATGACCAGCGGCAGCACGGCGACGCCGCTGCGCTGGATCGAAAAGCCGAAGTCGCCGCCCAGCGCCGCGCGCAGCCAGGCCAGATATTGCACGGGAAGCGGCCGGTCGAGCCCAAGCCGTTCGCGCAGCCCCTCGAGATCGGAGGCGGACATCGGCACCGACGGGTTGATATAGGCGTCGATCGGATCGCCCGGCGCCAGCCGCAACAGGATGAAGATGAGGACGCTGAGCGCGACCAGCATCAGCAATCCTGTAGCGCTGCGGCGGGCAATGAAGCTCAACATGGGCTATCCGTGGCGGTGGCAGGCGGCGCCAAAGTGGTCCGCCTGCTCGCTTCGTTGCGGGGTTCTTACTGAATATCCCAGCGCTCCGGGTGAGCTGCGTAGGGGCCGCCGCCCGGCGCCGGCGTCCAGACGAAGTCACGCAGCTTGTTGGAGGCCACGCCATAGCGGTTGGCCACCCACAGCGTTGCCCAGGGCAGGTCCTTGTTCATCACCTTGCAGACCTCCTGCCAGGATTGGTCGATCTTGGCCGGATCGGTCTGGCCGAGGGCGGCGTCCAATGCAGCGCTCAGATCGTCGAAATCGATGCGCATGGTGTTGAAGCCTGCCGGCGGGATCTGCGACTTGTTGAGGCCGGGGTTGAGGCTGGCCGGATTGGGGCCGTTCTGCAGGCCGGCATAGACCATCGGAAAGGCATTCCAGTCCGGCGTGCCTTGTTTGTAGACGATGCCGTTATAGGTCGGCGTATCGACGACGCGCGGCACCACGTTAATGCCGACTTCGGCCAGCATCGACTGGATGGCGGCCATCACGTTGGCCGCTTGCGGCGAGCCGTAATAGGTCAGCAGGGTGATCGGTTTGTCGCCGTTGATCTTGTCCCAGCCCGCCTCGGTCAGCAGCGCCTTGGCCTTGGCCGGATCGTAGGCATATGGTTCGAGACCCTGGGGAACGAGATGCGGCGCGACATAGCCGCAATTGGCCGGCTTGGCGGCACCGCCATAGAGGCTGTCTATAATGGCGTTGCGGTCGATCGCGTACATGATCGCCTGGCGGACACGGATATCCCTGAACAGGTCGACCTTCTGATTCAGGCCGATATAGTTGACCACGTAGGAGGCACCTTCGATCACCTTGAAATTGCTGTCGCTTTTGAAGGAGGCCGCATCGTCGGGCTCGACATAGGTGAACTGGATTTCACCGGCACGGAGCGCGGCGACGGCCGCCGCCGGTGACTCGAAATAGCGGTTGATGAGCACGTCTACCTTCGGCTTGCCGCCGCGATAATCGTCATCGGCTGCCAGCTCGACATATTGGTCGCTCACGTAGCGTTTGAACTTGAACGGGCCGGTGCCGACCGGAGTGGTCGACCACCAGGTGCTGGTCGCCAGCGCTTCCGGGGACAGGGTGGCCAGGGCATGCTCCGGCAGGATCATCAGCTGCGAGAGGATCGATAGAAACGATCCGTTCGGTTTCGATAGCTTCACCACTGCGGTGTGGTCATCCGGCGCATCGACCGAGGCGATATCGGCGAGACGGGCTGCAAACAGGCTGCCGGAGGCCTTGTTCTTGGCAAGCTCGAGCGTGAACTTGACGTCCTTCGAGGTGAACGGCTTGCCGTCGTGCCAAGTCTCGTTGACCAGGTTGAACGTATAGCTCAGCTGGTCGTCGCTGATCTTGTAGTCCTTCGCGAGGTCGCCTTCGATCTCGGTCAGCCCGGCATTGTAGATGACCAGCGGTTCAAAATAGGTGCTGAGCCAGGTGTAGCCGCCGGTCGCGACCAGCGGGTTGAAGTTCTTGGGAAAGCCGCCGGGACCGACGTCGAAGCCGCCGGCGATGGTTTTGGCGTTTTGTGCCTGGACGCTGGTCACTGGGGCAATGCTGGCGAGCAGCAGCCCTGCGATAGAGAATGCGGTGGTCCTGATGCGCATGGGTTCCTCCCTTGGCATGTTCAGGGTGTTCGGTTCTTGGCGATAACCTGCTGGATTCCTCGGTAATGGTCGTCGAGCCGCCGACGCGCCTGGTCGACGTCCTTGGCGGCGACAGCCTCGACGATCTCGTGATGGTCGCGCCATGTCGCCAGCGGCGTCGGATTATCGAGATTGGTGAAATTCGAGGCCTTGTTGAACGCCGTCCAGAAGATGTCGATCAGCGCGCTCAGCATGTGATTGTTCTGGCAGCGGAACAGCAGCTGATGGAATTGCTGGTCCTCTTCGGCGAAGCTCTCATGGCGCTCGGCACGTTGCCGCATGCGCTCGGTCAACTGGCGCAGCGCCTCGATGTCCTCGGCACTGATCATCTCGATCGTCTTGGCGATGAGGCCGGTTTCCAGCACGCGACGGATTTCGCGCAGCTCTTCGACATCGCGCAGCGAATCCTGCAAACCGTAGGCCAGGTTATCCAGCAGCGGCTTGAACGAGAACTCCTTGACGAACACGCCGATGCCGCGTCGCGTCTCCAGGATGCCGATCGATTCCAGCGCCTTGATGGCTTCCCGCACGGAGTTGCGGCCGACGCCGAGCCGCTGCGCCAGGAACGTCTCCGGCGGCAGGGGATCGCCTGCCTTGAGCTGGTTGCTTTCGATATAGGCCCTGAGGCTTTCCTGTACGGTGACGTGAAGCAGCGGCGGTCTGCTCAACGGTTCGATCGACTTCAGTTCCGCCATCCCACTGCCTTCATCATCCGCTGAAGCTTGCCCGCCGCTTGTCGTATAGCCACTTGTAGGATATCCTGCAAGCCCATAACAAACCTGCTGCCTCCGAATGAAGATTACCCTCGCCGGCTCGAGCCACTGGCACGCCGAAATACACCTCGACGCCGCACGCTTTTACGGCACGGAGATCGCCGGTATCTGGGACGAGGATCCTGGCCAAGCGCAAGCGTTCGCCGCGCACCACGACCTGCCGTTTATCGAAGATTTCAAGGAGATACTCTCCAGCCCGCCGGATGCGATCCTGTTGATGGGGCACCCTTCGATGGTGCCGGCGCGGGCACGTGCGATCATCGCGGCAAGGATACCGCTGATCCTGGAGAAGCCGGCGGCCAGCGATACGAGGGAACTGATGGCGCTGCGCGACCTTGCCAGGCAGTACCAGGCTTTCGTCGCTGTTCCCCTGCCCAACCGTTTCGGGCCGGCCGTTGCCGGCCTTGAACGGCTGCGCCGGCAAGGTCGCGCCGGCCCCGTGGCGCATTGCCAGTTCCGGCTGGTCAACGGCCCGCCGCAACGCTACATCGCCGACGGTGTCGCCTGGGTGCTCGACCCGGCGGTTGGTGGCGGGGGTGCATTGAGGAATCTCGGCATACACGGCGTCGACGCGGCACTCAGCCTCGCAACCGGCAAGCTCGGCCTGAAGACCGTTTCGATCGCGAACCGCATCCATCCCGGCCCGGTCGAGGATCACGCACTTCTGGTGCTGGAAGACGAGGCCGGCGCGCTGTTCATCGTCGAGGCCGATTACACCTTTGCTTCGATGCGCCCCGGCGGTGACTTCGAGTGGCGCATCGTCAGTGCCAATGCCACCCTCATCGATCGTGGCGACCATGTTATCTGCGCAACGCTCGACGACGCGGCAATCGTCGATCTGCCGGTCGAACTGCCGGCAACGCGCTATCGTCTGTTCATGCGCGATACGCTTGACCGGCTGGCCAGAAAGGCGCCTCCGCCGGTGTCCATCGAAGATTATGTTGCGGCGATGTCGCTGATCGACGCCGCTTATCAAAAGGCAGGACCATGATTGGAATAGGAATTATCGGCGCCGGCGATTTCGGCGCAGGCCATGCGCGGGCAATCCGTGAGGTTGGCGGCATTCGTCTCGTCGCCGCCTCTCGAGGAAATGTCGACGCACTGCAGCAATTCACCGCTGAACATGGCGGCCGCGGCTACGCGGACTGGCGAAGGCTGCTGGACGACAAGGAGGTCGATGCGGTCCTCATTGCCAGCCCGCACCATCTCCATGCCGAAATGGCCATCGGCGCGGCAAAGGCCGGCAAGCATATCCTGCTCGAAAAACCGATGGCGCCGACGGTGGCTGCCTGCGATGCGATCAACGCCGCCGTGGCCAAGGGTGGCGTCAAGCTGATGGTCGCCCACCTCATGCATTTCGCCCTGCCCTGCATGGCGGCCAGGCAAATTCTGGAGGAAGGCGAGCTCGGCCGGCCGCTCGCCGGATCGAGCTGGATCATCAAGCTGTGGATGGAGCACAATCGCCGCGACTGGCATCTGCGCAAGGCGACCGGCGGCGGCATGCTGTTGACGGCCGGCATCCACGCGGTCGATCGCCTGGTCTGGCTGATGGATGACGATGTCGTGTCGGTGAGCGGCATGCTCGGCGCCAAGTTCCATGACCAGGAAGCAGACGATAGCGCTCTGCTCGGATTGCGCTTCGCCGGCGGCGGCATCGGCCAGGTGCAGAGCGTCGGCTATCGCACCGGCGCCACCACCTATGCCATGGATCTGGTCTGCGAGCGGGGAACGCTGCGCATCGACATGGACCGCGGCACCATGCTTGGCCGCGAGACGGTCTGGACCGAGCTGCCCGGTTCCTTTGAGCCGAACTGGATGCATAACGCGCTGGTGCGCGAATGGCGCGCGATGCGCAATGCCATTGCCGACGACACGCCGGTGCCGGTCGACGGTGCCTATGGGCGCAAGATGATCGCCATCATCGAGGCCGCCTTTGCCTCGAACGAAACCCGCCGCGAACACGAGATCGCCGGTGGACGCTGACCTCGACGACCATCTGGCCCGCTTGCCCGCACACGCACCGCGCGGCGTCTGGGGCGCGGTGCTGCTGGCCATCGACGATCGCGGAGCGATCGACTGGCAGGCGACGGAAGAGACGATCGCCCGACTCTGCGCCTCAGGCGTCGACGGCGTCTTTTCCAATGGCACGGCCTGCGAGTTCCATTGCCAGACCGAGCCCGAATTCGACCGGCTTTGTGAGTTGGTCGCAACCATAGCCGGCCGCGCGCGCCTTCCTTTCCAGATCGGCATCAGCCAGTCCAATCCGCGCGTCGCGCTGGAGCGGCTGACGCGGGTCGCCGGACTTCGCCCGGCGGCGGTGCAGTTCACGCTGCCCGACTGGTGGCCGCCCAGCGACGACGAGGTCATGCGCTTTGCCGGCGGCCTGTGCGACGCCGCGCCTGAAACGCCGCTGGTGCTCTACAATCCGCCGCACGCCAAGCGCCACCTGACGCTCGACGGCATCGCCAGTCTGCGTGCGGCCGTGCCATCGCTGGTCGGCGCCAAGCTGCCGGGCGGCGACCCCGGCTGGTATGCCGACATGCGCCGCAAACTGGACCGATTTTCCGTCTTCGTCCCCGGCCACACGCTGGCAACAGGCTATGCTGGAGGGGCCCATGGCAGCTATTCCAACGTTGCCTGCCTCAACCCGAAGGGCGCGATGATGTGGTGGCAGATAATCCGCACCGACATGGCCGCCGCTGCCGAGGTCGAGGCCCGCATACAGGCCTTCCTCGCCGCACATGTCCTACCGTTTCGCACCCGTTACAATGTCGGTGATGCAGCACTCGATAAGGCGATGGCCGCGGCCGGCGGCTGGGCGCCGCTCGGGCCGCGACTGCTCTGGCCCTACAGCTCCGTTCCCGATCAGGAAATACCGACGCTGGTCAGGGCGGCTCACGCGGCTTTCCCGGAATGGTGGTAGACCCGTCACCAAGGCGCGGGACGACGGAGGCTCTTCAGCAGCCGGCGCGTGCTCCCTGTGTCGCGCGTGACGCAAACGCCCCCGGCTGAGGGACATCGGCCTCGCGCCGTGCCAGCGAATTGCGCAAGAGCGCGATCGCCTCGCGGCCGGCGGTCGCAATCTCGCGTGGCCTGTCGACGCCGACGATCATGAACTCCTTGATCCCCAAAGCGGCGTAAGAAAGCAGCGAAAGCGCGACCTGCGCCGGCGGCCCGGCAAGTTCGAGCGCCTTCTGGCAGGAAGCGGCCGGTTTGTCTTCCGAACGGATTCGGACCGGAAGCGCGAAACGCAGCTTGCCGGCCCGGCCGTGTTCGGCAGCAGCGCCGCGTACACGCTCCATTGACTGGCGGATTTCTGCAAGCGAGCCCGGCGCCAGCTCGAACACATCCGCATGCCTGCCCGCGACCCTGAGCGCCGTGCCCGACTGTCCGCCCATGCGGATGGTCACATCGGCACCATGCGGCCCCTTGCGCGGCACATAGCCGCCTTTGATGCTGTAAAAGGTGCCTTCATGGTCGAACGGCCTGTCGTTCGACCACAACCGCTTCAGCAGCACCAGATATTCATCGATGCGTTGCCAGACCACTGTGTGGCCGGCCGGACGTGCCTCGGCATCGTCGTCGCTCAGCGGCTCGCTGAGCATCCTGAGCGACAGCCGGCCACCGCTTCTCGCGTCGAGGGCAGCGAGTTGCCGCGCCGCCACGGTTGGTTCGATCACGCCTGCCCAATGCGTGAGCACGACCTCCAGGGACGAGGTCCGGTCCAGCGTCTGGGCGGCAAGGTCCATATTGGTCAGCAGTCCGGCCTGGTCGTCGATGACGATCTTCCGGAATCCGGCATCCTCGATCAGTGACAGCTTCGTCGCGGTCTCGACAAAGTCGTAGAAAAAGCTGGCGTTGGTGGCGTGGATCTTACCGGGAACATGCGTGAACTCGATCGGCATTGCCATCTCCTCCATCACGTTGGAATCAGGGCGCGCAAAAGCGCACCGGCATTCGGTTCATCAACTCCGGAATTTCTGCAAACGGCAGGCCGCTATCCCGAGGAAGCCTCGATGATCAGAGCCTTGACAATCAGGGGATCAGCCCCAGTACCACTGCCCCGGTGAATACAAACGCAAGGGCAAAGACGAGATAGGCGAAAGCGCCGGCGTAGGCCGGCCGCCACACCTGGTCGGAACCCAGCCTTTGGCCTTTGCGGGCAGTCTGAGCGTTCTGGCTATAGGACATATCGACCTCCGTCTCGGCGCTTAATCTATAAAATCAGTAGACTTTGTCGAGTGCTATTTTCGCGCGATCCTTAGAACAATTTTCTCCAAATGATAGACACATTAGTGCTTTTACTGCTTAGCGCTGCCTTTTGCGGCATGCCGGGGTGACGGCAGGAAACGTCAGGTCCATGTGTCTGTGGCTCCTTGGCCATCCAATGGATGAGGGATAGCATCGCTTCAGCGGAAAGCCGCGACGTCACGGCAAGGCAGCAGGGAGCATACCATGGGCACAAGACTGGCCGGCAAGGTCGCCATCATTTCGGGCGGCGCGACGGGAATGGGCGGTGCGGCCTCGGAGCTTTTCGCGGCCGAGGGCGCCAAGGTGGCGATCGTCGACCGCAACGGCGAAGCGGCGGCGGCTACCGCAGCGGTAATCAGGCAACGCGGCCATGTCGCCGAGCACTGGGTCGCCGACGTATCGGATGAGGCGCAGGTCGAAGCGGCGGTGAAGGGCGCGACGGAAAAATTCGGCCCGGTTACGGTTCTGTTAAACCACGCCGGCACCATCGTCATCAAACCCTTCCTGGAGACCACGCTGCAGGAATGGGACTGGCTGCATGCCGTCAATGTGCGTTCGATGTTCCTGATGACGCGTGCCGTGCTGCCCGGCATGATCGCCGCCGGCGGCGGTTCCATCGTCTGCACCTCGTCGATCTCGGCGGTGGCGGCGACGCCGATGGAGGTGCTTTACGACACCACCAAGGGCGCCTGCCATATGTTCGCGCGTGCCATCGCCGTCGAGTTCCGCGACCGCAACATCCGCTGCAATGCGGTCTGTCCAGGGTTCATCAGGACACCGCATGGCCTGCGCGAGGTCGCCGATCTCGACAAACTCGGCGTCGATGTCTCCGACGCGGCAATGGCGGCGCAACAAGGGCGGATCGGCGAGCCGGAAGAGGTCGCGAAGGCAGCCCTGTTCCTGGCCAGCGACGAGGCCAGCTTCGTCAACGGCGCGCATCTGTTCGTCGACAACGGCTTCACGGCGATGTGAAAAGCGGAGCGCCGCTCTACCGCTCTTCGCGCCGGAACGGCTTGAGCAGCGCCGACGGGGCCACCGCATTGCGCGACATCACCGCCATAGCGACGATGGTGAAGATGAACGGCAGCATCAGGAAGGCCTCGTAGGGGATATGGCCAAGCCCGCTCGCCTGCATGCGCAACTGCAGGGCATCGACGAAGGCAAACAGCAGTGCCGCGCCTGCCGATCGCCACGGATCCCAGCGGCCGAAAACGACGAGCGCGATTGCCACCCAGCCACGCCCCGAAACCACGCCGAAGGTGAAGGCGTTGAATTGCGCCATCGACAGGAAGGCACCGGCCAGTCCCATCAAGGCACCGCCGAGGATCACCGCCTGGAAGCGCGTAGCGATGACGCTGACGCCGGCCGAATCGGCGGCGCGCGGGTTTTCGCCGACCATGCGGACCGACAGGCCCCAGGGTGTGCGGTAGAGCACGAAGGCGGCCAGGGGAATAGACAGCATCGCCATGTAGACCAGCGAAAACTGGTTGAACACCGCCGGCCCAAGCACCGGTACGTCGGACAGGATCGGGATCGGCAGCGTCTCGAACCCCTTGATGTTCGGTGGCACCGATTGCTGGCCGAAGATCAGCCGGTAGAGGAAATAGGCAAGGCCCGACGAGAACAGCGTCACGCCGATGCCGCAGACATGCTGGCTGAGGCCGAGCGCTACCGTGAACAGCGCATGCACGGCACCCATCAGCGCCCCGGTCAGCACCGCCGCAAGCACGCCGAGCCACAGGCTGCCGCCCAGGCTCGCCGCGGTGAAGCCGGTCATTGCCGACAAAAGCATGATGCCTTCGATGCCGAGATTGAGCACCCCGGCGCGCTCGGAGAACATCTCGCCCAGCGTCGCGAAGGCCAGCGGCGTGGCGATGCGGATGATGGCGGCCAGGAAGCCGACCTGGAAGATCTGTTCCAGCACCACGCTCATTTGGCTATTCCCACGCGACGGATGCGATAGGCGGTGAACAGCAGCGCCACCAGCATGGCGAGCAGCGCAGTTCCCTGGATGACATCGCTGAGGAAGGCCGGAACGCCGGTCGCCCGCGACATCGCCTCGGCGCCGGTCATCACCGCGGCAAGGAAGATCGCCGCCGGCACCACGCCGAGCGGATTGAGCCTCGCCAGCATGGCGACGACGATGCCGGAATAGCCATAGCCCGGCGAGATGTCACTCATCACCTGGAAATGCACGCCGCCGACCTCGCCGACGCCCGCAAGGCCGGCCAATGCGCCAGACAGCAGCGCCGTCGAAATCAGCACCCGCTCGACATTGATGCCGCCATAGCGCGCGGCTTCCGGGTTCTCGCCGGTGACCCTGATGCGGAAGCCGAGCGTCGTACGCGCGACCACGAACCAGATCAGGGGTGCCGCGACCAGCGCCGCGACGACGCCGAGATGCAGCCGCGTGCCTTCGATGAGTACCGGGAAATTGGCCGTATCCTCGATCGGCGGCGAGATCGGGTAGCCGCTGAAACTGTCCTTCCATGGCCCCTCGATCAGCGCCATCAGTGCGTAGAAAATGACCGAGTTGAGCAGCAGCGAGCTGACCACGTCATCGACCCTGAATTTTACCCGCAGCGTGGCGGGGATCAGGGCGACGGCCGCGCCGGCGGCGGCACCCGCCAGCGCCATCAGCAGCATGGCGAGCGGCCCCGGCATCGGGATTGCACCGACGGCACAGCTCGCCACCGCACCAGCCAGCAATTGCCCTTCGGCGCCGATATTCCAGAATTTGGCGCGGAAGGCGACTGCCACGGCCAGTCCCGTGAAGATCATCGGGGTGGCACGCACCAGCGTTTCGGTGACGGCGTAGCTGTCGCCCAGCGACGCCGAAAACATTACGCCATAAGCCTCGACGACGCCGGCGCCGGCCAGTGCGATGAGGCCGCTGCACAGGATCAGCGTCGCGCCGATTGCGAGCAGCGGCAGCGCCAGATTGAACCAGGCGGGCGTTGAGGTGCGGGCCTCGAGACGGAACATCACGCCTCCGCTCCGGTCATCATCAACCCGAGTCTAGCGACGCTGGCGTCGGCACTGTCGAGCGTGCCGACGATGCGGCCCTCATACATCACCGCGATACGATCCGAGAGCATCAGCAACTCTTCCAGGTCCTCGCCAATGACGATGATGCCGCAGCCCTTGGCGCGCATGTCGAGGAATTTTTCGTGGATGAAGCGCGCGGCGCCGATGTCGAGGCCGCGAGTCGGCTGCGAAACGATCAGCACCTTTGGATCGAAGGCGAGTTCGCGCGCCAGAAGCGCCTTCTGCAGATTGCCGCCGGAAAGCGCCCCGGCGCGCGTCATCGGGCCGGGGCAACGTATGTCGTAGGCCTTGATCTGCGCCTCGGCGAAGGCGCGGATCGCATCCGGCTTGAGCAGGCCGTTGCGGCTGAACGCCGCCGTGCCGATGCGTGGCAGCACCATGGAATCGGCAAGCGGCAGATTGGTGACCAGCCCTGTCGTCATGCGGTCTTCCGGGATGCGGCCGAGGCCGAGCGCCTGGACTGTGCTCGGCGAGAACCGCGAAACCGCTTTGCCGGCTATGGTCATCTTCCCGGCATCGGGCGCACGCACGCCGGAGATGACCTCGGCAAGCGCGCGCTGGCCATTGCCGGAGACGCCGGCGATGCCAAGGATCTCGCCGCCACGAACCGACAGCGAAACATCGTGCAGCGCCATGCCGGAATGATGCGATGTCGAGATACCGTCGAGGGTCAGCACGGCCGCACCGGGCATCGACGGTCCTCTGGCCGGAGGCACGATCTCGTGGCCGCACATCAGCCGCGCCATCTCCGAGGACGTCGTGCTGGCCGGCGCATCGACCCGGCCGGCGACGCGCCCGTGCCTGAGCACGACGCAGCGATGCGTCAGCGCCCGCACCTCGTTGAGCTTGTGCGAGATGAAGATGATGCCGAGCCCTTGTGCCGCCATCGAGCGCAGCGCCGAAAACAGTCCGTCGACCTCTGTCGGCGCCAACACCGCTGTCGGCTCGTCGAGGATCAGCAGCCTTGCGCCGCGAAACAGCGCCTTGACGATTTCGAGCCGCTGCTGCTCGCCGACCGCCAGCGCCGAGACGGGAAGGTCCGGGTCGAGCGTCAGCCCGTGCTGGCGGCCGATCTCGGCGAGCCGCGCCAGCCCGCCGGGACGATCGATCCGGCCCGATCTGCCGGGAATACCGATCAAGAGGTTTTCCAGCACCGAAAGCCGCGATGCGAGATGGAAATGCTGGTGCACCATGCCGATGCCGGCGGCAAGCGCATCGGCCGAACTGTTGATCGTCACCGGCCGGCCCTGCACCAGGATCTCGCCGGCATCGGGCGCATAGGCGCCGAACAGCACATTCATCAGCGTCGTCTTGCCGGCACCGTTTTCGCCGAGCAGCCCGAGGATTTCACCCGGCGCGACGCTGAGATCGACGGCTTCGTTCGCCTTGACGGCGCCAAAGCTCTTGGAGATGCCGCGCATTTCGATGAGAGGGGCAGGCGTTGACAAGGCGGGATCCTGGTGGCGTTGACGCCGATATCCCTCCCCCTTGAGGGGAGGGTGCCGAGCGAAGCGAGGCGGGAGGGGTCACCTCAACTGCCTCGACCTCTGACTGAAAAAGATGGAGCGCGTCGCCGCGGACCCCACCCGGCTCTGCGGGCCACCCTCCCCACGAGGGGGAGGGCAAGCACCTAATCCGAGACCGGCGTATTCTCATCGACATCGACGCGGAAATTGCCGTCAAGGATTTCGGCCTTCTTCTTTTCGACCAAGTCCTTGACCTCGGCCGGCAGCGTCTTGTCGAACTTGTGGTAGGGCGCGAGGTAGGAGCCGCCCTTGGCCATGCGCGAGAAATCGCCGTAATCCTGCGCGGTGAAGACGCCGGCCTTGACCAGCTTGATTGCCTGCTCGACGGTCGGATACATGTCCCAGACCGGGCCGGTGATCACGGTGTCGGGGCCGAGGCTCGATTGGTCCGACATGTTGGAGATAGCGAGGATCTTCTTCTCGACCGCCGCTTCGATGACGCCAAAACGCTCGGCATAGATGACGTCGACGCCGGCGTCGATCTGGGCGACAGCAGCTTCCTTTGCCTTCGGCGGATCGAAGAACGAGCCGATGAAGGCGACCTTCTTCTTGATGTTGGGATTGACCTCCTTGGCGCCGGCAAAGAAGGCGTTGACCAGCCGGTTCACTTCCGGAATGCCCATCGCCGCGACGGCGCCGATCGTGCCCGATTTCGACATTTTTCCGGCAATCATGCCGGACAGATAGGCCGGCTCGTGGATCCAGTTGTCGAAAACCCCGAAATTCGGTTCGGCCGGCCCGGCGCCGGAGCCGAACAGGAAGGCGGTCTTCGGGAATTGCTTGGCGGTCCTGCGCGATTCGCGCTCGGCGGCGAAGGCATCGCCCAGCACCAGCTCATAGCCGCCCTGCGCATATTCGCGCATGACACGGCTGAAATCGGCGGTCTGTACCTTCTCCGACCATTTGTATTCGATGCCGAGTTCCTTCTCGGCCTTCTGCAGGGCGACATGGATCTGGTTGTCCCACGGTTCCTCGATCGGCGTGGCGAAGATCGCCGCCACTTTCAGCTTCTTGGTCTTGGCAAAGGCGCTCCTCGGCAGCATCGCCGCCGCCAGGCCGAGCGCGCCCAGCTCCAGCACGTTGCGTCGCGAAAGCCCTTCGCGTTTCGATTGGATTCTGCTCTTCCCGTTGTCCATTGCATGCCCCTCTGATTGGCGCCGTGTCGAGCCGGCTCTCTTCTCTGGAATATCGGCGAAGGAACTATGGAACGGTGCCCGGCTTTTGTCCACATGGTCAAATTTGGCCGGGCGGAACTGCTGTAAACGTTCGTGTAATCGCACCTTTAGAACGACCGGAGCTGCTTGCTCACAATCTCTCGAGCGCCACCGCGATCCCCTGGCCGACCCCGATGCACATGGTCGCGAGGCCGTAGCGGCCGCCGCGTTCGCGCAGCTCCAGCGCAGCCGTGCCCGTGATGCGCGCCCCGGACATGCCGAGCGGATGGCCGAGCGCGATGGCGCCGCCATTCGGGTTGACGTGCTCCGCATCCTCGGCAATGCCGAGTTGGCGCAGCACCGCGATGCCTTGCGAGGCGAAGGCCTCGTTGAGCTCGATGACATCGAATTGTCGCGGCTCCAGGCCGAGCCGGGCGCATAGCTTTTGCGTGGCCGGCACCGGACCAATGCCCATGATGCGCGGCGCCACGCCGGCGGTGGCACCGCCGAGAATACGGGCGATCGGCGTCAACCCGTATCTTTTCACGGCCGTTTCCGAGGCGACGATCAGCGCTGCGGCACCATCGTTAACGCCCGAGGCATTGCCGGCGGTAACCGTGCCGCCTTGCCGGAACGGCGTCGGCAACTTGGCTAACGAGTCGATCGTCGTGCCTGCTCGCGGATGCTCGTCCTTTGATACGATCACCGGATCGCCCTTGCGCTGCGCGATCGTCACCGGCGTAATTTCCTTCGCCAGCCGACCATTGGCTTGCGCGGCGATTGCCTTGTCCTGGCTGCGCACGGCAAACGCATCCTGGTCTGCGCGGGAGACAGCGAACTCTTCCGCCACGTTCTCACCGGTCTCCGGCATCGAATCGACGCCGTATTGCTTCTTCATCAGCGGATTGATGAAGCGCCAGCCGATCGTGGTGTCGTAAATCTCGGCATTGCGCGAAAAGGCGGTCTCCGCCTTCGGCATGACAAACGGAGCACGGCTCATCGATTCGACGCCGCCTGATACTATCAGCTCCGCCTCGCCGGCTTTGATGGCGCGGGCAGCAATCATCACCGCATCCATGCCCGAACCGCAGAGGCGATTGACGGTCGAGCCGGGAACCTCCTTGGGCAGGCCGGCCAGCAGCAGGGACATCCGCGCCACATTACGATTGTCCTCACCGGCCTGGTTGGCGCAGCCATAGACGACATCGTCGATGGCGGCCCAGTCGATGCCCGAATTACGCTCGACCAGCGCCTTCAAAGGGATAGCGCCGAGATCGTCGGCACGGACCGCCGACAGCGAACCGCCGAAGCGTCCAATCGGCGTGCGGATGTAGTCGCAGATATAGGCCTCGGCCATAATGCAGCCTTCCCTTTCCCGGCCCAGCCATGTTGGCCGCATTCTCCTCGAGACGAAAGCACATCTCGCCGCCGGCCGTTAGGCCAAAGACAATTTCAGCTGCCGCCTGCGGGGAGCGGCGGATCAGCCGATGCTTTCTCCACCGTCGATCACCAGCGCCTGACCGGCGTTGATACTAGCCGCCGTCCCAGGAACCGGTTTCGGCCATTTGCCTAAGCAGAGGTGCCACTCGAAAGACGTCCTTGCCGGTCTGCTGGTGCCAGTGATCCAGCCGCTGGATGATCTTGTCCACGCCTTCGAGGCTCGCCCAGAACATCGGCCCGCCTTTGCCGACCGGGAAGCCGTAGCCGTTGACCCAGACAAGGTCGATATCGGACGCCCGGGCGGCAATCTTTTCCTCGAGGATTTTGGCGCCCTCGTTGATCATCGGATAGAGCGTCCGCTCGATGATCTCCTCGGCGCCGATTGGCCGCGGTGCAATGCCGCGTTCGGCAGCTTTGTTACGGATCAGCGTCTCGACCTCGGGATCGGGCAGCGGCGTGCGCGAACCGTTCTCATAACGATAGAAGCCGCTGCCGGTCTTCTGGCCGAAATGTCCCTGTTCGCACAACGCATCGGCGATCACGGCCGACTGGCCACGCGCCTTGCGGTTGCGCCAGCCTATGTCGAGGCCGGCGAGATCGCTCATCTCGAACGGCCCCATCGGCCAGCCAAAATCGGTGAACACCTGGTCGACCTGGCTCGGCATGGCGCCTTCCAGCAGAAGCGTCTCCAGTTCCGCACCGCGCGCCGCCAGCATGCGATTGCCGACGAAGCCGTGGCAGACGCCGACAACGACCGGCACCTTGCCGATCCGCCGTGCCAGATCGACGATGGTCGCCAGCACGTCGGGCGAAGTCTTGTCGGCGCGGACGATTTCCGAAAGCTTCATGACGTTAGCCGGCGAAAAGAAATGCATGCCGAGGAGATCTTGCGGCCGCGACGTCGAACCGGCGATCTCGTTGACGTCGAGATAGGAGGTGTTGGTGGCGAGGATCGCGCCCGGTTTGGCCACCGCATCGAGCCTGCCGAAGACATCCTTCTTGACCGCCATCTCCTCGAACACGGCCTCGACGATCAGGTCGCAATCGGCGAGGTCGGCATAGTCGGTGCTGCCCCTGAACAAATCCAGCCGCTCGCGCTTGGCGTCTTCGCTCAGCGATCCGCGGATAACGGAAACGGCATAATTCTTGTCGATCGTCGTCAGTCCGCGTTGCAATGCTTCCTGCGTCGTCTCCAGCAAGGTCACGGGAAGACCGCCATTGACGAACGCCATGGCGATGCCGCCGCCCATGGTGCCGGCGCCGATGACGCCGACCCGGGCGATCTTGCGCCTGACGACATCCTTGCCGGCAATCTTTGCCGCCTCACGTTCAGCGAAGAACAGATGCCGCTGCGCGCGTGACTGGTCACCGGCGACAAGCTTGAGGAACAGGTCGCGCTCCGCCGCCAGCGCTTCGTCGAAGGGCAGCGTCAGGGCGTTGCGGACCGACTGCGCACAGGCGATCGGCGCTTCGAGGCCGCGTGCTTTTTTGGAAAACGCTGCCGCCTGCTTGTCGAAAGCCGGCAAGTCGGCCTGGTCGAGGCGATCATTGCGGTCGCGCACGGGCGTGAACGGATCGCCTTTCGCGGCCGTTTCGCTGGCGAAACTCACCGCTTTCGCGATCAGGTCGCCATCGAAGACGGCATCCACGAGGCCGTCGGCGAGCGCCTCGGCAGCACCGATCGGCGTTCCCGAAACGATCATGCTGAGTGCCTTTAGCGGACCAACCAGGCGCGGCAGGCGAACCGTGCCGCCGCCGCCCGGCAGCAGGCCGAGCTTGACTTCCGGCAGGCCGAGCCTTGCCGTTCGGTCGGCAACACGGAAATGGCAGCCGAGCGCCAGTTCCAGGCCGCCGCCGAGCGCAGTGCCGTGAATAGCTGCGACCGTCGGCTTGGTAATAGTTTCCAGCACGGCGACAATAGCGCGCAATTCCGGCTGCTGCGCCGGTCTGCCGAATTCGGTGATATCGGCGCCGGCGACGAAGGTCCGCCCGGCGCAGGCGATCACGATTGCTCCGACCGACGGCTCGTCCCGCAGGGAAACGAGCGCCCGCATCAACGGCTCGCGCACATGGAAGCTCAGCGCGTTGACCGGCGGATTGTCGATGATCACCACCGCGACGTTGCCATGCCTTGTGGTGCTGACGAAATCGGACACGCAAACCTCATACAACGATGTTGGCCAATAGCGCGACGGGATTTACAGCGCTGGCATGCGGATGGGAACCACGTGTTTTGCGGGCCGGATCGTTATCCCCTCGCCGCCGGGTGCCTTGCCTTAGCGCAGCGCCTTCTGCCCACCGGCGGCGGTGATGACGCCGACGATGATCAGCCCTGTCAGCACCAGGCGGACGCCGACGCTGACGCCGAATGTGTTGAGCATGGTCAACAGCAGCACGAGAAACAGCGCCGCGCCCCAGACCCCCGGCACGTTGGCCTTGCCGCCAGCTACCGACGTGCCGCCGATGACGACGACCGCGATCGAGGCCAGCAGATACTCATTGCCGATGTCGACATTGGCGCCGCGGAAATAGCCGGCGAGCAGTGCGCCGTCGAGGCCGCCGAGCGCGCCCGACAGCGTGTAGGTGAGGAAGCGGGTGCGGCCGACATTGACGCCGGCCAGCCAGGCGGCGCGGATGTTCTGGCCGATCGCCAACACCGAGCGTCCGTAGATCATGCGCTGCAAAACGATGCCGGCGCCGATGGTGAACAGCACGGTGAGGATCGCCAGCACCGGGATGCCGAACACCTGCCAGTTGGTGAAGTCGGCAAAGCCCGGCGGCGGCTTGATCTGCAGGCCGCGCCCATAGCTGATATCGACCGACTGGATAACGAAACTGGCCGACAGCGTCGCGATGATCGGCGGAATGCGCAGCGCCCAGATCAGCAGATAGTTGACGGCGCCGATCGCCATGCCGCAGGCAAGCGCGGCCAGCAGCCCGACCGCAATCATCGCATCATTGCCGTCCATGACCTTCATGGCGACGGCGCTGGCAAGGCCGATGTTGGCCGGCAGCGACAAGTCGACATTGCCCGGCCCGAGCGTGATGACGAACATCTGGCCGACGCCGACAATGACGGTGAAGACGGCGAGCGACAGCGCCGCCGTGATCATGCCGCCGCCGCCATAGCCGCCGGTGAAGGCGATGGTCGCCAGCCACACCAGCAGCGCCCCGAAGAATGACCAGATCCAGGGTCTGGCGAGCAGGGTCCGCAGCGAAGCCATGCTCACCTCTCCCTGCGGCTGATCAGCACCCGCGCTGCCAGCACGATGATCAGGATGGCGCCATTGGCGGCGACCTGCCAGTCGGGCGGAATGTGCATGAAGGTCAAGAGCGGCGATGCGGCCAGAGCCAGCGTCAGCGCGCCGATGACGGCGCCGATCGGCGACACCCGGCCGCCGACGAACTCGCCGCCGCCGAGGATGACGCCGGCGATCGAAAGCAGCGTGTAGCCATTGCCGATATTGGCATCGGCCGAGGTGGTGATGCCGATCAGCGCCATGCCGGACAAAACGCCGAACAGACCGGTCAGCGCAAACAGCGCGATCTTGGTGCGCAGCAGCGACCAGCCGGCGCGCTTGAGTGCGGCTGAATTGCCGCCCGATCCACGCAGGATGACGCCGTAGGAGGTGCGCATCAGGCCAAAGTGGACGACGGCTGCGATCAGCAATGCCGCGATGATCGGGAACGGAATGAAGGGTGGTTTGAAGGCCATCAGCGCCAGCAGCCAGTCCGGCGCCTTGCCGCCGGGCTTTGGCAGGATGAGGATGGCCATGCCCTGCCAGACGAAACTCATGCCGAGCGTCACCACGATAGAGGGCAGGTTGCGCAGATGGATCAGCGCGCCGAGCAGCGCGTAGACCCCGATCGACCCGAGCAGGATGACGACGCCGAGCAGCGGCGCGTCCTTCAGCCACGTCGCCGTGACACAGCCGACGAAGCCGACAAAGGTGCCGATCGACAGATCGAGCTCGTTGCCGGCGATGACGAACATCTGCGCGATCGTCGCCAGTGCGATCGGGATCGCCAGATTGAGCATCAGGCTGAAGCCGAAATAGCTGATGGCGCGCGGGTTGAGCCAGGCGATGGCGATGAGCACCAGCGCCAGCGACAGTGCCGGCAGCAGGCTGCGCAGCATGCGCGCCCGCCTCGTGGCGCGAGCCGAAGATCTTAGCCCATTCTCGACGGATGCCGCTGTCATCTCAGGCCGCCTCGCCGAACGACGACTGGATGATTTTTTCCTCCGTCAGTTCGTCGCGACGAAGGTTGGCGACAATCCGGCCGTTCTTGAACACATAGATATGGTCGCAATTGTCGAGCTCTTCGGTTTCGGTGGTGTACCAGAGGAAAGTGCGGCCATGGCGAGCCTCTTCGCGCACCAGGTCGTAGACTTCGAGCTTGGTTCCGATGTCGACGCCGCGCATCGGATCGTCCATCAGCACGATCTTGGCGTCGGAGCCGAGCGCCCGCGCGAACAGCGCCTTCTGCTGGTTGCCGCCGGACAGCGAGAAGATGTTGTTGTTCATGTCGGGCGTACGGATGCCGATTTTCCGCTGCCACAACTCGGCGAGCTCGGCTTCGCGCTGCGGCGAGATCAAGAGGCCGTTGCGCAATCGCGCCAGCGAACGGATGCCGATGTTCTCGGCAATCGACCACTGCGGAAAAATCCCGTCCGACTGGCGGTCGCCGGCAACCAGCGCCACCGGGGCGGTGACCTCGATGCCGGTCCTGGCGCGGGAAGCCGCAGCAAAGATCGCCAGCAAAAGATCGGTCTGCCCATGCCCGGCAAGTCCGGCAAGCCCGATGATCTCACCGGCACGGGCGACGAGCTCGTTGCCGTCCTGCTGTCGCGCCGGCCGCGCCCGGACCCGCAGCGGACCGGGCTCCGGCTTGCCGCTCGCAATCTCTGCGGCGGCCTTCTCGCGTGCCGCAGCTCCGCCCATCGCCGTCACCAGCCTGTCGCGGTCGAATTGATCGGCCTGCCCCGCGGCGACGACCTTGCCGTCGCGCATCACGACGATGCGGTCGGCATTTCCGAGCACTTCGCCGAGCACATGCGAGATCAGGATGCAGCTCTTGCCGGCGGCTACGAAGCGGCGCACGAACGCCAGCAGCTGGCCGGCGGTATGCGCATCGAGCGAGGACGTCGGCTCGTCGAGGATGACCAGTTCGAGCGGCTCCTGCGTGACCGTGAAGGCGCGCGCCACCTCCACCATTTGCCGGCTGGTGATGGAAAGATCGCCGACGATGTCGGATGCCGAGATGCTGTGGCCGGGGAATATCTCGTCCAGCTTGGCGGCGATCAGATCGGCCGCCTTGCGCCGCCAGCCGAAGCCATTAAGCGACGCGTGGTTGATCCGCGTGTTCTCGGCGACGCTGAGGTTCGGGCAGAGCGACAGTTCCTGGAAAACACAACGGATGCCGAGCTGCTGTGCGCGCGGCACCGAATAACTTGCCTCGACACCGCCGCGGACCGCGATCTGCCCGCTGTCGGGGGCAAGCGTGCCCGCCACCATATGCATGAGCGTCGATTTTCCGGCGCCGTTATGGCCGACGAGACCGACGCATTCTCCGGCACGAACGCTGAAATCGACACCGGCGAGCGCCCTGACGGCGCCGAAATGTTTTTCGGCTCCGTCCAGTCTTATGATGTCCAAACTGACGGCGCCGAAAAGCTTTTCGGCGCCGTCCGGCATGATGATGTCTGCATTGGCCTCGGGCATCCCTCAACGATACCCGGTTATCCGTGGCGGCAACAATAGTGCCATGCTCACTTGATGTTGGCCTTGATCGCCGCGATGGCGTCTTCCTGCGTGTATTCGTGGCTAGCGACGCCGCCCTTCGGAATCTTCGGCAGCGCGGCCTCGAAATCATCCTGTGTGAAGGCAAGATAGGGAACCAGCAGATCGTGCGGCACGTCGGTGCGGCCGTCGAGCACCTGCTGCGCCACCCAGAACGCAAGCGTCGATACGCCCGGTGCGATCGATGCCGACCAGGTCTGGTAACCGTCCTTTTCCTTCTGCTCCTTCCACCACTGCAATTCATCCTGGCGATTGCCCATGATGATGGTCGGGCGCGGCTTGCCGGCGGCGGCGAAAGCCTGCGCCGCGCCGTAGCCGTCACCGCCCTGGTCGACCACCCCGACAACATCCGGCAGCGACGGCAGGATCGTTGCGACGGCTTTCTGTGCCGTTGTCTGGTCCCAGTCGCCGGTCACCGAGCCGACGATCTTGAACTCGGGATGGGCAGCGACACCCTCGAGGATGCCGGCGTGGATGGCGTCGTCGATCGAAGTGCCGGCGAGACCGCGGATTTCCAGGAGATTGCCGCCCTTGGGCTGGAACTTGGCCATCTGCTCGACTTCCTGCTTGCCCATGTCCTTGAAGTCGACGACGACGCGGTAGGCGCAGGGTTCGGTGACGATGCCGTCGAAGGAGACGACGACGATGCCGGCGTCGCAGGCCTGCTTGATGGCGCCGTTGAGGGCATCCGGAGACGCCGCGTTGATGACGATCGCGTCATAGCCCTGCAGGATCAGGTTCTGCACTTGCGCTGCTTGCGTCGGCACTTCCTTGTCGGCCGTCGTGAAGACGTCCGCGGCGCCGACCACCTTGTCGGCAACCGCCTTCTTGGTGACGATGGCGTAGCTGTCCAGCATCGCCTGCCGCCAGGAATTGCCGGCGTAATTGTTGGAGAAGGCGATTTTCTTGCCGCTGGTGTCGGCAAGCGCGGTGCCCGAGGCGAGCATCGCCGCAAGGGCGCCCAAAACGAATATTTTCTTCATGTCATACTCCTCCCGTGAGTTGCTGTCTTACTGGTGGCTAATGGCTGGCTGATGGCTGATACGCTCACAACGCTGTTTTTTATCTATTATCAGACAAATGCAGATGGGCGACAAGCTGTCAACAGCAATCCATGGCCGGCGATCAACTTGCGGTGCAATCATTGAAAACGGTTCGGCTCCTGGTCTAGGGATGGCACTGGAGACCGATTTGAATGGCAGCGAACCTTGCCCCGGGTGCACCCGGCATTCCGGCGCGCTGGACCTCGAGCGCCAAGAGCGGCGTCGGCACTGCGCTCTCGCCGGCCTGCCCGATCTGGTTCACCATCAGTCACGGCATTCTCAACGAGATCTACTATCCCCGCCTCGACAGCGCCTGCACCCGCGATCTGGGGCTGATCGTCACCGGACCCGATGGCTATTTCTCGGAAGAAAAGCGAGACGCCGAGCACAGCATCGAACCGCTCGAGGACGGGGTGCCTGCCTATCAGCTGGTCAACACCGCGGCCGATGGAAGCTACCGGATCCAAAAGCGGATCATTACGGATCCGGAACGTCCTGTCGTGCTGCAGGAGATCATTTTCACGCCGCTCAAAGGCGCGGCCGCCGACTACCGCGTCTACGCGCTGCTGGCGCCGCACCTCGTCAACGCCGGGATGGGCAACACCGCCTGGATCGACGGCCATGAAGGACAGCCTGTCCTGTTTGCATCGGGACGCGGCGTCTGCCTGGCGCTCGCCTCGTCGCTGCCGTGGAAGGCGTGCTCGGCCGGCTATGTCGGTGCCTCCGACGGCTGGCAGCAGCTTCGTCAAGGCGGCCGGCTCGATCCGG
The DNA here is from genome assembly GCF_040321435.1 of Mesorhizobium sp. M0410. Taxonomy (NCBI): domain Bacteria; kingdom Pseudomonadati; phylum Pseudomonadota; class Alphaproteobacteria; order Hyphomicrobiales; family Phyllobacteriaceae; genus Mesorhizobium; species Mesorhizobium sp. M0410. The sequence continues at coordinate 58,191 of NZ_JAMYRN010000020.1, forward strand.
CCTGCCGCAGGGCCGAGGATGGCAATGTCGCGCTGACCGGCGAGATCGGCTTTTCGGCCGCGAATCCAAAAATATTGCTGGCGCTCGGCTTCGGCACGACACCGCAACAGGCGGCGGAAACCGCTTTCGCCAGCCTGAGGCAAGGTTTTGAGCCCGCGGTCAGATCCTATGGTCAAAAATGGCGCCAATGGCAGGCCGGATTGCTGCCGCTGGACCGGCATGCGGCGTCCGGCCTCAATCCCTACCGCATCAGCGCTGCGGTGCTGGCGGCACACCGCTCGTCGACCGGAGCAGCCGTCGCCAGCCTGTCGATCCCGTGGGGCTTCAACAAGGGCGACGACGATCTGGGCGGCTATCACCTGGTCTGGCCGCGCGATCTGGTCGAAACCGCCGGCGGTTTCCTCGCCGCCGGCGACCCGGCGGAAGCCTTGCGCATCCTTGGCTATCTGCGCTCGATCCAGCAGCCGGACGGGCATTGGCCGCAGAACGCCTGGCTCGACGGTTCGGCCTATTGGCCGGGCATCCAGATGGACGAATGCGCCTTCCCGCTGCTGCTCGCCGACGCGCTGCGCCGCGCCGGGCATTTGCCGCCTGCGGTACTCTCCTCCTTCATGCCGATGATCGAGCGCGCGGCCTCCTACGTCGTGCGCAACGGCCCCGTCACCGGCGAAGACCGCTGGGAAGAGGACGCCGGCTACAGCCCGTTCACGCTTGCCGTCGAGATCGCCGCATTGCTAGCGGCTGCGGACATGTTCGATGCCGTCGGCAAAACAGAGCCGGCAAACTACCTGCGCGAAACCGCCGATGTCTGGAACGATCAGATCGAGCGCTGGACCTACGACGCCGGTAGCTCCTCGGGCGATGAAGCCGGCGTCGAGGGCTACTATGTCCGCATTGCGCCGCCCGACAAAGCCGGCGCGGCATCGCCGAAAGACGGCTACGTCCCGATCAAGAACCGCCCGCCGGCCGATACGGACCGGCCGGCCAAGGCGATCGTCAGCCCCGACGCGCTGGCGCTGGTCCGTTTCGGCCTCAGGGCGGCCGACGATCCGCGCATCCTCGACACGGTCAAGGTGATCGACGCGCAATTGCGTTGCGAGCTGCCGCAGGGGCCGCTCTGGTACCGCTACAACGGCGACGGCTACGGTGAGCATGCGGACGGCGCGCCCTTCGATGGAACCGGCCAGGGCCGGCCCTGGCCGCTGCTGGTCGGCGAGCGCGCGCACTACGAGCTGGCGGCGGGGCGCAAGGACAAAGCGGCAAGCCTGCTCGCGACGTTTGAGGGCTCCGCCGGGCCGGGCGGCCTGCTGCCGGAGCAGGTCTGGGATGGTCCAGACATGCCGGAGCGCGAATTGCGGCATGGCGGCCCCTCCGGCAGCGCCAAGCCGCTGGTTTGGGCGCATTCCGAGCACATCAAGCTGCTGCGTTCGCTCCGCGACGGCGCCGTCTTCGACATGCCGCCACAAGGCGTCAAGCGCTATATCGAGGGCAGAACGGTGTCGCGCCTCAGGGCATGGCGCTTCAACCACAAGATCCGTACCATCCCGGCAGGCAAGGCGCTGCGCATCGAAGTTCTGGCCCGGGCGGTGGTTCATTGGAGCAGCGACAATTGGGCAACCGTCCATGACACCGGGACCGCCGCGAACCTTTTCGGCATCCATTTCGCGGAGTTGCCGGTTGCCGACGCCGCTCCGGGCAATAGCATTGTCTTCACATTCTTCTGGTCCGATGCCGGCCGTTGGGAGAATGTCGACTTTTCCGTTGGTATCGACGATGCGTCACAGCCACTAGATCATCGATCCCTCAAGTAAGGCAGGACGAGACCATGCAGATAGGAATGATGGGACTGGGCAGGATGGGCGCCAACATGGTTCGGCGCCTGCTGCGCGATGGCCACGAATGCGTCGTCTACGACATCAACCCGGCGAGCGTCGCGGCGCTTGTGAGCGCCGGCGCGGTCGGAGCCGCCTCGATGGAGGACTTCGTCGGCAAGCTGACGAAGCCGCGCAGCGCCTGGCTGATGCTGCCGGCGGCGATCACCGGCCGGATCGTCGACCAGGTGGCCGCCCTGATGGAGCCGGGCGACATCATCATCGACGGCGGCAATTCCTATTATCATGAAGCCGTCGACCACGCCGCGCGCCTGGCCTTGAAAGGCTTGAGCTATGTCGATGTCGGCACCAGCGGCGGCGTCTGGGGCCTCGAGCGCGGCTACTGCCTGATGATCGGCGGCCCTGACAGCGCGGTCCAGCATCTCGATCCGATCTTTGCCACGCTGGCGCCCGGCGCCGACGCCGCTTCGCCTGCCCCTGGCAAGGACGCCGGAACCGCTCCCTTCGGTTATCTGCATTGTGGGCCGAGCGGCGCCGGCCATTTCGTCAAGATGGTCCATAACGGCATCGAATATGGTGTCATGGCCGCCTATGCCGAGGGCATGAACATCCTGAAGTCGGCGAATGCCGGCAAACGGCAGCGCACCGCCGACGCCGAAACCAGCCCGCTGGAAAACCCGCAATACTACCAGTTCGACATCGACATCGCCGAGGTGGCCGAGGTCTGGCGGCACGGCAGCGTCATCGGCTCATGGCTGCTCGATTTAACGGCCGGCGTGCTGAAGGCCGATTCGTCGCTGACGCAGTTCGGCGGGCGGGTTTCGGATTCCGGCGAAGGCCGCTGGACGCTGAAGGCGGCGATCGACACCGGCGTGCCGGCGCCGGTGCTGTCGTCGGCGCTGTTCGACAGGTTCTCCTCGCAAGGCGAATCCGAATTCGCCGACAAGCTTCTGTCCGCCATGCGCTATGCCTTTGGCGGTCATGTCGAAAAACCGAAGGCCGGCTCGTGACGGGCGACAGGGAGGCACGCCCATGAGCCAGGAACGGTCCGACACGCTGGTGCTTTTCGGCGCCACCGGCGATCTCGCCCACAAGAAGATCTTTCCCGCCCTCTACGCCATGGTGGCCAAGGGAACGCTGAACGAGCCGGTGATCGGCGTCGCCTTCGATCCCTGGGACCTCGCCAAGCTGCAGGCGCGCGCCCGCGACGGTATCGTCAATGCCATCGGCAGCATCGACGAGAAGATCTTTGCCAGGCTTGCCTCGCTGCTTCGCTATGTCAGCGGCGACTACCGGGCGCCTGCGACCTTCGAGAAGCTGAAGACCGCGCTGGGCAGCGCTGAGCGGCCGCTGCACTATCTGGCGGTGCCGCCGGCCATGTTCGAGGTCGTCGTCCAGGGGCTGGAGCAGTCGGGCGCCGCCCAGGGCGCGCGCCTGATGGTCGAAAAGCCGTTCGGCCACGATCTGCAATCGGCGCGCTGGCTGAACCGGGTGCTGCATCTGGTCTTCGACGAAAAGTCGATCTTCCGCATCGACCATTATCTCGGCAAGGAGGCGATCCAGAACCTGCTCTATTTCCGCTTCGCCAATTCCTTCCTCGAGCCGATCTGGAACCGCAATTACGTCGAGAGCGTGCAGATCACCATGGCCGAGGATTTCGGTGTCGAGGGGCGCGGCCGCTTCTATGACGAGGTCGGCTGCATCCGCGACGTCATCGAAAACCACCTGCTCAACATCCTCTTGCTGCTCGCCATGGAGCCGCCGGTCGGCCGCTCGGCCGACGATCTGATCGACGAGAAGGTGCAGGTGCTGCGGGCGATTCGGACGCTGACCAGGGACGATGTCGTGCGCGGGCAGTTCGACGGCTATCTCAACGAGCCGGGCGTGGCGCCGAACTCGCCGGTCGAGACCTTCGCGGCGGTGCGCTTTTTCGTCGATACCTGGCGCTGGCAGGATGTGCCGTTCTTCATCCGCGCCGGCAAATCCCTGCCGGTGCACGCCACCGAGGTCATCGTGCGGCTGAAGCGGCCGCCGCTCGACGTCTTCGATCCGATCAAACCCGGCGAATGCAATCACGTGCGTTTCCGCATCGATCCGCAAGTGGCGATCTCGATCGGAGCCCGGCGCAAGGCACCCGGCGACGACATGGTCGGCGAACAGGTCGAGCTCACCGCGTTGGACGACAGCAAGGGCGACATGCCGCCTTACGAGCGGTTGATCGGCGACGCCATGAACGGCAACGGCCAGCTGTTCACCCGCCAGGACGCCAGCGAACTCGCCTGGCGCATCGTCGGTCCGGTGCTCGGCGACACCACGCCACCCCCTGTCTACGCGCCAAAGACGTGGGGGCCGGCCGAAGCCATGGCTGGATTCGGGCCGCCGAACGGCTGGATCAATCCAGCGAAATGATTTCTGGGAGGCGAAAGCGATGGCCAAAGCGGTGAAGCGACCGGCACCCGACGCTGAACAGATCGTGCTTGCGATCGACATCGGCGGCTCGCACGTCAAGATCCGCACCAGCGCCGGCGCAGAGGAGCGCAAGACCGCTTCCGGACCGGAGCTGACGCCGCAGCAGATGGTCGCTGCGGTGAAGACGCTCGCCGAAGGGCTGCACTACGATGTCGTCTCGATGGGCTATCCGGGTCCCGTGCACCACAACCGGCCGCTGACCGAACCGGCCAATCTCGGCAAGGGCTGGGTCGGCTGCGATTTCGCCGCTGAGTTCGGCAAGCCTGTGAAGGTCGTCAACGATGCGCTGATGCAGGCCGTCGGCAGTTATGAAGGCGGCCGCATGCTGTTCCTTGGCCTCGGCACCGGCCTGGGGGCCGCGATGATCGTCGATAACGTCGCCCAGCCGATGGAGCTTGCCCATCTTCCCTACAAGAAGCGCGGCAGTTTCGAAGACTATGTCGGCGAACGCGGGCTGCAAAAGCGCGGCAAGAAGAAATGGCGCAAATACGTCTTCGACGTCGTCGACCGGCTTCGCACCGCCATGCAGCCGGATTACGTGGTCATCGGCGGCGGCAATGTCGATGAACTCACCGACTTGCCCGCCGATTGCAGACGCGGCGACAACACACGCGCCTTCGAAGGCGGATTTCGACTGTGGCGCGACAAATCCCTGATTATATGATATTGCTGATTGTCTGATATTATCGAGCACCGGCTCAGGGTTGTTAATCCCGCGCTGCCGTTAGTATTATTATTCAAAATAATGTGTGACGTGGCGCGGCGTCATTGCATTGCGCAGATTTGCCGACTAGGAATTTCTGCGACCCCCACGGACGGAGAGATAGATTGACCGACGACAACAACAACGCTCGCAAAGACATCGACCTGCTCGAGCTGACCGCCCATATCGTCTCCGCATATGTCGAGAAGAACCGCTTGCCGGCTTCCGGCCTCGGCGATCTCATCGCCAGCGTCAGCGCTTCCATAGGTGGGCTGGGGCAACCGGCAGTGCCGGTCGCCGCGCCGCTGACGCCTGCCGTCAATCCCAAGAAATCGGTGACGCCGGACTACATCATCTGTCTCGAGGACGGCAAGAAGTTCAAATCCTTGAAGCGCCATATCGGCGTTCATTTCGGGCTGACGCCAGACGCCTACCGCGCCAAATGGGGCCTGCCGTCGGACTACCCGATGGTCGCTCCCAACTACGCGGCCTCGCGTTCGCAGCTGGCCAAGGCGATCGGCCTCGGCCGCAAAGCCGCCCCGCCCGCGCCCGTCAAGAGCCGGAGCAGGAAGGCCAAGGCGACGGTTTGATACCGTTAGATCGAGCGGGATGCACATTGAACGCGTTCCGCTGGTCGGTCTGTTTGTGTTCGGCGGAAGCTGCGACGCTCGAAGCTCACGGCATGGCATCCTAGGGTCTGCGCCGCGTCGCTTCGCTCCTTGCTCGGCCCTAGGACGAAGGTAGGATGGCTGAAGGCTAATCGCTGATGTCGGAGAGTGGCAGCGCGTCCGGTGTATCGGACGACGATTGATGGCGAATTACAAGTTTTCGAGATTAGCCGAACACCCTCCGTTCGTCATCCCAGGGCGGAGCAAGGAGCGAAGCGACGCGGCGCAGACCCTGGGATCCATGCCGTTACCTCGCGGCAGTGCGCCTGCGGACCGGAACCGTACGCTACCACCCCGTCCCGCGAAAAAGCTCGAACCACTCAGGGTTGGTCTTCTCGATCAGCTCGATCTTCCATCGGCGTGGCCAGCGCTTCAGCGACTTCTCGCGCTGGATGGCGTCGACAATGTCGAAATGTTCCTCATACCAGACCAGACGCTGCACACCGTAGCGGCTGGTGAACCGCGAGCCCTCGCCGGATTTGTGCTCCGGCATGCGGCGGCCGAGATCATTCGTAACCCCGATATAGATCGTGCCGCGCTTCTGGCTTGCGGTCATATAGGTATAGCCGGTCATGGTTGAAGGGTAGCTGGCGCCGGTGCCGACGCAAGTGCCGTTCTGAACCGTTGCATTCTTCGGCAGATGCAATGGCATGGATCCCAGGGTCTGCGCCGCGTCGCTTCGCTCCTTGCTCCGCCCTGGGATGACGAAACGAGAGGTGTTTCGGCTAATCTCGAAAGTTTGCGATCTGCGATCCGCCGCCATCCGCTTGTTATCTGCAAGAACGAAATTGTTGATCCAGGCCGGATTTTTGCGCGCGCCTCCGGCCGAACTGCGTTAAAGGCTTTTTTGGCCGGACCAGCGCCCATCGTGGAAGTGCCCCGCCGGCCGACATCGCCGCCACGGGGCCTTATTCCATGACCGCAGAATCCCAAGTACCATCCGACCAGCGCTATGCCGCCTTTCGCCACCGGCCGTTCCTGAGCTATTGGGCGGCGCGCTTCCTCTCGACATTCTCCACCCAGATCGTGTCGGTCGCCGTCGGCTGGCAGATCTACGATCTGACCCGCGACCCGTTCGACCTCGGCCTTGTCGGCATCGTCCAGCTCCTGCCTTCGCTGCTGCTGGTGCTGGTCACCGGCGACGTTGCCGACCGTTTCGGGCGCCGGCTGATCATGGCGCTGGCGGTGCTGGTCGAGGCGGGCTGCGCCTTGGCCCTCCTGCTGCTGACGCTGCGCGGCCTCTCCGGGCCGATGCCGGTCTTCATCGTGCTCGCCATGTTCGGCATTGCGCGCGCCTTCTTCGGGCCGGCCTCGTCATCGCTGTTCGCCAATCTGGTGCCGCCTGAGGATTTCGCCAACGCCATCGCCTGGAACTCTTCCGCCTGGCAGACGGCAACCATCGTCGGGCCGGTCGCCGGCGGCCTGCTCTACGGGCTTTCGGCCGAAGCTGCCTACACCACAGCGGCCGTGCTGATGCTCATTGCCGCCGTGCTGATCTTCACCATCCCGAAACCTGCCCAGCGCAGCAGGACCGACAGGCCGACGGTACAGACCCTGTTCGCCGGCTTCGGCTATATCTGGAGCGAAAAGATCGTGCTCGGCGCGATTTCGCTCGACCTGTTCGCGGTGCTCCTGTCCGGCGCCTCGGCGCTGCTGCCGGTCTACGCGCGCGATATCCTCGAACTCGGCCCGTGGGGGCTCGGCCTGTTGCGCTCGGCGCCCGGCGTCGGCGCCATCTGCGTCGCCATCTGGCTGGCCGGACACCCGATCCGCAACCATGCCGGCCTTGTCATGCTCGGCTTCGTTGCGCTGTTCGGCGCGTTCACCGTCCTGTTCGGCCTCTCGACCATCACCTGGCTGTCGATCGCTGCTCTCGCCTTGCTTGGCGCCACCGACATGTTCAGCGTCTATATCCGCGAGACGCTGATCCAGCTGTGGACGCCGGACGACGTTCGCGGCCGCGTCAACGCCGTCAACCAGGTGTTTGTCGGCGCCTCCAATGAGCTCGGCGAATTCCGCGCCGGCACCATGGCCGCGCTGATCGGCACGGTTCCGGCCGTGGTGGTCGGCGGTGTCGGGGCGATCGCTGTTGCCGGGCTATGGGCGGTGCTGTTCCCGCAGCTGCGCAAGGTGCGTCATCTCAGGGGGCGAAACTGATTACCGCAGCGCCGGCTTGCCGAAAATCATCGGCAGGAACTCGCCGAGCCAGCGCTTGAGGTGCATGTCCCAGATCAGCCGGCCGCCGAGATGGTCGCGGCCGGGCTGTGCGCCGGGCAGTTCGAAGCGGTGCGCGCCGCGCACCACCCAGCGCTGCATCATCGCCCGGGTCAATTCGCCATGGAACTGGATGCCCCAGGCATTGTCGCCATAGCGGAAGGCCTGGTTGGGATAGGTTTCGGCCGTCGCCAAAAGCGTCGCGTCCTTTGGCAGCGAAAAGCCCTCGCGATGGAATTGATAGACCATCTCCGGCCAATGCATCAGCCTGCTGCCCGCTTCGGTCGCCTTAAGCGGATACCAGCCGATTTCGACGAGGCCCTCGCCGTGGCCCTCGACCCTGCCGCCAAGATGCTTGACCAGCATTTGCGCGCCGAGGCAGATGCCAAGCAGCGGCCGGTTCTCGTTGAGCGGAATTTTAAGCCAGTCGGTCTCGCGGCGGACGAACTCGTCGCCGTCATTGGCACTCATCGGGCCGCCAAACACCACTGCGCCGGCATGGCCATCCAACGTCTGCGGCAAGGCCTCGCCGAGCGGCGGTCGGCGGATGTCGAGGTCGAAGCCTTCCTCGATAAGCATATGGCCGACCCGTCCGGGGCTCGAATGCTCCTGATGCAGCACGATCAGGATCTTTGGTCTCGGGCTTGGCTTGGGCGGCATTGGAAGGCTGGACCCTGTCTATTCGTCGCTTGACGTTCCGGCAGCACCAGGAGCCGCGGCGGCCGCCTTGAGGCGCGCCTCGACACGGTCGCGACGTTCGACGCCGATCAGCTCGGCGACCCGCCAGACGGTATTGTCCTCGAGTTCGTGCAGCTCGCCATCGGCATAGACGATCTCCCACATCAGACCGATGAAGGCCTTTCGCGCCTCGGCGTCGAGATGGCGCTTGAGCACGCTGGTGAAGGCGTAGAGGTCGATCGCCTCATTGTCGGCCCGCTCGCCGGCAGCCGCCAACGCGTCGAGTTCGTCGCCGCTGATCGAGTAGCTTTCCGCCAGCACCTTCTTGAACCGCTCCCATTCGGTATCCTGGCGCACCCCGTCGGCGTTCATCACGTGGAAAAGCAGGGCGGACGCGGCAACGCGCGGATCGTCGGCGCTGGGGCTGGCGCCACCACCGGACGGCAGATCCCTTAGAAACGACAAAACGCGTTCGAACATTAAATCATTCCCAATAAGCCCGGGTCCACTCGACCCTTATCAGAACAAACGAAACCGGCGCGTCGATTTGTCCGCCGCGTCGTCGGGATCGACGCCGGGATCGTCGGGCAGCCGCGTCAGCTCCTGCGCCGGCTCGACGGCTTCGGCATCTTCCGGCACTTGGGCAAACGCCGCCGCGGTAATTGGTGTCACATGATCCTCGGCGGCACGGTTTTCCGTCCTCACTTCGGTCGCTGTGCCCGGTGTCTCGGCAGCAACGGCTGTGTGCTCGATCGCCTCGGCTGTTTCCTGTACCGGTTTGGCTGGAGCCGCGATGGCCGGCATCGGTCCCTCCGGAGTCTCTTCATGGCTGTCGATCAACTGGCCGAGCCGCTCCATCGGCGCCCGCCATTCGAATGCGTCGAGCCTGCCGGTGATCGGCGATACCGGAGCCCAGCGTTCGGAGACGACGCCGTCGGCGACCCAGGCCGGGTCGCGCGGCGCTCTCACCGCCTTCGACAGCAACTGCCGCACCTTGCCCTGGTCACCGCTCTCGGCCTCCTCGATGTCGGCCAGCAGCAGATAGGCGCCTTCGCGGCGATCCATGCGGATGGCGGCTTCCGCCTCGCGGCGGGCGGTTGCAAAATCTTGCGCATCGAGCGCGGCGCGCGCCACGGCAAGCGAGGCCTCGGCATGGTTCTTCTTCAGCTCCTGCAGCTTCTTTGCCCGGTTCAGCCGGTCGAGCACGGCATCGCCCGGCCGGGCATGGACATAGAGCTCCGCGATCTCCGGGTGCGGCTCGGCCTTCCACGCCGCCTCGAGGATTTTCGAGCCTTTGCGCACGTCGTTCTGCCGAAACAGCAATTTCGCCGCGACGACCGCCGCCGGTGCGAAATCCGGCCGCAGCCGGTTGGCTTCGAGCGCCGCCGCCCTTGCAGCATTGGCATCGCTGTCGATCAGCGCCTGCGCCTTGGCAGTCAGCAGCACGGCGCGACGCCGGTTGGCCGCATCGCGCTCGATCTGCCGGGTCGACTTCTGGGCATCGACCAGTTTCAGCGCGCCATCCCAGTCGCCACGCCCGGTCAGGTCTTCCAGCGTCGATTCGGCCGCCCAGGCCAGTTGCGGCGCCACCGCCGCGGCCCGGCCCGCATAGTGGCGGGCTGCGTTGCGGTCGCCGAGCCGCTCGGCCTCGAGATAAAGCCCGCGCAGGCCGAGCAGCCGCATTTCGGGATCATCGAGCATGGTCTCGAACTTTTCGCGGGCGCCTTCATGGTCGCCTTCGAGCAGCGAGGCCTGCGCGTCGAGCAGCTGGATCAGTGGCTCCTGATCGGAGCGGATCAGCTTTGCCGCTTCCTTGGTCTTCTTGCGGGCGAGCGCGCCGTCACCGGCGCCGGCGGCGATCATCCCGGTCGACAGCGCCTGGTAGCCGCGGTCGCGGCGACGCACGCGGAAATAGCGCGAGATCGTATAGGGGCTGTTCCACAGCGCCTTGACCAGCCACCAGACGATCATCACCGCGGCAACCACGGCAACGACCGCCACCGCGGCGACCATCAGGCTGACCTGGTATTGATAGCCGTTGAAGGTGACGAGCATTTCGCCCGGCCGGTCGGCCAGCCAGGCGAAGCCGAGCCCGAGCGCAAAGACGGCGGCAAGGAAGGCGAGGATGCGGATCATTGGGTTCCTCACGCCTTCATCGCGCCGGCGATGAGCGAATCGATCTGCGTCTCGACCTCCATCCGCGCTTTCAGCTTGCCGGCAAAGTCGGCGCCGGCGGCCTTGGCCGCCTCAGGCAGGGTTTCGTATTCGCTGAGCGCCTTGGCGTAGTCGCCCTGGTTGACCGCGACCTCCATGCGCGCGACGGTTTCCGGAACGCCAGTGCCTTCGACGGCGCCGATCGGCCTGACCTTGACCAGCGATTCGGCGCTGGACAGCAGCTTCTGCAGGATGCCGGCATTCTGGTCGATGGGCGTCGCGGCAGCGACCATGGCGTTGGCGGCGGCGTCCGCTTCGGCGGCAATCTCGGAGCGCATCGGGACGCCCTTTTCGGCATAGGTGCGCAACGTCGCGATCTCGGGTGCATCGGGTGAGATCGCGGCAAAGGTTTCGAGTTCGGCGGCGAACGGTGCACCACGGTCGAGCGCTGCCTTGAGCGCCGAAGCGGCAATGGCCAGTGCGATCTTCGGCTGCGAAGCCTGTGCATCGACCTTGCCCGAGATCTGTGAAACCGACTGTTCCAGGGCCGCAAGCCGGCCTTCCTGCGCCTTTGCCGTGTCGCCGGCCGATTTCACCAGCGCATCGAGCGCGGCCAGCCTTTCGTTGAGCGGGCCGAGATCGACCGGCGCCGTGCCGCCGGCCTTGCCGAGGGCCGCAACCGCCGTCTCGATCTGCCTTACCTTGTCGCCAAGTGCCGCCAGGCCGGCATTGTCGCCGGCACCGCCTTGCTCGACCGCCGACTTCAACGTCGCAACGTCCGCCCTCACCTGATCCAGCGCCGCCGACAGCCCGTCCACCTTGGCCGATGCGTCATTGTTGGCGCCGGCCTGTCTGAGGTCCGCGACCTCGCGTTTCAGCGAAACGATCTCACCATTGACCGCGTCGAGCGACACGCCGCCCGACCCCGGCGCACCGAGCAGGCCGGCAAATTGCAGCCCGCCGGCCGCGGCGAGGGCGATGACGCCGCCGATAATACCGGCGGCGATGCCGTTGATGCCGCTTCGCTTCGGCTGCGCTGCCATATGGTCGTCCCTCGTCTCAGCTGTCTTCTCGCCGGAACCTGGGATCCCCGGTTCGTTGGCCCCGGTTCCTCTGGATGCATCTTCGAAACTGTAGTCGGAAACCGTGGAGCGCCCGGCCGGCGCATCCGAACCGGCGGGATAAGGGGTTTCCGCTTCCCTGGCAGAATCGACGCCGGCGTCCGCCGGCTCTTGCGTGCCGGCCGGCGCGGCTGCGTCGGCATGTTCCCATGGCTCGAGATCGGTCTGGTCCGCATGCACCGGCTCTTCAGGTGGCTCCGGCTGCGAGGCGTTCGCCGCTTCCTCGGCCCGCGCCTCGTCGGTCTGCGAGGTCACGGCATCCTGTTCGTCGGCGACTCGCGAGACGGCGCCAGGCTCAAGCTCGATGGTCACCGGCTCACGGCGGCTCTTGGAATGCCGCATCTTCGGCGTCTTGACCATGCTCGGGCTCCGCAAAATTCGCTTCGGGATGGTTTGAAGGGTCTAGCACATCACCAAGCGGTGAAAAGGGGCGGCGTGATGACGCCACGGCTTGGAGTTCAGTTTTGGCAAAACGCCGCAGGGCCGAATCCACGTGTCAAGCCAAGGCCCATGCTCGGCACACAAAAAACCCGCCTCGGCGGGCGGGTCGTTGGAGCCAATTAGCACCATAACCAAATTAGTAGCATAGCTGCCGGCACAAAGCAAGAACAAAATGTGCCCCGAGCGCAGTCATCCACGTTGGCACTGCCCCTCATCGCCCTGCCGGGCCCTTCTCCCCGTACAGTGACGGGGAGAAGGGCTCTCACGAGTCTCGACGCTTCTTCTGCAACGCTGGAGGTTGGCGAAATCCTCGGCGAAGGCACCCTCTCCCCGTCACTATACGGGGAGAGGATGCCGGCAGGCAGGTGAGGGGCGGCGCCAACGTTTGGAACAAGCTGGCACAGAGCAGCGGCGGATGCCGGTCAGCGCGGCGCCTGCAAAAGTCCCAGCAGCGCATCCTCGCTGGGCTCAGGCGCAATCCGGATCTCGGCGACGTCGCCCAACGCCGCGGCGATGCGCCCCGATAATCCGAAAAAGCGCGTTTTTTCAAAAACACCACGCAGCGCCGGCCGGCTAGCCAGGGCCTGCATAGCGGTGGCCGCCTTGGCCGAATAGAGCAGCACCGCCTCGACCGGCTGGGCGGACAGGCGCGCAAGAACGGCCTCGTCGGAGTAATCCAGGACAACGGTGTCGTAGGTCTCGACGGCGCGGACCTGAACGCCCGACGCCAACAGCCCTTCCTCGAAGCCGGGAAATCGCACTCGCCCGCAGAGATAGACGATCGTCTGCCCCGCGTAACCGCCAGCAAGCGCATCGGCCAGCGCCTCGGCATTGCCCGGGCCTTCGCTGACCGACAGAAACCCGGCAGCGCGGGCGGCTTCCGCCGTCTTCCTGCCGACGGCGTGGCACGGCAAGCCGGCGAGCGCCGCGATGACCTCTTTCGGCGCATGGCGAACGGCATTGGCGCTGGTGACCGCGACCGCCGCGGCGTCAGCGAGCGCGCCGGCATCGACCGGCAGCGCCACGGTTCCGGTCAATGGCAGCAGGATCGGCTGAAAGCCGGCATCCGCAAGCCGGCGCCCCGTGCGCGACGCGCCCGGTTCGGGCCTCGTCACAAGGACGCGGAGCATGTCAGGTCCAGCCATCGAAGAATGTTTCGCCGGCCCTGGCCCGAACGGTCGCCGCGGCTTCCGCGCCAATGCGCGCCGCCTCCTGCGCCGGCCCTTGCAGCCTGACTTCATGCGACTGCGTGCCATCGGGCGAGATGATCAGCCCGGCAAAGGAAACCGTTCCGCCCGATATCGTCGCATGTCCGGCGATCGGCGTGCGGCAGGACCCGTCGAGCGCCGCCAGGAAGGCGCGCTCGCAGGCCAGCGCCTCGCCGGTCGGCCCGTCGTGGATCGCTGCCAGCATCTGTTCCACGTCGCGGTCTCCGATGCGGCTTTCGATGCAGATCGCGCCTTGCCCCGGCGCCGGCGGAAAGACCTCGAGCGGCATCAGGTCGGTGACCACGTCTTCGAGCCCGAGCCGCTTCAGCCCGGCATAGGCGAGGATGGTGCCGTCGGCGATGCCGTCGTCGAGCTTGCGCAGCCGCGTCTGCACATTGCCGCGAAACATCACCACTTCGACGTCCGGCCGCATCCGCCGGATCAGCGCCTGGCGCCGCAGCGACGACGAACCGACCCTGGCGCCTTGCGGCAGGCCGGCAATCGTTCGCGCCGCCTTGCCGATGAAGGCATCGCGCGCGTCTTCGCGCGGTAGGAACGCGGACAGTTCCAGCCCCTCGGGCAACAGCGTCGGCATGTCCTTCGACGAATGCACGGCGATGTCGATGCGGCGCGCCAGCAGCGCCTCCTCGATCTCCTTGGTGAACAGGCCCTTGCCGCCGGCTTCCGACAGCGGCCGGTCCTGGATGCGGTCGCCGCTGGTCGAGATGACGACCACCTCGAAAGCTTCCGCCGGCATGCCATGCGCCGCCATCAGTCGCGCCTGCGTTTCATGCGCCTGCGCCAGCGCCAGCGGGCTGCCGCGTGTTCCGATTTTCAAGGTTGTTTGCATGACGCGCCGTCCGTGATAACCCCCGGCAGGTTTTCGGGTTTTCTCCTATCGGGGAAAGGCCGACAGTACAATCTGTACGATTTTTGGACAGCGACGAATTGATCCGCGTTCTGGGCATCGAGACGAGTTGCGACGAGACCGCCGCCAGCGTGGTGGCGCTGGACGGTCGCAGCACGCCGCAAATCCTGTCGAACATCGTGCTCAGCCAGATCGAGGAGCATGCCGCTTTCGGCGGCGTCGTGCCGGAGATCGCCGCGCGCGCCCATGTCGAGGCGCTCGACGGCATCATCGAAGCAGCGCTCGCCGATTCCGGCGTCGACCTCGCCGATATCGATGCGATTGCCGCCACCGCCGGTCCCGGTCTTGTCGGCGGGCTGATCGTCGGCCTGATGACGGCCAAAGCAATCGCCGCGGCAGCCAAAAAACCGCTGATCGCCATCAACCATCTCGAAGGTCACGCGCTGACGGCCAGATTGATCGACGGGCTCGACTTTCCCTACCTCTTGCTGCTGGTCTCCGGCGGTCATACCCAGATCGTCGCCGTACGCGGCGTCGGCGACTACCAGCGCTGGGCGACGACGATCGATGACGCGCTTGGCGAGGCCTTCGACAAGACGGCCAAGATGCTCGGCCTGCCCTATCCGGGCGGACCGAATGTCGAGAAGGCGGCGGCAACCGGTGACGCGACGCGTTTCGCCTTTCCGCGCCCGATGAAGGGCTCGGTGCAGCCCGATTTTTCCTTCTCCGGCCTCAAGACCGCGGTGCGCCAGGCGGCAACCGCGATCGCCCCGCTGAGCGATCAGGATGTTGCCGATATCTGCGCCTCGTTCCAGGCGGCGGTGGCGGATGCGCTGGGCGACCGTGTTGCGCGGGCGCTGACCCGGTTCCGTCAGCAATTCCCGGACAAAGCCGACCCTGCATTGGTTGTCGCCGGCGGCGTGGCCGCCAATCGGACCATCAAGGCGACATTGCAGAGTCTTTGCGAGCAGGCCGGGTTCAGCTTCGTCGCGCCGCCGCTCAACCTCTGCACCGACAATGCGGCGATGATCGCCTGGGCCGGCATCGAGCGCCTGCGCGCCGGCATATCAGGTGAAAACGCCGCCGATCTCGTGCCGCGCTCGCGCTGGCCGCTGGACAGCATCTCGGCCCCGATGGTCGGCTCGGGCCGGCGTGGGGCCAAGGCATGACCGGCAGCGAGCACAAGGCGCCAAGCGGCTGGCGCGTCGCCGTGCTCGGCGGCGGCGCCTGGGGCACGGCGCTGGCGCTGGCCACGCTGCGCGCCGGTCATTTCGTCCGCCTCTATGCGCGCGACCCGGAGACCGTCGCGGCGGTCGACCGTGGCGAAAATCCGCGCTATCTGCCGGGCATCGCGCTCGATCCCGGCATCGTGGCGACGAGCGACATCGAGGCGGCGCTCGACGGTGCCGACTGCGTTCTGGCGGTAGCGCCGGCGCAATCGTTGCGGATTATGCTGACGGCCGCGTCCAGCCATATGCCGAAAGGCGTCCCGCTGGTCCTCTGCGCCAAGGGCATCGAGCGCGACACCGGCGCGCTGCTATCGTCCATCACCGAGGAAATACTGCCGGCAAATCCGGTCGCCGCTTTGTCCGGCCCAAGCTTTGCCACCGACGTCGCCAGGGGCCTGCCGACGGCCGTCGTGGTCGCCGCCCGCGACGAGGCTCTGGCCACCGACCTTGCCGCCCGCTTTTCGGCGGAAAATCTGCGCTGTTATTCGAGCGACGATCTAATCGGCGTCGAGATCGGCGGCGCGCTGAAGAACGTCTTTGCCATTGCCGCGGGTGCCGTCACCGGCGCCGGGCTCGGTGCCAGCGCCCAGGCGGCGATGGTGACGCGCGGCTTCGTCGAATTGCGCCGCATCGGCGCCGCCTTTGGCGCCAAGCCGGAGACGCTGATGGGGCTTTCCGGCCTCGGCGACCTGCTGCTCACCTGCTCGTCCGCGCAGTCGCGCAATTTCGCCTATGGGCTGGCGCTGGGGCAAGGCAAGCCGCTTGCCGGCTTGCCTTTGGCCGAAGGCGTGCCGACGGCGGCAATCGCCGCCCGCATCGCCGGCGAGCGCCGGATCGACGCGCCGATCATCGCCGCCGTCGCCGCCATACTGGACGGCACCATAACCATAGACCAGGCTGTGTCGGCGTTGATGACAAGGCCACTCAAGACCGAAACCGACATGTGATCGCGAACGATTGCGGAGATGGAAAGATGCTGTTTGCGTTGATTTGCAAGGACAAGCCAGGAAGGCTGCAGGTGCGGCTCGATACGCGGCCCAAGCACCTTGCCTTCCTGGAAGGGCTGAACGGCGACAAGAAATTGGCCTTCGCCGGCCCGTTCCTCGACGCCGACGGCAAGCCGAACGGCACTCTCGCCGTTGTCGAGGCGCCTGATCTGGCTGCGGCAAAAGCCCTGTCGGCGGCCGACCCCTATACCAAGGCAGGGCTGTTCGAAAGCGTCGAAATCCGGCAGTGGAACTGGAGTTTCAACAAGCCGGCGGATATCTGATGCATGTCGCGCAAAAGTGTGCAGCGGTTTTGTGATAGCGACATGCATACAACAAGAACCTAAAGCGCGTCGCATGAGGCCGGTCGAACGCGACGCGCTTTTAGTCGCGGCGGCACCTGAGGAGGAGCAACACAATGAACTACTGGCTGTTCAAATCCGAACCTTCGGTCTTCTCCTTCGAGGACCTCAAGGCCAAGGGCAAGGCCGGCACGCAATGGGACGGCGTGCGCAATTATGCGGCGCGCAACAACATGAAGGCGATGCAGATCGGCGATCTCGGCTTCTTCTACCATTCCAATGACGGGCTGGACATCGTCGGCATCGCCGAAGTCTGCGCTCTGGCCCATCAGGACAGCACCACCGACGATCCCCGCTGGGAGTGCGTCGACATCCGCGCCTTCAAGGCCATGCCGAAGCCGGTGACGCTGGAGCAAGCCAAGGCCAATCAAAAGCTGGCCGACATGGCGCTGGTGCGGCTCGGGCGGCTGTCTGTGCAGCCGGTGACGCCGGCCGAATGGCAAGAGGTTTGCCGCATGGGCGGCCTGACGCCGGCGCCATGACGGCGCTGACGCCGGACAGCGCCAGGAAATTCATCCTCGACAACACGGCGCTGATGGCGCCGCCACATGTGCCGGAGATCCGCCTGCACCTGGCCGACGAGGCGCACGAACTGTGGCGGCGGACCGAGGACGAGCTGACCGAAATCGGCCTGCCGCCGCCCTTCTGGGCTTTTGCCTGGGCCGGCGGCCAAGGCCTTGCCCGCTACATCCTCGACAATCCGGCGGCGGTGCGCGGCAAGCGCGTGCTGGACTTCGCCTCCGGCTCCGGCGTTGTCGCCATTGCCGCGGTGAAGGCCGGAGCTGCCGAGGTGATCGCCGCCGATATCGACCCGTTCTGCGCGACCGCGATCCGCCTCAATGCCGAGGCAAATGGGACCGAGATAAAATTCCTCATCGGCGACTGCATCGGCAGCGATGCCGGCTGGGACGTGGTGCTGGCCGGCGACGTCTTCTACGACAAAACTTTCGCCGACAGGCTGATGCCGTGGTTCGCCCGGCTGAGGGCGCGCGGTGCCGACATTCTCGTCGGCGATCCCGGCCGCTCCTATCTGCCGAAGACCGGGCTGGAGCCGCTTGACGTCTACGAAGTGGCGGTGACCCGGGCGCTGGAGGACGCCGAGGTCAAGCGCACCACCGTCTGGCGCCTTGCTTGACGGCATCGCCGAACAGGCGTTCCATCGCGCAATCGACCGGAGGGAACCATGGATTTTTCAGCAATCAATTGGCTGGCGGTAATCGTCGCCGCCGTCGTGGCGTGGTTGTTCGGCGGGGCCTGGTACATGGGCTTGAGCAAGCCGTGGCTGAAGGCCGCCAAGCTTGATCCGGCGACGATGAGCAAATCGATGCTGCCCTTCGTCGTCTCCTTCATCGCGGAGCTCGTCATGGCGCTGGTCATGTCGCTGATCATCGGCGCCGTGACCGGCGGCGAGCCGAGCCTGCTTGCCGGGGTGATCTTCGGCTTCGTTCTCTGGCTGGGGTTCGTCGCCACCACGCTTTCGGTCAACCATCGCTACGAAGGTTTCGGCTGGGATCTGACGCTCATCGATGTTGGTCACTGGCTCGGCGTGCTGCTTCTCATCGGCGCGGTGATCGGCTGGTTCGGCGCGGCGGCGGGCTGACCGTCAGCTCGGGGTCCTGGCGATTTCCTCGAGAAGCCAATCGCGAAAGGCGACGATGCGCGGATCATTCGCCGCGGTCTCCGGATAGACCAGGAAATAGGCGAATTCGGGCGCGACCTTGATGCCGAGTTCGAACGGCCGGATCAGCCTACCTTCCGAAAGGTCGTTTGCCACCATGGCGAAATCGGCGAGCGCGACCGCGTTGCCGTCGAGCGCGGCCTGGACGGCATCCGTCGAGTTGCCGAACACGATGGTCCGGCTGTCGTCGAAATCGTCGACGCCCGCCGCCGCCATCCACATGCTCCAGTTCGGCCAGGTGACGCCCTGGCGCGACCACTCGA
This sequence comes from Mesorhizobium sp. M0410, assembly GCF_040321435.1. NCBI lineage: Bacteria > Pseudomonadati > Pseudomonadota > Alphaproteobacteria > Hyphomicrobiales > Phyllobacteriaceae > Mesorhizobium > Mesorhizobium sp. M0410. The sequence goes on from NZ_JAMYRN010000020.1 coordinate 77,065, forward strand.
TATGCGCCAGCGTATGATGAAACAGGTCGCGCGGCTCCTTGAGCGGCGGCCCGGCCCGCAACAGGGCCGGGCTGCAGACCGGAATGATAACGTTTTCGAACAGCCGGTGCGAGCGAAGCCCCTGATATTTGCCGGTGCCGAAACGGATGCCGAGATCGACGTCGTCGCGATCGAAGTCGCGCACCTCGTAGCTGATGTCGAAACGCAGCTCGATCGCCGGATGCTGCTTGCGAAAATCGTCGACGCGCCGCATCAGCCACTTCGTCGCGAATTGCGCATCGAGGGTGACCTTCAGCAGCGCCGATCCGCGTGCCGTCTTCTGCGCCCGTGAGACGGCCCGGCCAAGCAGGTCGAGCGCATCGGTCGAAGCTTCGAACAGCACCGCACCCGCCTCGGTCAGCCGGATCGTGCGGCTGGTGCGTGTGAACAGCACGATGCCGAGCTGATCCTCGATTTCCTTGATCTGATGGCTGACCGCTGCCGGCGTCAGGCCGAGCTCGTCGGCGGCGCGGGTGAAATTGAGATGCCGGGCCGCTGCCTCCAGCGTCCGCAGCGCACGGGTTCCAGGCAGCAGGCGCGCCATTAGTGCCAGACGAGGAGAGTTCGGTCGAGCATTCCAATTCTCAAAAAAAACTTGAAGATGCAGAAAAAACTACTCGTTTCCCGTTTTGATTTCAATCGGTCATGATCTGGTCATCGAAGAAACATCAAACCGGATTTGATGTCCGGAGAAGCGGATTGCACCATGTCTGACATCACCTTGCGCCCTGTTACCCTCCGCCCGGCCTGGCTGCGCGCCGTGCTTGACTGGTTTCGCTACGCAAAAATCGCGGTCAATCTTCCCTACGAGAATGTCGAGGATCTCTCTGATCGCCAGCTGCGCGACATCGGCGGCGAACGCAAGGACATCGCACGCGCCATGGACCGCGAACTCGGTCGGCTCGGCCTTCTCGACACGGGTTGGCAGCTGCCGAGGAAGCGCTAGGACGGTGTAGTGAGTAGTGAAGCTAAGCGGCGGGTCCGCGAATATCCTTCCCGACCAATTCGCTCACTATTCTCCCCTACCTTGCCACCCTTATCACCGTCCGTTCCGACAGCAGCGGCAGCAGCCGCGCCATGGTGCGAGCCGTTACCGCGACGCAGCCTTGCGTCGGCGTAAAGCCGGGGCGCGCCAGGTGGAAGAAGATGGCGCTGCCGCGCCCGCGCCGCCGCGGCACAATGTTCCAGTCCAGCACCAGGCAGGCGTCATAGAGATCGTCGGTGCGCAGCATCCGCTCATGGCTGGCGCCATAGGGGATTTTGACCGGGCGGTTGTAGTTGCGGTCCCCAGGCACTTCGCACCAGCCGAGGTCGCGGCCAATCGGCGTCATCGCGAGCCGCGTCCGGCGGCCGCCGGCAAAACGGTCGCCGCGAAAATATCCCGACAATATCCGCATCGAGGCAAGCGGCGTGGCGCCGTCGCCCTCGCGCTTGGCCGCCGAGATGCCGCCATGCCCCAGCGCACATGGAAACACCAGTTTGCCGGCCTGCAGAAAGCCTTGGCTGGCATGGCCTGGGCGCGCGCGCACGGTGAGCACGGCGAGCCCTTTCGGCAAAATTGCGCCGACTGCATTGCGATCGTGTTTTTTCTTGTATGATCGTGCCACGGAACAAATCACTGTGAACGGCTGTTGTGCCGGTCAGCTTCCGCATAAACAGGCTGCGGTCAACTGAAATCTCTTTTCAAAACAACGGATTGATCCATGACTTCACGCACCATTCTGATCGTCGACGACGATGACGACCTGCGCGGCACCCTTGTCGAGCAATTGTCGCTTTATGAGGAATTCGATGTCCTGCAGGAAGCGACCGCCGCCAAAGGCGTCGCCACGGCGCGCGGCGGGCTCATCGACCTGCTCATCATGGATGTCGGCCTGCCCGACATGGATGGCCGCGAGGCGGTAAAGATATTGCGCAAGGGCGGCTACAAGGCGCCGATCATCATGCTGACCGGCCACGATACCGATTCCGACACCATCCTTGGCCTCGAGGCCGGCGCCAACGACTATGTGACGAAGCCGTTCCGCTTTGCCGTGCTGCTGGCCCGCATCCGCGCCCAGCTGCGCCAGCACGAGCAGAGCGAGGACGCCACTTTCTCGGTCGGCCCCTACACGTTCAAGCCCAGCCAGAAGCTTCTGATCGACCCGCGCGGCGCCAAGGTACGGCTGACCGAAAAGGAAGCCTCGATCATCAAATATCTCTACCGCGCCGACCAGAAGGTGGTGACCCGCGACGTGCTGCTGGAGGAAGTCTGGGGCTACAATTCCGGCGTCACCACTCACACCCTCGAAACTCACGTCTACCGGCTGCGCCAGAAGATCGAGCGCGATCCTTCCAACGCGGAAATTCTCGTGACAGAAAGCGGCGGCTACAAGCTGGTTCCTTAAACATTTCATTATTCAAATAAGCGATCCGGGCGGGGCGCTTTTCGGGTACGGTCCTGAGGCTGGAGGTGGTTTTGGATCGGCCTCGTAGGGGAGGAGTCGGACTGACGGTTCGGGGACATAGCTAGATGGCGCTGGATGACGACATCCGCATCCTGTCCACCGTGAGGCTCTTCGAGGGCTTTACGCAGGAACAGCTGCGTCTGCTCGCCTTCGGCGCCGAAACCACCAGGTTGCAAGCCGACCACAAGCTTTACCGCGAGGACGACGAGGCCGATTGCGCCTATATCGTGATCAGCGGCCGCATCGTCCTCTACCGCGAGCACGACGGCGAGCGCATCCCGATCGGCACCGCCGGCCCCGGCACCATGCTCAGCGAACTGGCGCTGATCGCCGATACCAACCGGCTGACCAGCGCCTCTGCCGAAATCGATTCGGAAGTGCTGCGGCTCAGCCGCAAGATGTTCCGCCGCATCCTTGAGGAATACCCGGAGCTGGCGGTTCACCTGCACCAGCGCATCTCGGAGGACTTCCAGGCGATGATCCGCCGCATCGAGGAACTTGGGCCGCGTTTTGCCGGCTAATACAGCGCCTCTGGTCTAACCAGATCGATTTCGGAACTGCGAGTTCTCAAGGCCGGTGCGTTGCGGAAACAAGCTCGGCCTTGCGCCGCGCCGTCTCCAGTCCGAGCGCAATGAAGCGGCGCGCATGTTTGGCCAGCTCCATATTGTCGGTCCACAGATTGCGCCAGATGGCGGTTTTCCGCGACAGGTTCTCATCGACGATTTCCGACGAGAAGGATTCGAAGCTGAGGTCGTCGCTGTAGCCGATGGCGGTCAGCGCGTCGAATATCGCGGCAAAATCGATATTGCCGGTGCCGAGGAAGCCGCGATGGCTCTCACCGATATGGACATAGCCGATCTTGCTTGCGGCGTTGCGAATGGCCAAGCCGACATCGGCCTCCTCGATGTTCATATGGAAGCTGTCGAGATGCAGGAAGATGTTGTCGGAGCCGCTGTCCGCGATGAAGGCCATGCCTTGCGCGGCGGTGTTGAGCAGGTTGCTTTCGAAGCGGTTGACGATCTCGAGGTTGAGGCTGACGCCGGCTGATTTTGCTGTCTCGGCCACCTCGGCAAGCGTGCCGGCGCTGCGGTTCCACTGGTCGCGCGTCGGCGCCTCGCTCTGCAATCCATGGCTGGTGCTGAGGATGCCGGCGACCTTTTGCCCGCCAAGATCGCGGGTCAGCGCGATCGTACGTCTCAGGATTTCGACTCCGCGCGCGGCAATCGTTTTGTCGGCGCTCGAAATATCGCCGTCGGCCGGCAGTCCGATGCTGATCGCGACGCCGAGGCCGAGATCGCCGATCCGCTTGGCCAAGCCGTCAATGTCGACATTGGCGGGGTCGAGATAAGAGAATTCGATCAGGTCGAAGCCGGCCTCCCTGGTGTTGGCCAGCGTCCGCTCGAGGTCGCTCTGCGCCGAGCTCGCCGACCAGACGAATGAGTGGATTCCGATGCGCGACATGATTGTCTCCGGTCATTCCAGGAGTAGCGGACCCAAGTCCAAATCGGCTTTTGGCAATCCATTGCTCCGATAAAAAGGTGGGGGGGGGGCTGCCCGCCCCCCCACGCGTGGGTGGGGTTTCGGGGGGGGGGGGCGCCCGGGTTTTACTGTGTGTTATTAACAAAATAACCTGCCGACCCCACCGGAAGTGTTTGTGTAGGTGGGTGGGG